>SDNO01000094.1 GCA_004524435.1 Candidatus Thorarchaeota archaeon | reverse complement strand
GGTAACCATCACTCCCAAAGCCAATCTGACCTCCATTGTGGTTCGCGTAGGGTTGCTCTATCTCCATTATCACAAGCGCACTACCCGGGTCAGCCTCATTCGAATCTGTACCAGTGACGGTGTATCGTTCAATCACGGTCCTCCTTGGGGTGGAAGCAGTGTAGTCAACGAAGAAGTAACCATTGTCAGTGAAATTCGGGTGGAATGCCAGACCGAGCAGGCCCTCTTCGCTTCCCACATCGTTGACCTTTTCCGTAATGTCCAGAAATACATCAGACGATTGTACGTGCGGGTTGTTGTCGAAGACATAGATGATGCCGGGCTTGGTCACAACGAAGAGACGATTTGTGCCGTCTTCGGGGGTCTGAAGATCGACAGGCTGTGTGAATGTAATGTTTGGAAAAGCATTGTTGAGCTGTACCTCCGACTGGGCAGGTTCAATACCCCGGGCTGGAATCCAGCTTGTTCCAACCATCAGCACCAACCCCAGAATAAGAATGGAAATCCGTAGTCGCTTCGTCTTCATCTCTTTGCTCCTCTTTATTATAGTTAATGCCCGGGTTTTTGTTAATTAATCTAAGCATATGGACTCTGTGAGAACACAGTCAACCCGGTGGCAAGGAATCTTAAGGACGATGTAAGAAACTGGACGCATGGAACAATGGAGTAACTGCATATTCCTTGGTGAATGTCTTGCTGCAATGAAGCATTTGGAGAACAGTCTGCAAGAACAGATTCAGCTGATATATATTGACCCACCGTTCTTCTCAGGGACAGACTATACTCTGAAGGAGAAGTCAGAAGGAGACCCTTCAGCAGCACCTGAACTGAAAGAAACGCCCATCTTCAGTGACAAATGGGAAGGAGGACTCAGGGAATACCTGGCCTTCATGAGGCCTCGTCTGGAGAAGATGCATGCGCTTCTCAAATCATCAGGCAGTCTATGGGTACACGTCGATTTCCACGTTGCGCACTATCTCAAGGTGATGCTTGACGAGATCTTCGGTTATGAAAACTTCGTCAATCAGATTGTCTGGAAGAGGACCAATAGCCCAAAATCGCAGACCAGTGGCTTTGGAAACCAGCACGACCTGCTTCTCCTCTATGCGAAGGATCACACGGAGTTCTCGACAGAAACAGTCTATCGCAAACATGACGAAAGGTCTCTCAGACCCTACAGCTACGAAGATGATAGAGGGCGTTTCCGTCTTATCGAGATTGAGGCCCATGGAATCCAGAGAACGGAAGGAAGAAAACAATTCGAATGGCGAGGAAGAAGGGCACCATATCTCTACTCTGAGGACACGCTCGAGAAATGGTGGAAACAGGGAAGAATCTATACAAGCCGAAATGGGCGCTATTCCAAGAAACAGTATCTCTCGGAAAGGAAAGGGGTTCCAGTATCTGACCTCTGGATTGACATATCACCCATTCAGGGGTCTTCAGCGGAGTATACAGGATTCTCCACACAAAAACCATTAGCTCTACTCAGTAGAATCATCGAGAGCGCGACTCGACCGGCCGATCTGGTGGCAGATTTCTTCGTCGGATCGGGAACTACAGCGATTGCGGCTGAGAAACTAGGTAGACGTTGGATTGTCTGTGATAGCCAAGAGGTTGCGGTAGACCTTCTACTCAAGAGACTAAGAGATATGGAAAGAGACCAAAAGACTGAGTACAAATACACCGTACTGAACATAGAAGATGATACAGGGCGATAGATGATGAGCGAAGAAGAGGAAGCCACCGAGAGACGCTTTGAAGAGGGCGAGATTGTAGCGAAGGTTTCCATTGTAGCTATGCTCTGCCTGACGATACTGAAAGGGCTCGTCGGTTGGTACTACAACAGTGTGGCACTCTGGGCTGATGCAGTCAACTCGTTCTCGGACATCTTCGCCTCAGCGCTCGTCCTGTCAGGCCTGCATCTGACGGGACGGAAACCAAGCGATAGATTTCCGTACGGATACTACAGGGCAGAGAATCTGGCTTCTTTCATCGTTTCACTGCTGGTTATTTTCTCCGGGGCGGAGATAATCTGGGAATCCATCGGAACCCTGATTCAGCCCATGGAGATTGTAGGCAATATTCTTCCTCTGGCAGCAGCGGCCATCTCCGCATCTACATACTATGCACTCGCGCGATACAAGAAATCTGTAGGTAAGAGAATCGGCAGTCAGAGTCTTGTCGCCGACAGCAAACACTCCAAGGCAGACGTGTATGCAAGCCTGTTGGTCTTTGCTGGCATCGGACTCTCGCTTCTTGGGATAGGCATCGTTGAGGTAGCGGTTGCCCTAATCGTCGGGGTCTACGTCGTGAAGGAAGGGCTAGAACTCTCTAAGGAGTCGGTTCTGACCCTGATGGATGCATCACCTTACCCGGACAAGAGCAAAGAGATGAAACAGGTCGCCGAAGAGATTCCTGGTGTTCTTGACATTCACGATATGCGCCTTAGACAGGCCGGCCCCGTGATTTTCGCAGAGGCACACATCACAGTCGTGAGGAATCTCTCAATAGAGGAGGCCCATGCTCTGTCTGACAAGATCGAAGAAGAACTTAGGAGAGTGGTTCCTGATCTCGAAACTGTGACAATCCATATGGACCCAGAAGAGAGTCACACCCTTCGAGTAGCAGTACCTGTTGAGGCTGACGAAGGGAGAGATTCGAGAGTACTGAAGCACTTCGGCAGGATTCCTGTATTTGGTGTTGCAGATCTAGAAGATGAGAAGATTGAGAACCTGCACTTTGTGCATAATCCGGGGCACGAGGCGGACAGAAGAAGAGGAGTGAAGACTGTTGATGCCCTCTCTCAAGAGAACGTCGACGCCGTGGTCGTTGGCGATATCGGGAGATCGCCCTTTGATATGCTCAGAGGGCGTTTCATCACCATATTTCGGCTCCCAGATGGAGTGAAGGATCTAGAAGCGGTTCTCGACATGGTGGCGAAAGATGAACTGGACAGAATGGTTGAGCCCCCTGAATCCAGAGGGGAGGGACGCGAAGACACTCGCAGAGGTGGAAATGGTAATGACTAGGATTCCTGGAGATCGAGGGAATCTTGTCAAGTTCGGGCTGGGAGCAAAGAGTTGGCTGCTCTCCCAAATCGAAGACGATAACGATGCCTTGGCCTGGATGCCCCCTGAGGGAGGACGTTCTGCCTCTGAGATTGTGGATCACGTGACGTTGGTGGTCAGTGTTGTTGCCACAGCTGTGGCAGATGAGATGGGAATCCGACTTGGAGAGCAGACAAGAATTGACGATACGGACGATCGATATGAGAGAGTGAAGATGGAGCTCGATGAAGCCTACAACCTTTTCGTAGCCCTAGTTTCCAGACTCAAGGAAGACGATCTCCACAAGACCGTGGCTTTGCCACCGCCATCACGGGTGAGAGAGGGCACAGTAGAACGTGTGCTCAGAATCATGATGGGGTATCACACTGTTCATCATGCAGGCCAAGTGGCGATGACCCTTCGAAGAGCAAAAGAAGACTTGGCTGGAGAATAGAGGCGGGTCTACTCCTTATCGTGGCTCTTTATCTTTCGTATAGCTCCGCCTGGAGCAACACCCTTAGGACATGCACGAACGCAATTCATGATAAGCTCACACATTGGCGCACCATTTGGCTTCAGAGCATCTTTGAGATACCTGTCAGCATTGGGCGTCCGCGAGTCATCATAGAATCGCCACGCTTTTGCGAGAGCAGCAGGCCCCAGATACTCTGCACTCTCGTGATTGATTGGGCATGAGCCATAGCATAGGGCGCACATGATGCAGTTCAGGTACCGTCGTATCTTGTCCCGCTGATCGGGTTTCTGATTTCTTGCCTTCTCACCCTCAGCTGGTTCCGCCCACAGACGAAGCTCCTCCAGAGCTGCATAGAATGCAGTCATATCGACTACGAGATCTTTGAGGATAGGAAGGTTTGGCAGAGGCTCGATAAGTATCTCCTTCTCGGGATCCCATCCCTCAGGCCTTCCCATGATTGGCGGGAAGTCCTGAAGATTCATGGATTCATCCATGACAGTCTCAGGCTGTGTTCTACAGGCCAAACGCGGCATTTTGTTGATCAGCATTCCACAGCTGCCGCATACTGCACCCCGGCATGAGTAACGAAACGAGAGAGAGGGATCCATCCTGTCTTGGACCTGAAACAACACATCAAGAATGCTCATCCCTTTTTCAAATTGTACCTTGTAGAGGTCATAGTGCGTTATCTTACCGCCTTGCCTACTCCGTGCAATTCTCAGAATCATCAATAGCTCCGCTCCTTGACCTCGAACTGGCCGAGTGTCACTGGTGAATACGACACCTTCAGTTCATCGTCTTCCTTTGTCACAAGAGTGTGCTTCAGGTAATCAGTATCGTTTCTCTCTGGATAATCCTCTCTCCAGTGAGCCCCTCGACTCTCCTTTCTGTGTATCGCACCCAGCACAATGACCTCAGCAATATCAAGCATGTTCTTGAGTTCGAGGGCACGGATGAGTGCGTAGTTGAAACGCTCATCAGTCTGTCCCAGGGCAGCTCTGTCGAAACGCTGTCCGAGGTCGCGTATCTCAGCCAAGGCTTGCTGCAAATCCTCCTCATTTCTGAAGACTCCAGCCTTCTCATCCATCACTGCATTCATCTCCATTCTCACACTAGACATGAGTTCGCCCTCCTCTCGCATCACGAGGCTCTGGAGATTCTGTCGTATGTCAAACACGGCCTCCTCCACCTCTTTGTTTGACCGTCTCCTCTGGTTCTCGAGGTACTCGCCAACACGCTTGCCAACCACATGCCCGAAGACCAAGGTCTCCAAGAGGGAATTACCTCCTAGTCTGTTGGCTCCGTGGACGCTCATGCAGGATGTTTCTCCAACCGCAAATAGCCCTGGGAGTTTCGTTGTACCCTCTTTGTCGCAGTCTATGCCACCCATAGAGTAGTGCTGCCCGGGTTGGACAGGTATTGGCTCCTCAATGGGGTCCAGACCTGCAAAGTGAATGCATATCTCCCGAATCCCGGGAAGACGTTCTTTGATCTTCGTTTCACCTAGATGCCTCACATCAAGATGGACGTATTCATTTTCAACCCCTCGACCTTCACGTATCTCAGTTCGTATGGCGCGAGCCACGATGTCTCGAGGGGCGAGTTCCATCTGGTCGGGGGCATAGTCCTCCATGAATCGCTTGCCCTCGGAGTTCTTCAAGTGGCCGCCCTCACCCCTCGCACCTTCGGTCATCAGAATATTGGAGCCGAAAAGCGTTGTAGGATGGAACTGCACGAACTCCATGTCTTTCAGTGGTACGCCACTGTTGAGTGCCAGAGCGCAGCCGTCCCCCGTGTTTATGATTGCATTAGTGGATTTCCCAAAGACCCGACCAAAACCACCCGTTGCAAGAACCACCGCACTAGAGCAGAAACCATCCACTTGGCCGGTTGCAAGACTGAATGCGGTCAATCCGAAAATGCCATCCTTATCGGCGACCAGTGACGTCACAAACCACTCCGAGTATATCTTCACAGCCTTCCGCAGTGCCTGCTCGAAAGTTGTGTGCAAGAGGTTGTGGCCGGTCCGATCTGCCGCATAGCACGTCCGTGGAAACATGGCTCCACCAAAGGGCCTCTGAGCCAGAGAGCCATCACCCTTTCTTGAGAATGCAGTTCCCCAATGCTCGTTTTCGATGACCGCCGAGGTTGCATTCTTCGTCAGGACCTCAACAGCATCCTGGTCTGCAAGGTAATCAGCACCCTTCACTGTGTCGAAGGCATGTGCCTCCCAAGAATCGTCTTCGCCTAGAGATGCATTGATTCCGCCCTGTGCTGCCACTGAGTGAGACCGCAAGGGGTGTACTTTCGTTAGAACTGCAACATCATACTCATCCGAGAGCTCGATTGCAGTTCTGAGCCCTGAGAGTCCTGCTCCGACAACTAAGACGTCGTGTTCATACACCAATCGTATATCCTCCGGCACCGAATTCCAACTAGACTCACGGAGCGGTTAGACAAGCATAAGGAGGGAGGTCACTCTTAAACCATCTTCTTGGGATCCAAGAGCTCGTCGATGCCTTCGATGCCGAGGTTCATCTCTTCAACAGTTTCCCGGATAGTCTTCCCGGATTCCAGTGCGCGTTTTGCGATCTCCGAGGCTTTATCATATCCAACAACAGGTGAGAGCCGTGTAACAATCATGAGGCTCTCATCCAGTTGCTCTCTGATGTGTTCCAAGTTCGGTTCGAGATCATCCAAGAGGTTGGTAGCAAAGGATCTTAGTCCTCCCGCGAGAATGTGGATAGAATCCAAAATGATCACCACCATCAACGGTTTCGTCACATTCAGGTCCAGCACACTTCCGTATGCCTCAGCCTGAGCAAGGGTCGCATCATTCCCAAGAACACGGATACAGACTTGGATTAGCGCCTCCGCCTGTGTCGGATTTACCTTACCAGGCATTATGGACGAACCAGGCTCATTGACAGGTATCTTGAGCTCGGACAGACCCGCTCGTGGTCCAGTCCCCATCCAACGGATATCGTTTGCCATCTTCAACGCTGCAAGTGCAAGCATGCGCAGAGCTGAACTGAGCCCAACAATCTTGCCGTGGGATGCGATGCTCTCTGCCTTGAGTGGACTAGACCTGAGAGGAAGCCCAGTCATCTTCGACAGCTCTTTCACAACCTCCTCCGCAAACCCATCTGGAGTGTTAAGGCCCGTACCCACAGCCGTTCCTCCGATTGGAATCTCCATCAGTTCATCGGCAGCCCTCTGAATCTGAACCAGAGACGCTTCTATCTGCCGCCTATAGACCTTGAACTCAGTTGACAGCGGTATCGGGATTGCATCCTGGAGGTGCGTTCGGCCAACTTTCACAACGCCCTCGAACTCGTCAATCTTCCGATCCAAGGTTTCAATGAGCTCATCCACTGTCGGCACCAGTTCAGACCGAATGGTCTCAAGCACAACCAGATGCATGGCAGTTGGAATCACATCATTTGATGACTGTCCCATGTTGACATGATCGTTGGGATGGACAGGGCTCTTCTTGCCCAGCTCATGGCCGAGAACCTCGTTTGCCCTGTTTGCCAGAACCTCGTTCAGGTTCATGTTGGTCTGAGTGCCGGATCCAGTCTGGTACACATCGACGGGGAATTGATCCAGATGCTTGCCGTTTCGGAGAATCTCATCTATGGCCTGCATAATGGCCTCCGAAACCTCACCGGCAATATCTCCAGCAGCTGAGTTGACCACAAGACATGCGCGCTTCACCTTCGCTAGGGATAGGATAAACTCCACGGGCATCCTCTGATGGCTTATCTGGAAGTTCTGGACAGCCCGCTGGGTGCTCGCGCCCCAGTAAGCTTCTCTTGGTACCTCTACCTTCCCTAGCGCATCCTCCTCAATACGTGTCTTCTCTTTCATTGTGAGATCCCTCACTGTCTAGAGTTTCATATCAGCATGTCATCAATGATATCCTGGAGCTCCTCAAGATTGGACTGATGGTTGTACAGGCCGCCATCCTCTGGCAAGTAGAGGTCACGCTGTAGGGTGCGACGTTGCTCTGCATAGAAGATGCCCAGTGGAATCCTGTCACCCCATTCGAAGGCAAGCTGGATGGCTTTCGCCTTGTTGGAGGAATCATGTTCATCATCCGAGATCTGATACACACGTTCATTGAAGAAGTCCCAAGTCCAGACCTTGTTGAACACGACACAGGGCTGCAAAATCTCAACCACTGCAAAGCCCTCATGCTTGACTGCCTTGAGTATGATATCGGTCAAGTGATCGATATCCCCCGCAAATGATCTTGCCACAAACGTAGCACCACCAACAATGGCTTGAGCCAAGGGGTTGACTGGCTCCATGGGGACGCCTGAGGGCGGAGGGGAGGTCTTCGTCACTTGGCCATGCGGGGTGGTGGGGGAATACTGCCCCTTTGTGAGCCCATAGATTCCATTGTTGTGAATGAGTACGGCGATATCCACGTTCCTTCTTGCGCCATGTAGGAGATGACCCAAGCCCTCACCCAAGAGGTCTCCGTCACCACCGTGCACAATCACGTGAAGATTCGGATTAGACACCGCTGCTCCAGTGGCGATAGGCACCGCTCTTCCGTGTAAAGTGTGGAAACCATTCAAATCGATGAAATGAGGCGTCTTTCCCGACTGACCTATTCCGGATACGAGGAAGATGTTGTGAGCGGGCTGTCCAAGATTCACGAGAGCTTTTTTCAGAGCCCGCAGAATGCCGAAGTTACCGCAGCCAGGACACCACTGTATTTCGGTAGGCGGTCCCAAGTCATTCATCTCGACCATCACAGACTAGCCTCCTGTAAAGCTGAACGTAGCCAATGGGGTGACATGGGCCGTCCATCATATTTGGTGATCCTCCTGTCAACGGAACGGCCGGTTTCCATCTGTACCAGCGCCGCAAACTGGCCTGTAGCGTTCTGTTCAACAGTCACGACCAAATCTGATTCTTCGAAGGCTGACTTCAGTTCATCAGTCCTGAGCGGATATATGTCGCTGAAATGCAGCTGTCGATACTTCGTTCCACTCTGTGACTCTACTACCTCGTTGACCGCCCCCCATGTGCTACCCCACGAAACGAGGGTCACAGATGCATCAGTTGGACCGAAATAGACCGGGGGATGCAGGACCTCAAGAATCCTTGGAATCTTCTTCAGCCGTTTCTCCACCATCTTGTTACGATTGTCGGGATTCTCGCTGATATGGCCGGCCTCGTTGTGAGTATTGCCAGTCGATACGACGGTGAATCCCTTTTGCCCTGGATATGCACGGGGGGAGATTCCGTCCTCCGTGAATTCGTGGCGTCTGTAGATGCCCCCGGCAGATTCAGCAATCTTCCCTCTATCGATGGAGGTCTCAGACACATCAAAGCGATCGACATTCTTGACAGAATCAGCTAGATGCTGGTCGCCCAGAATCATGACCGGAACCTGGAATCTGTCTGCCAAATTGAACGCCCGCACGGTGATATGGAAAGCCTCAGCAGGATCCCGGGGCGCCAAGATGATTCGCGGAAATTCACCCTGACTGGCAAAGGCCATGAAGAGGAGGTCAGCCTGTTCAGTTCGCGTTGGTAATCCTGTGCTTGGTCCGGGTCTCTGGGCATTGTAGATAACCACCGGAGTCTCGCTCATCGCAGAGAGCCCTAGAGACTCAACCATGAGAGAGAAACCACCTCCTGAGGTTGTGACCATGGACCTCGCTCCGACAAAAGAGGCACCAATCGCCATGCACAGCCCCGCAATCTCATCCTCTGACTGCATCGCAGCGACCTTGAACTGTTCAGAGTGTTTTACAATCTCGACGAAGACCGAAGTAGAGGGGCTCATGGGATAGGATGAGATCCACTTCAGGTTCGCAGCAAGCGCCCCGAGGGCGATACCCTGGTTTCCCGTAATGAGGAGCCGGTCCTCGGACGGCCCCTTCTGGAGCTCTTCAAGGTTCTCGGTGCACTTCCCCTTGAAGTAGTCCTTCGTGTAGTCGTAGGCCGCTCGGGCAACATCCAGATTCGACTCCACAACCTTCTCGCCCTTCCTC
>SDNO01000093.1 GCA_004524435.1 Candidatus Thorarchaeota archaeon | reverse complement strand
TCGAAGCGGTCTTCAAAGCTACCTTCACAGCATCTTCCCAGCTATCAGGCGATTCACCGATTAGTTCTATTACTTTTACAACACTCATACTAATCACTCCTAACCTTTTGTGTAGAACACACAGTCCTTCCTTATGACCCTTGCTTATTACCGACCTCCTAGGCCAGTGTCTGGCGCTTCGAGAAGACTATCCAAGAAAAAATGATGAATGCCAAGGACACTTCCAAGATGAGCAGAATTTGGGGCAAGAAGTCGGCGAGCGATATCCCTTTGAATGCTGTATCAATAATCATTGCTCGACCCAGATTTAGAGGATAGTAGTCATCTATTATTCCCACATCCATGAACCCTGTGCCCACAATCAGCGACGCAAACAGAAGAAATAGAAAAGACTGGTTTGCCTGCAGACGGGTGCTCACCAGTGTTGAGATAAGAACCCCCAAGGCTGAGCCAGAGAGCGACATCAACCCTAGAATAGCATTCAGTGTTAGGTAGTCCGTATTGGGACGAATGCCGAAGATACCCATCCAGAGCAATAGAAGAAACTGAGACTGTACCACGCCCACCACGAAGTACGCCAATGTCTTGGAGAGAATCGCCTCCATCTTTGTAGCCGGAGTCAGAAGCATTCGGCTGAGAGGGACATCTCCAACGATTGCCTGAGCGGCAGTGGCCGAAACAGCTATGAAGACGGCGAAGACAAGCAGGAAGACGCCAAATGTGGCAGCAGTGTAGTTGCCTGTTGGCTGGAACTCCCGCACTCGGACCATCTGCACTTCTCCCTTTATCCAGCCGTGATCATACCTGAATTCTGTAACCACATCAGTAAAGGCCGAAAACACTGTTGTTTGGCTCTGGAAGTCTGTGCTGCTTATGTGAATAGTCACGAAGGCCGGGATATCGTTCGTGATGTTACCCTCAAAGCCGTATGGAATCACAGCATAAGCATTGATGTCATCTCGATATAGAGCGTCGAGAGCCTCGTCTTCTGTATCGTACTCTCTCACCGAAAACGAGTTGCTCTTTGAGAGATAGTACGTGAAATTAGCCGATAGATCCTCGCCAGGGAAAGTGTCTGTCGGGTCTACATCCACAACAGCCAGCAGAATAACACTGTCACTGCTGCCTTCGCCGCCGCCGCCAAGTCCCATGCCGCCTTGGGACGTTGCCACCCACATGGTACCCATAATCATAGCCGGTAGTACGAACACAAGAAGCAAGGCAAAACGGTCGTTCTGAATGAGTCGGAGTTCCTTCAGCAACATGGACCAGATACGCCAGAGCTTGCTATTCTTCCGTTCCTTGGTTGACAAAGACTTTCACCGTGGTCTTGCTTTCGCATTCATTTCCCCGCTTTTATGCGTTTTCGAGTGGCCCAACAATCATCATGAGAGAGCACCGATGACTTCTCCGCACATGAGAAGATATAACACCAAATCTCCAATCTTCCCGAATCGGTTTCTGAAGGCCCTGACCTGTTCGATGGATGCTCTCTGGCCCCTGTGAACCAATCGACCGACTATCCTCCGGATTCCCAAGTCCGAATATGGAAAAGTATCGAAGTGGCCGAGTCCTGAGATGGCAACAGCACCTATTGTCCAAGATCCTATCCCACGAATCGCCCCCAGTGTAGACGCCGCCGATGAGTAAGTTTCTTCTCTGAGTCTCTCAGGAGAGAATTCTCCCCGTTCAATCTCCTTGCATATATCAGAGATGTATTCGGCCTTGTGGCCAAGTCCAAGTGCTTTTAGACGATCCCTCCCGAGACTCAGAATGTCATCATGTTTGGGGAATCCATGAAATTGGAGTCCTTCGCAGGAAACCGGCTCCTGAGTTGCGAGAACTAGTCGCCGTGTGATTGAGTTTGCAGCTCTGAATGAGATTTGTTGCTGGATTATGGCCTTGATGATAGACTCGAAGACTGTGTCAGTCTGATAAGGGCGGATGAGCCGCAGAGTTCCAGCGTATCTCGCAACGTCTTCATCCTGACGGATTGCCTCGATTGCCCCTGTCGTATCGACCCCCAGACCCAGAATTGTGCTAATCCTGTCCTTGACCAAGGAGGATGAAACAGAACTCCGAGGATGAAACACAGTCAATCCTTCAGAAGAATCTTGCTTCACTAGAACTGGTAGTCTTTTCTCACGAAGGGAGAAAATGCGCCACAACGAATGGTCACTTGTACACTCGGGAACAGGCTGTATGTCGTGAAACATCCAAGAATGGACAGTGTGGAAAAGGCTGTAACATTCTGTGGAGATATGTGTCGCCATCAGCTCAGATTCATTAGCCATAAGGTATCTGTCTGACGCTACCATAAGAAAAGAATGGTCCGACCCTTCAGAATCGATCGGACCAGCAACCACCTATTCTTCAGAGTCCCTCTTTTCCTTGTAAGGGTTCCCCTTGAATGGATTCTTAGGTTTCCCAATCCTGAACGATAGATGGCGTTTCAATTTTTCACCCATAGATTCGTCTTCTTCTGTCATAGTCTATGCCGCTCCTCATACACAAAGCATGCAAGGGTCAATAGAGCAGACCTAGTATATGAATTCCTACCCTCAAGAGCTGCGACCATTCAGAAGCAGGCATTGTTATAACATTGACATCAATGCAGGAAAGAGATGTGAAATAGAATGGCCGCTGAGACTCGTGCTGAGAGAGTACGAATGGCTAGGCTCTTAGCACTGATTGCAGCTTGTGCCCTGCTCAATGTGGGCCTCTACCTCATCCTGTGGTTCTTGACCCCCTTTGTGGCGGGGATCATTGTTGGCTACCTTCTTGTGAAGAAGCTAGATGCCATCGCGGCATCCGCACTTGGAACTCTCCTTGCCTATCTTCCTCTCTTCATCTATACTTCAGGGCTGGACGGACTGCAAGTGAATCTCTTGGCCACTGGTGTGGCTACACTGCTTATGGCTACAATTGCAGTAGTCGGGGGAATCATTGGCAACACAATCCAGAAACGAGCTGCAAGGGTACAAAGGGAGGAAGACTAGGTATCCACCGGGATTCTAGTGGGTCGATAGTCTGCATTAAGCCCAACGGTCGTTTTCCTCAGGGGATTTCCAAAGAGCAACCATTCGACCATGGTGAGCGCTTCATCCGACTCAATCTTTGATTGATCTCCTGCTCCTAAGGCCTCAACCTCTTTCTTGACTGATGGAGCAAGATAGGCGTACATCTCTTTCTCAACATTGACCTTTACCTCTCCAATCGTGCAATAGGAGTCGAGTAGATCCATGAAGCCGTATTTCCAGCCATCGGCATAGGCACAGAAACGCCAGTTATCGAATGGCTTGAAGTTGTTTAATGTGTCAAGGCTTGCTCCCACATAGCATGCACCTTGATCTAGAAAGGCTCGCAGCAGAGGTCCCTCCTGAGCCGTGTTGCAGGCCTCGGAGAACACAACGGGGTATCCCTTGAAACTTATGGCCGATGCATCCTTGTGACTCAATATCACGGAGTTGTGTGAGGCCCATCGTTCCGGGGTTCCGTGAATCCTGCACTCATACATCCCATCAGAAAACTGCAGCACGAACTCACTTGCAGAGAGAAGAAGAGCATCATCGGGCCTGTAACTCTCCAGAACCTGAACATCAAAGCCCAAATCAGCTAGAGCGCGAACATGGATGTCAGACCTGCCCGGCTCACTATCGAAGACCACGGCGATATTGCTGTCGACTATTCGGGGATCCATATGATACAGAACGGTTTCAGAGGAGCCAAAGACTCTACCCACTGGCACTTCGGGACAGCCATCATTGTCGACATCCTGAAGAAACCAGTCTGTGTAGGCATAGCCACCAGCATAACTGATCTGTGTTCCAGGAAGCGCCTTGTTGTCACCTATTAGAAGCACACAACTATGGTGGCCAGGAACAAACTCACGGGCCAGAGTCCGTTTCGTATGGATCCAAGATCGGCCAGTTTCTTCAACGAAATCGATTCCGAGTTGTTCTGCCTTCCGCCGGCATGTTTCGGTCTGTTTGCTCCCCACACGTCCACAGACAACCAGCATCTGCTTCTTTTTCTCGGAAGAGAGCCGTTTCAAAGGAAAGTCAAGCTCATCCTCATTCCACTCTTTGCGCATGGCCTTCCAAATCCTGTTTATGGAACCTGCGTGTCGTTTCTTGCGGATGATGTTCATGGGTGGTTTCATGAAACACAATCGATAATAGCATTTCTAAGACCACCTTGGAGAAAGCAGTCAGTTGATGGTTATGCCGGACAAAGATATTGAAGTGATTGCATTGGACCTGGATGGCGTCCTATTTGACGGCCCTAGTGCGGTTCAACCACTAGCGAGTAGGCTCGGGCTTGAGCAGAGGTTTCTCAGTATCTTCAAGGAAGCAGCAGAGAAACAATACGGTCTCCATCAAACCATAACGGAGGGGGCAAAGATGTGGATTGGAGTTCCTGTTGACGGCACACTAGATCCACTGGTTGAAGATCTGCCTCTCATGAAGGGCGCAGAAGAAACTGTGACTACACTAAGAGAGAGGGGTTTTAGAGTCGGTTGCATATCAAGTGGCGTCAGTCAATTCTTCATGAAGCCCTTCAAGAACCGGCTGAAACTAGACTTCGCCTTTTCGAACATTCTGGGAGAGGAAGATGGAAAACATGACGGAACCGTTGAATATGCAATGCTTGCCAAACAGAAGGCCGAATCGGTTCTGAGATATCTAGAGAATGAGGGGATTGCTCAGGAGAGGCTTGCTAGCGTTGGCGATGGTGAGAATGACATCGAAATGTTCGCCGTATCCGAATTTAGCATTGCATTCAATCCCCAGACTGAGAGGGTCAAAGAGGCTGCTGACATTTCGATCCAGTCGAAAGATCTTCGCGCGATTCTGCCCCACTTTGAGGCTAACTAGCTCAGAGTCTCGTACACCACATGAGCTATGTGCTCTCTATCCTCTTTTGAAACGCCAGGATGTACCGGGATTTCAAAGTGTTTGTTGCCGACCATCTCGGATGCAGGAAGACTGATCTCAGAGTAGTCAGGATAGTCTACAAACTCTGCCCAGCGCCAGTCCTCAATGTTGAGGTATGTGTCTTGCTTGTGACAAGGCAGAGCATATACAGATCGAGATCCAACCTCGTGTTTCTTCAGTAGATCTATCATCTTGTCACGGTCAATCTCTTCATGATGTAGAAGTGGGGCGTACACATGATAGGACGACTCGAAATTCTTCAATTCCTCCTGGGGGACAACAGACTTGAGTTCACTGAACATGTCATCATAGTAGGCAGCATTCTGCCTGCGAGCTTTGACAACACCCGGCAGGCGTTTCAGTTGCTCAATCCCGATAGCTGACACGAGGTCCATCATCCGGTTGTTGTAGCCTATCCGAAAGTGGCTGTAACCACCCTTCTTCCCACGACCATGATTCTTTATCATGAGACAACGATCGTAGATTTCCTCATCGTCAGTAGTAATCATACCACCCTCACCCGTCATCATGTTCTTTGTGGCGTAGAACGAAAAGGCTGACACATGAGCAAAAGAACCCACCTTCTTCCCATCAATCTCTGCCCCATGTGCTTGACAGGCATCTTCCAGAACAAAGAGGTCGTGATCCTCGGCAATCTCCATTATGCGCTTCATCTCGGCCGGCATGCCAAATATATGAACTGGCATGATTGCGCGGGTCTTCTCCGTTATGGCGCCCTCAATCCTCTCAGGAGAGATGTTGTATGTACTTGGATCTATGTCTACAAAGATGGGAACCGCGCCCATCATGGCTATCGTGTTTGCGGAGGCAATGAACGTAAAGGGAGTTGTAATCACCTCATCACCGGGCTTGATTTCTAGGGCATCGAGAGCAGTACTCAGCGCGGCGGTCCCATTTGTCGCCACTGTTGCGTACTCCGTTCCAACATACTCTGCAAATGCTTTCTCGAACTCTCTTGAAACCTTCCCTTCAGCGAGGAAGCCGGATTTCAGAACCTCAACAACGGCTTCAATCTCCTGTTGGCCTAGAATCGGCTTTGCTATAGGAATCATCCTGTTCACTACGGGCTGCAGCAGGCCAACAGAGATAAAACGTTTTGGCTATATGGGCGTCTGTACCACCTGGCTAGACGACAGACGCTATTTACCACTGGAGGCTTCCTGTGCGGCCTCGACCGCAGCCTGCCTTCTGTGATTCTCAATCAGGCTCACTACCCCCACAGAAACTGTCATTCCGATAAGAGCGATGAGCATGAAGAAGAGATTCCTTAGCATAAAGATGATTGCCAGACCAACTCCACTGAACAGACCACTCCAGAATCTGACTTGATTTGTTGTCTTTCTCGGCGTGAGCCGTTGGCTTGTCCAATCGACGACCGTCGCGAGACCCAGAGCCACCGCAAGAATGAACCATGCCCATGACGGTTCAAGAGAAATTGGTAGGAATGCAATAAGCAGGATCCCCAAGCCCAGCCCCCCGTAGATTCCAGTACAGCGTCCGCAAAGGTACAGAGATCTCCCTCGGAATGTAAGACGCAGACAATGGCCGTAAAGGGAGGGAGGATGGTGGGACAGCATCACATGGATGCTCTCCTTGATCTCGTCTCCGCGGCTCCAAGTCATTGGTTCTGACTCTAGTTCGTCCGGGTGTGAACTCTCCCCTTGGCTCATGGAAATCATGTGGGTCCAGACCGTGACCTCTTATTTCAGTTGCTATTGGGAACTTCCTGAACCACGTGAAACAGAGGCATACTTCGGTGAACCGCCATAATCGAGTTCTTCTTCGTATTCTGCCGATGCCTGCATATGAAAAAGACTAAAACCACCTTCAGGGTGGCGTGGGTTCACAGGAGAGAATCGACGAATGACTGAAGACCTGCTATCCCTCATGAGGGAGAGAATCGCCATCGGACTTGAGAGAGAGAAGACTCTCGAGGCAATTGATGGGTGGGAGAGAACAGCCCTCCTTGAACTGAAAGAAGGCCCCAAGTACCACTTCATTGTGAAAGACAACGATATCAAAGTGGAAGAGGGCGGCGTAGAAGAGTACGACATGAAGATTGAGAGCGATGAGGACTCCATCAGAAAGCTCTTCTTGGAAGAGATGAGTGCTGCCTCAGCGTTGTTGAGAAGGAAGCTCAAAGTGAAGGGATCGGCCTCTGACCTCATGAAGATACGGCATATCTTCTAGTTCGAAACGATTCATTCCGTCGGAGGCTATGCATTGGACCAGAAGATAGTGAGTGAACTCGCTGCCATTGTCGGCGATGACTATGTCTCGACCAGAGAGGATGTCCTTCTCACCTATTCGCATTCTGCCTCGATTGGTTATGACGGTGTGATGCCGGGAGCAGTCGTACGCCCGGCCAATACCCAAGAGGTGTCAGAGGTCCTGCAGGTCGCGAACAAGTACAAGATTGCCGTAACGCCAAGATCCGGGGGTTCAAGCCTCCAGGGGGAAGTGATTCCACGAGAGGGAGGCCTAGTTGTTGAGCTCATGCGGCTGGATGAGATAACATTATTCAAGAAGCTTCGCTCCGTAAGGGTAGGGGCAGGCGTTACGTTCGGTATGCTCGACAAGTACCTGAACCAATATGACCTGTGGGTGCCAATCTATCCCGAGTCATCGCTTGTCTGCACGCTTGCAGGAAACGTTGCTGTCAATGGAGCTGGACCCGGATCCAGCTCATATGGGTGCATCGCAGAGATGGTTCTCGGACTTGAAGTCGTCTTGCCAGATGGTACAATCATCCAGACTGGCTCAGAGGCGAATCCTGATGCTCCCGGACCGTTCTTGAGATACGCCTTCGGTCCAGACATAACCGGGCTCTTCATCGGCTCACTGGGCGCACTAGGAATCATCACTAGGGTTTCAGTAAAGACCTTCAAGCGTATTCGCAATTTCCACTATGAAACCTATGGCTTCGAAACCGCTGAACAGGCTGAGCGCTTTCTCTTGGAGCTGAGGGAGAACGATGTGCAGGCGGTCTTCGCCTCCATCTATGAGGGCAGGATTCTAGAGTTCTTCATGGACATGCTCGGCGAAGAATATGGCATTCCAAAATACGAGTGGCCAACATTCACAGTCTCAGTAACATTGGGGCGGCTGAGAGAAGACCAGTTGGCAAGCGATGTGGAGAAGGCGGCAGAGATCTGTGAGAAGCTCGGAGGACACGTCATCGGAATCAGCGAGCTGCCCCGGGGAGAGTGGGATGACCGAATGCGTACGTTTGCGCGTTCTTCATACGCCCACGGCTGGCACTGGAGAATTCTGTATCATCACCAGACACCGACGAACTGGCATCGATCGGTAGAAACCATCTGGGATGTGATGGACGAGTTTGGACTGCTAGGTCACACTGCGGGGTTCCTGACCGGGCATTCGAGCTACAATTTTTACCCGCATCTATATTTCGACCCCGAGGACGCTGAGGAAGAAGAAAAGGTACGTGCAGCCCACGCCGAGCTATCGAAGCGGCTCTTCAAGACCGGTGCTGTACCGTTCAAGCTTGCGCCCTACTGGCTCGAGGATGTGCCAGAGATGGACAGGTATCTGCGCTTCATACACGAAATCAAGAACCTGCTCGACCCTAATGGTATCATGAATCCCGGCGTCATACCCATGCCTGAGTGAATCAGCCGTTCACATCCAACCAGATATGTCGGTCTGAGTCGACATGTCCGACAGATGACTTCCTGTGACTAGCTCACGCACTGAAGAAGTGAAGAGAGTCATTTGGCTACGGGGGAAACAGAATAAGGGCAAGGAAGAATGCCAATAAGACAACAGTACAAGATCCACAGCAGACCTTCGTCCATTTCTTCTCCCTCTCACTTGCCTCCTTCCAAGAGTTGCCGATGTCTGAAAATTCGGCCGCCACCAAGCAGCACCCAATCACGAGGACAATGCCCCCAATGATTAGACCGAATATCATCCCTAGCCCTTCGAATATCTCGCCGAATTGCATCTACAGTATCTCCCGTGGCTCCACCGCACAAGAGCCTCCGAGAAGACCATCGTAGATATGTCATAAGAATCATTGCCTGAGAAGACTAGAGCGTCAGAAGGAGCATGAGCAAGATTAGTAGCAGGAAGATAGTACACGAGCCACAACAGATCTTCGTCTGCCGCTTCTCCTTGCCACTGGCTCTCTTCCATGACTGCCTAATGTCCCAGAACTGACCAGCAATGCCGCAGATGGAAAACAAGACAATGATTACTACTATGATGACCCAGACGTACCACTGGACCGTTTCAAAGAGGAACTGAAAGAACTCCTCTAGTAGCTGCATGGCAGCACAAGCCTCCTATTGGAAACGAAAGCCTGGCTTCTTGTCACCAATCTCGTCCTCGTCTCGCAAATAAGCTAACCAGCTGATAACTACGGTCCAATCACATAAGAATCATTGCCATGAGCGACAAAAAGAACTCTTCGATGCGCTGTGACGCTTCCGAACATCTAATATGCTGTTGTGGGATGCTCGGTGTCACGATTCACCTCTCTAGCCGAGATAACACATCAGATATGCTAAGGATTGAGAGTGGCAGAAGATGGCGGATGTTGACCTAGACTACCTGAAGGAGGAGCTGCTTCAATGTAGGCGCT
>SDNO01000173.1 GCA_004524435.1 Candidatus Thorarchaeota archaeon | reverse complement strand
CAGCAAAGGCAACACCAAAGAAGATGGACAGGATGACAAAGCATCCGCCCTGGATTTTCGTCCCAAGGTTCAACCTAACCACCGCTCCCACGTAGCATTCATCGTATTTCTTTCTTTCAGTCCACTTGGGATATCTCGAATCTGGCAAGCTGCAGAGATAAATGGCAGCTCATACCTCTCCCAGGCATCATATACCGAGAGCAAAAGGTGAATCGACGATGCAGGAGACCGATAATTTATCCTACTATGCAGCACAGAGCTGGGTCACAGACCCGGGCGAGTCCGTTGATCTCTTTGAGGGGCTTCCCAGAGAAATCGAGCCGCTCCGATGGGTGTGCCAGAACATCTTCGTGCACAAGTGGGTTCTGAAGTACAACGGCAAGAGGGCCTATGGTGTGGACCTCTCCGATTTCGAGGCTGCTGGAAGAACCCCGGCAGATGAGTACAATCAGGTCAAGGTGAGCGATACCTTGCAGTCTCTGCGAGATATGGATGATACCCCTCTCACATCACCGCGTCCACCCCTGTCCCGCGTGATAGGGAACTGCAGACACTATGCGGTGATGCTGACCTCGACACTCCGACATCAGGGAGTTTCCGCCCGTGCCAGAAGCGGGTGTGCAGGTTATCTGGAGCCCCGCGACCCCGAGTTCTTTGTTGACCACTACGTCACAGAGTACTGGAATGAAGACGATGGGCGATGGATCCTTGTGGACGCCCAACTAGATGAGGGTCAGATGGAAGCCTTCGGCATCGAGTTCGACCCGTGCGATGTCCCGCGAGATGAGTTCGTGGTGGCAGGAGAGATATGGAGGAGGTATCGCGCCGACGAGGTGGATCCCGACAAATATGGCATCGAGGGAATGGTGGGACCCGACTACATCAAGTTCAAGGTAGTCAATGATGTCGCATTCCTCAACAAGGAGGAGGTGCTGCCGTGGGACGGATGGGGGCTGGGTGAGAAGCCCCTGAATCAACTCGATGAACACGAACTCGACCTCCTCGACACACTAGCCTCACTGTCCATCATGCCATCAGGTGAGGAGTTCAGGGAGATACGTAGGATCTACCAACAAGATGACCGGGTCAGGAAGCCAGCGGGCTATGAGAGCGTGAGATGGGAGATGACGAGATAGGTATCGTCTGGTGGTCTATAGCAATATTGAACACTCGTATTCCCGATATTCTAATAACCTTCAGAGCATAATGTAGGGTGAGGGGAAGTTCGCTGCGAATCAAAAGGCCCAAAATCACCTGCGGTCGTGTGTGCATTCTTGTTCTAATACTCCTAGTTCTAACACCGTTCATCATCAGGTGGTGGCCCCGCGGGCCGCACTGGGATGGAGTCATGAGAAACCAGCCATCCCTTCTCTGGAAGGCAAATAACACGCTTTCGAGAGCCGTGGGTGACGACGTAGCTGTCGGAAACCTAGATGCCGATCCAGCAGTCGAGATTGTTAGTACTGAGTTTGAGCCGAATGAGAGAACGGGCACATTATCGCGGGTTGTTGTCAGGCGCGGTGATACAGGAGTGGTCAAGTGGTATCACGAATTCATACACCCAGGGATTTCACGCATTGCACTTGGTGACATAGATCAGGATGGGATGCAAGAGATAGTATGTGCCGTTCAGGAAGAGGGCATCTTTGCCTTCAATGGGGACGGCGAAATTCTCTGGAGTCATATCGACACGTCGATTCAGACGAGGTTCGATGTTGGGCCAGCGATTGCTAATGTGTTGGGAGATACGGAATCTGAGGTTGTTGCTCCCTCAGCTGAGGGGAGGTTACTCCTGCTCAACAGCAGCACCGGTGAAATCCTCTGGGATGCTGACCTAGAGGACACCATTGAAAGCCCAATGGGGGTGGGAGATATCGATGGGAAGGAGGGTCGTGAGATTGTCGTGAGCTGTGGAGATCACCGCACCTATGCATTCAGTCCGGGCAATGATACCCCGCTCTGGGTACGAAGCTGGGCAGAGCCCGTCGAGATGTCAGCGCCCATCATCGCTGACCTAAATGGTGATGCAGACGCTGAGGTACTTATTGCCAACGAAATTGAAATGGCCGTTCTTGATGGTGCAGACGGGCATAGCATCTGGAGACATGCTAAAAGCCATCGGGGCATCTATTTCCAGCTCCCTGCAATAGGTGACCTTGATGGAGATGGTCACTTGGAGGTAGTCTTCTCCCAGGACCGAGATGTCATCTCTGCTCTCCGCGGACATGATGGATCAACACTCTGGACTTTTGATAGCGGAGGAGCTGAATGGTCTAAACCTAGCATCGGCGACTTTGATGGTGATGGAAGAGATGAGATCCTTGTATTCGATACCGACGATTCTCTCTTGGCACTCAACGGAGAAGACGCATCCGTTGAATGGTCGTATCGAATCAGGGATGAGTTTGTTGTCGCTCAATTCACTCCCGCGATCAGCGATGTCAACAACGATGAAAGGTTGGACATTGTGGTTCCGTGTTCGGGTTCAATCGAGCTCTATGCCCTTGAGCCCCAGGAATCAGGGCAGTACATCTACTGGAATGCTCGAGGAGGAACGGCCAACTACACATACACCTACTCCCTTGCAGATGTTGATAGTGACTTCGACGGACTGTCAGATTCCTTTGAGCAGTCGATAGGGACAGATATCTCGTTTCCTGACTCGGATGGTGATTCCATGCCTGATGCTTGGGAACACTTCAATGGATTTGACCCATCTGATTCTGCGGTATCCTGGGAGCAATTCCTTACCTACAACTCTTCTCTGATTGTCCTGACTATACTAGGTGTTTCGACGGTGACAATAGGGCTAATCATTATCAGAAGCAGGATATGCACTCTGAGGAAGAGAGGCCCCAACGAAGGTTCATCAAGCTCGGAGAATCAGTCACAGATGGTCAGCTATGGTGCGTCTTAGCTAGATTCTCATACTCCTCGGCCATTCTCATACACTCGCCTGCCTCTTTCTCCGTTCCCAGACTCCTGTATACACTGGCCAGAATGCGATAGGCGACGCGTAGTCCGGCGTAGTTATCGATAGCCCCAAGTGTACTGATTGCATCCTCGGCGACGCGCTTAGCCTGCCCGTAGAGGGACTTTCCAAGGAGAATATTGGCTCTTACGATGAGGGTCCATCCCACAACCTGCTGCATATCACGACTGTCCTCCATGCCCTCGGCGAGGTCGAACACCCGTCCAAGATGATCCTCAGCTTCAGGGAGTTGTCCACTGTTGAGAAGGTGTATCCCCATGGATAATGTTGAACGAGCAGTCTGAACCTCATCACCGGACCTCTCAGCCAGACGAAGGGATTCCTTCAACAGTTCTTCGTCACTCTTCTCGTCCAATCTGGTCCGGGCATCGTTGATGCGCATGAGGCAGTAGGCCATCACCCTGTCATGCTCTCGTTGCACATCCGCAGAAAGGTCTGCGAGGGTCTGGAGCATTCTCTGTACCTCTTCATATGACTCAAGTTCCGCACCATGGTCTTCGTTCTCTAGTGCCTGCCAGACCGCATTCTCTATCAGTGCTTCTGCCTGTTTGATGGTCTTGAGAGGGGCGTTCATCGTTCAGAGCGTATACCGACAGCAGTCCGTGGCTCTTCAATGGACCCATTCAGTCGGGCCTGTCTGCTCATCCCTAGAGGACCTGTCTGTTCTTGACTATTGCACTACCGAACACAATGATGATTGCCAATGCAATGGCTGTGATACCAAGGCTCACCGGACCGAGGGGCAGTAGCCACTCTGGTGGAGGCCTCACTCCAGTGGTTGAGTCCACTGATTCCACCCTCACCCATACGGTGTCCGAGGAGATCAGTCCCACCTCGTCTTCCACGACGCAGGTGAAATTGTGGACTCCAACCTCCAAGTCATCCAACGATATCTCGATGACCCCTCCAGTCCACTCATTCTGGGCCATCAGTGACCCGTTTCGAAAGACAGCATATGAAAAGGGATCTGAGTCTGTGCAGTTCCAGCTTATAGTGCGGTTGGTGGAGCCAGCAGTGATAATGGCATCAGGAGGTGACTTGATCTCAGGTGGTACGAAGCTCTTTCGGGTAAAACAGTCCGGATTGTGGCTCAGGGATAGATATTCGCTCTCGACTGCGGACACATTAAAGGGGCCCGAGGTGATCATCCTTTCCTCTGGCGGTTGTGGATCCCAGTCGACCCAGTCTTCAGGCTCTAGGTCTTCCAGGAGGCTCTGGGGCAGAATCGGCTTGAGACAGAAGGCATAGCGTCCCCAGTAGCTGACTTGATTCACATCGACCACAAGACGAGAGGAGGAAAGAGTGTAGGCTGCATAGACGTGTGACATGCCTTCACCGAGGGGATTACCCGGAGAGACACGGTAGAAGTTTAGTGCAGCCACAATATCCGAGGCAGTGAGCCTTGACCCATCCGTCCATGTGACATCTGTACGGATATCGAAGGTGAAGCGTGTGGTTCCCTCGGCAACCGATCTGTCATCATCATGCGTTTCCACCACATAGCTCTCCGCAAGCCATGATAAGCCGTTCCCATCGGGACCTCTTCTCAACAGACTGTCATACATCAGGTGAAGGTACGGAAAGTCGTAACTTGCAGCACCAGCTGCTATCATGATGTTGAACTGGGGGGTCGTATGTGGGAGGCCGACTCTCAATGTTCCACCCAGAACACCGTGTCCCGAGCGGGTCAAGTGCGTCCGAAGACAGGTCCACCACCCTCCGATGCTGTCCAGTGGTTCATCCACGAATCCTGAGAATCTGTCTGTGCGGTGTGCGTAAGGAAGGATTCTCTGATAGAGGACAATCTCAGGACTCTCATACACCCAGACCTCCTGCATCTTGATTGCTGCCTCATAGACCTCTTGATAGTCCAAGGAATAAAGGAGCTGCTCTCTCCAACTATCGTAGCTCTGATTCCTCCAGAGAGGCAATGCACAGGGATCCTCAACATACTCCGGCCAGTACTCATAGGCCAGCCATGAAACATCTAGGGAGCTAAAAGTCCTGCTCAAGAATATGAGGTCGAAATCTCCGCAGAAGTAGTATCTTGTGAGATACTCGTAGAAGTCCGTGGGCCGTAAGGTTGCATTGATATGGACTGCACTGAGTCCTTCTGCGATGATTTCACCGACTTCTATGAGAGTACTGGATGATTCTGGCACCTCTATGAGGACATGAAGGGCATTCTCATCCGGTGTCTCCCGGAAACCATCATCATCAACATCCAAGAACTCCGCCCCATCCAGAAGCATCTCTGCCCGTTCGATATTGGCATCGTAGTAGGAGTAGTCCAAATCCCCCTCTACGCTGAAGGGATTGGTCGTCGGAATCAGGGAGTCGAGTGGTTCAGCCCAACCTTCCCACGCATCGGCAGCTATCCTCTCCTTATCAACAGCAAAGGCCAGGGCTCTGCGGAATGCCGTGATATTGAATGGGTATTTCTCGCAGTTGATTACCATGTATCCCTTCCCATTTTGGAGGTGTCTGACAGTTTCGATATCCTCAGCATGTTCCAGAGCCGCTGCCGCTTCTGTAGTAGTGGGATTGGCAATCAGGTCAATTTCGTTGTTCATTAATGCGTCGATGGCCTCTTCTCCACTAAACCAATTGAGCTGTACCTCATCAAGATAGGGGCCCTGGTATTCGTCGATAGCGAGCGGAAGGGACCGGGCAGACATAGGTTGGCAGAGCATGGCCACTAGACTCACTACCAAGAAGAACACGGGAATCTGGCGCCTCGATGCCAGGGTCATCTCGATCCAACCCCTTCCAACATATGAATGGTGAAGTATCAAGCTTATTGAGTATAGTGACACACAAGCCTTTCGGTCCGTGCTGGCAGTGGGCTCTTCTGACTGCACTTCACTGAAGTCTCCAACTCTCGGGATGGTACTTCTCTGAGGCTTTCCATAGCTGCCCGATGGCCAGAGGGACGATGCTCATCAAGAATATCAGTCCCCACCCCGTCCATCCCGGGTCGACCAGACTGAGGAGGCCTGAGAAACCTGGAACATAGGGTGGGACTATGAGCAGAGGGATACAGATGACCAGCGCCACCCAGACATAGGGGTTGGTCGTGACTTCGTTCTTCACCAGCCCCGAATCGGAGACTCTCATGTTGAAGACATGCCAGAGCTGTGCAAAGGCCAGTGTGAGAAACACAACACTTCCTGCGACCGGGGCACTCAGCCCCAAGATGCGCGACGAGAGGTCAAAAGAGGAGAGCACTGTTATCGTGATAATGGTACCATATCCTCCGATGGAAAGCCAGTGTCCCCGCTTGATGATAGGCTCATCTGCTGGGCGGGGGTCACGATTCATGACTGATGCATCACCCTCCCCAACACCGAGGGCCAGGGCTGGAAACACATCAGTGACTAGATTCAGGAACAGTATCTGAAGGGGATGGATTGGTAGGGGGATGGGAAGCAATGAGAAGAGAGCTATCACCAAGATCTCACTCATGTTACATGAGAGGAGATACAGCACAAACTTCCTGATGTTGTTGAAAATCACACGGCCCTCCTCGACGGCGTAGACGATTGTGGAGAACTTGTCGTTCCGGAGAACGATATCCGCCGCCTCCTGGGCCACTTGGGTACCTCTCTTCCCCATGGCAACCCCTATGTCTGCCTTCTTGAGGGCCGGTGCATCATTCACCCCGTCACCTGTCATAGCAACGATTCTATTCTGCTTCTGGTGGAGTTCAATGAGATCAAGTTTCTGTTTCGGAGAGACCCTTGCCGTGACAGTGGCCTCCAGCGCCTTCTCGCGTTCCTCCTCTGACATCTCGTCAGGGTTTTCAAGTTCCTCTCCCGTTATGACTCGAAAGCCATTCTGTCCGATGAGTCCAACCTCTCCTGCAATCTTCTCAGCTGTCACAGGATGGTCGCCGGTGACCATCACAACCCTGATGCCGGCATTCTTACATGCGAGTATTGCCTCCTCGACATCCTCTCGGGATGGGTCCAAGAGCCCCGCAAGACCAACAAATGTCAGGTCCGAGTAGGCCTCTGCCTCTTGGTCTTCAACTAGCTTCTGAGCGAATCCTATGACGCGGAGTCCGTCCCCCGCGAGCTGGCGGTTCCGTTCTTTCCACATTTCTCGTGTCTTCTCGTCTAGATCCACGGTGCCGTCGCGAGTCAGGGTTCGAGACGAAGACTCCAAGACAGCCTCGGGCGCACCCTTCACGGATATCCTGACCGTTTCTTCTTCGCGATTGTAGCTGGCCATCATATTCAGTTCCGGGTCAAACGCTCTCTTCTTGATCTGGGGTGACTCTTGGAAGAGCGTGTCGGGTTTGATACCGGCCTTTCTGCCGGCCACGAGGATAGCAATCTCAAGGGGGTCTCCGACAGACTGGTCATCCTCCTCGATATCCTCGAGTTCGGTGGATGCTCGATTGGCGAATATACCAATCTCAAGAAGTGTCCGAACAAGTGTGTCTTCTCTCGGGTTGATAGGCTCTCGGTCCACGTGGAACTCGCCCTCCAGGTCCATTCCAGTGCCTGTGACCTCCACATGACCGTAGGAGAGCACGAGGTCGGTCACAGTCATTCTGCTCTCAGTCAGGGTTCCTGTCTTGTCGGTGCAAATCACACTGGTTGTCCCTAGGGTCTCAACGGCAGAGAGGCGCTTGACTATGGCATTGCGTCGAGCCATCCTCCACATTCCCCGTGCGAGTCCAAGTGTTGCGACTAGGGGCAGTCCCTCAGGGACAGTTGCCACTGCAAGGGCCACACCGGTTTCAATCATCAAGAGGACCTCCTTTCCGCCAATGATTCCAAAAATGGTCACCACCATCCCCAACAGGAGAGTCACCCATACAAGCTTCCGTCCCAAATCGTTGAGTCGTCGCTCCAGAGGCGTGACTTCCTCCTCGGCCTGCTGTACCAGAGAGGATATTGTTCCTATCTCCGTCTGCATCCCGGTCCGTACAACAACTCCAGTCCCTGAACCCCGTGTCACAGCCGTACCCTTGAAGACCATACTGGTGCGCTCCGAAACAGGGGCGTCCGCATCAACCGGTTCAGTGTCCTTTCCCACAGGGACGGACTCTCCTGTCAATGCCGCCTCATTGAGCTGAAGCTTAGAGGTTTCAACCAGACGCAAATCGGCTGTGAGTACATCTCCTCCCTCGATGAGTACTACATCCCCGGGTACGATGTCCTCTCCATCTATCTCCTGTATATTCCCGGCCCGCCGAACATTGGCACTCACTCCTCCGAGTTCTTGGAGCGACTCCATAGACCTGACGGCGCGAAGCTCTGTGACAAAGCCCACCGTAGCATTGATGATAATGACTGCCCCAATCGCTAGGGCCTCTACCGGGTCACCGAAGATGAGTGCCAAGACTGACGCAAGAAAGAGTATTGCAACCATGAGGCTCTTGAACTGCTCCACTAGGATGTCCCATATGCTTCTCTTAGCTACCTCGCGCAGACGGTTCTTCCCATACTTGTCCAGTCTGCGGGCAACCTCTTCTTCACTAAGCCCTCTTTCTGGATCCACATCCAGCGTGTCTAGTATTTCCTCGACGGGTCTGCTCCATGGACTCTCTATGGGAACTTTCTCTGCAACCATTATGGATTGCCTGACTCTCTCGAGGCTCTGGTAGAATAAGAGTCTGTTCAAATAGATGCGCCCTCACAGAGACAGCGCTACCTTTCCCTGCTTGAGGAGTGTGTCATCGAAGGGGGCTGGGTCCTGCAGTCTCTTTATCATCTCTTCCGATATATGATAGCAATAACCACAACAGTTACCCCTGCAAGGCCAACTGAGCCAAGAACTAGAGTTGTTGTCATATCCGATTGGGTAGGATGGAGTTCTGGCGGAATGCTTGACTCCTCGACGAGCCAAATCATGACTCTCCGCAGTAATTCCCACTCTGAGTCGGGATCGTTCAGGTGATCATAGAAGGCTGTATCGTCTCTATCACTCCCCTCTTCGTACTCAGGATGGGGGCTGGACATGAAGACAGTATCCTGTCCGTGTTTGAAGGAAAGCATACCTGCCTCTCCATTTACTCCATATGATGCAATTGGATGTATCTCAGTTCCTTCCCGAGGAACAAAGTAGGCAGACCCCCAGTACATCGTTGTGATGTTCTCCGGAAGATCAGAAAGGTCTGGCCCAGCACACTGACGATTCACAGTCATATTGATGAGGTAGGGTCCAGTTCCCGTATATGGGGCATATCCTGTTGACCCATTGAAAAATCCAAGATAGTACCTGCAGGCAAAGGTGGCCCCACCGCATATCCCGACATAGGAACCTCCATCTGATACGAAATTGCGGGTGATATTGAGTCCCTCCTGTCCAAGTTCTGAATAGTATTCCATGGCAGACCCGCCAGGATATGCAAGGATGTCACAATCTTCCAGTTCACCATCGAGGACATTCCTTGCAGCTATCATGTCAACACTTGCGTTCATCCATTCAAACAGACTGATGAGGGCTCGTGCACTGTGACTCGCAGCGCCGCCTCCACCATAAACAGCCACATTGATTCCATCAAGGTCTGTGATTCCTCCACTCTCAGACTCTCCAGCAATCCGAAGAGTGACAGTTCCGCTGACCAAGATGAGCGCTAGAATCAGTATCGTAGCGGCTCTCATTCTTTTCAGAAGCACTCTATTCCACCCGGTATTTGTACCCGGACATGACTGATTCATGCTTAAAGCTGGAGCATCAGCGCAATTCTTTACGTGATTCGTATCTTGTACATCGAGTCACTTCTGAAACCCAATTTGGTTCTTCAGCGAATCTCCTTCTCGCTACGAATCAGTCAAACCCAACCATACCTTCACTACTCAGCTGATTGTTTATACATATGATGCTCTATCAAAAAGATTAAATGTCTACTTTCCATACCTATTAGATGCCGCTTGAGGAGTACGCTAACGACAGGCGTGCTGAGTCGGTTCGTGTTGAGTAAGACCGATAACACGGTCGAAAATCGGTCAAACGACAAACACAACATGAACGGCTGACCGACGCAAAGCAGCAT
>SDNO01000005.1 GCA_004524435.1 Candidatus Thorarchaeota archaeon | reverse complement strand
GCCCGCCATTCTTACAAGCCTAACTCCTTACTCCAGACTTCGATGAAATACTCCAGAGACCTATCGAAGGTCTTCTCAGCGTCCTTCGGGAAGAGGCAGCCTGGCAGCTCGTGGTGTTTCCAATGGTATCGTATGCAGTCACAGCAGTATCCCTTGCGAGAACACCCAGGATACGTGCAGCCGCAGTCTTCCTTGTTCTTCTCAACGTTACAGATTCGACCATCCATTGCCAATCAGGAGAGCGCTTTCGTCTTGGACTTAAAGAGTGATTGGTCGGTAGTCTAATAGACACCTTCTACTCTAACGCTGATGACCATGGATGCTCTTGACGAACTCTCTGGAAAACTACACGGTCTAGACGGCCAAGTCTTGGAGGTAGAACGCGTGAAGACCCTCCGAGAGCTCATTGACGAACACACACGGCGCCCGGATAGAGTCACCGATGTTGGCCGCCTGAGGAGCAAGAAGAACGTCGTCCTCAGACTCACACTCTCTTCAGGAGAAAAGCTGATTGGTAAACTATTCGTAACAAATCGGTTTGAGCTGGAGCATGGGCTACTGCTGTCCTGTCATACTGCAGGACTCCCTGTGCCTGAGGTCTACGGCGCAAGAAACGGTGTGATCCTTATGAAGTACATCTCCGGAGAGCCACTGGTTGATGTACTCAATCGAACTCTAGAGAATAGATACGTGGCAATGCTAGCACAATGGTACTATGACTTTCATAAGATCACAGGGATGGTCAAAGGTGATCCTCGGCTCCGAAATTTCATTGTGGCTGGTGATATACTCTGGGGACTAGACTTTGAGGAGGCCCATGAAGGACCATGGATCCTCGACATCAGTGGTGTGGCTGCAAGCATCCTTGACACCAATCCGATTTTCGCACCAGAGAAACAGAAAATGGTCTGGCTCTTGCTCGATGAATATCTTGATCTGATGGGGCAGCCTCGTACAGAAACAACCGAAGAAAGATTTCAGTCGGTCATTGCTGATGCCCTTGCAGAGACCGCAGTCTGGCGAAGTGATAAGCGTATCAAAACGCTATCAGAACGCATAAGACATGAAGGTATACCGGTCAATTGACACATTCCTCCACTTAATATAGAACTGACCACCAAGATGCCATCATGATACTTGGAGTCAGGAAACCAGATGGCTGCTCCGTATGAATTTCGAACAGTCTGTCCGAGAGACTGCTATGACACCTGTACCCTGCTCGTTCAACTTGATGCGAGCGGCCAAATCAAGTCAGTCCGTGGTGATCCTGAACATCCGGTTACACGAGGTATAACCTGCCCTCGCGCCGCCAAGGACATGGTCCGTCTGGTCACAAACCGCGTGAAACATCCGTATCTTCGTGACACTGCTCAGGATGAATTGCACCAGATATCATGGGAAGAGGCACTAGAGCTCCTGACTGCCAGGCTAGAGAACACAATAGAAGAGCATGGAAAGGAGAGTGTTCTCTTACTGGACTACTTCGGGAACACCGGACTGCTCACACTCCACTTTCCACAGCGTCTATGGAACGTACTTGGTGCTACAAGGACTGACCATGCTCTCTGTGCAAAGTCCGGTCGAGATGCCATCTCGCTCCATTACGGCTCAGACTATGGTGTTCAACCCGATGACCTCCTGCACATGCATATGATCATCTTCTGGGGCTTCAATGCCGTAGTCAGCGCACCGCACATATGGGACATGGCCTTAGAGGCCCGAGATAGGAATGGTACGTCGATAGTTGCTATCGATCCCCGGAGAACCCGAACTGCAAAAGAGGCTGATAGGTGGATCCCACTTCGTCCGAGTACAGACGCTCCCCTCGCCCTCTCCCTCGCAAACTACCTCATCCAAACCGACAAGATTGACCACGAGTTCATCAAGACATATACCGCAGGTTATGAGCGCTTTGCTGAGGAAGTGTCCCATTGGTCACTGACCAGAGCATCCTCCATATGCGGTCCTGATGAGAGAGTCATTCGTGAACTGGGCGACCTCTATGCGGATCGGAAGCCCGGTGCCACAATGATAGGGGTGGGCATGCAAAAGCATCTACAGGGTGCTGAATCAACTCGGGCCGTTGCTCTTCTTCCTGCTCTTGTCGGGATTCACAGAGGCTTCTTCTACAGCAATGAAAGCGGCTTCAAGATCGACACCGGGTATCTGAGCGGTAGGCACCAGTTAGCAAACGACTGGAAAACTGTAAGTCAAGTGGACCTGGCTCCTCTCATTCAACGTGGCGAGTTCAAGTTCATATTTGTCTATAATATGAATCCTGCCTTGACAATTCCCAACCAGATTCCCTTGAGAGAGGGGCTTTTTCGGGATGATGTCTTCGTAGTTGTACATGATACCCACTGGACTGAAACTACAGACTTTGCAGATCTAGTCCTGCCTGCTTGTACCTACTTGGAGAAAGACGACATAACAATCGCTTGGGCACATCGCTATACGATGGCATCAAGAAATGTAGTGCCGCCCCTCGGCGAGAGCAGAGATGAGATATGGCTGATGCGTCAGATTGCAGAACACCTGAAGCTTGATGATGATTTGTTGTTTGAGAATCCTTGGAGTGCGGTGAAGATTGCCATGAAAGAATCGCTGAGAGGGGCCTCATTTGATGACCTGATGGGGGGAAATTGTGTGGAATTGGAGTATCTTCCTCTGAACTACTACCCTACACCGTCTGGTCGTCTTGAGTTCTACTCTACTCAGACTGACAACCTCGGTCTGTCACCTACTCCACAGTACTCTTCGCTATCTATCGATTCCAAAGAGTTCATTCTCTTGAATAGTGCAATGACACGATACAGTCATACACAGTTCCAAGAGGTATTTGGGCCCATTCCTGCTACTGTACGAATCAACCCCCGCGATGCAAAGGAGAGGAACATCCTCTCGGGAGATACGGTGATACTCTCAAACGAGCGCGGGCAGATCAGGATGCAAACTCAGCTGGCAGAGTCTATTCCGCCCGGCGTCCTATGGGTCCCACGCCAAGGTGCCGATCTGGATGGAAGACCTACCAACTCCATAACACTATCGATACCTCAAGTGCTTGGTGGGGGATCAACCTTCAATTCAACAGTAGTACGGATAGAAGAGTCCGAAACATGAGCACGTGCCAAGCTTCTTAACTACTACAGACACCCGAAATATACAGTCATGCATATCACTTAGTGGAGTCGGAGCCCCAGATGAATCAGAGAAGAGAAACTTTGGCTCTTGCAGGTATTATCCTCATCTGTATTACAAGCATAGGGTCAGTGTATCTGATATTCACTGGCAACCCTGCTCCGGCACCGGAAGTATCAGTTCGGGGTGGGTACGTATTGGATCAAACTACCGATCAGACGGTGATTCGTGCAATGGCTCTATCCATACAACTCAATCTATCGGCCCATGCTGGCGGTCTTCTGAATAATCATCAGGTTCTCATCACCAATATCAACACGCACAGAGTCACCTTCTCATCAAATGTTTCATACTCCATAGTATACTCCAATGGATCCTCCAATATTCTCCGCTTAGAAACGCAATTGCCCAATGCGAGTATCACGATGGACACCTCAGATGCATCTCCTCTGAATTTCTACGTATTTGGTGATTCACAGGGGTATCAGGGCTCCATACAGGACATTGTGACCACTGCAAACCACCTCCATCCCGATATGCTGTTTCACTGTGGTGACATCACTCCCTTTGGTCAAGAGAAACAATACCAACGATTTGACGACGCTACGGGAAATCTCTCCGTTCCCCTTTTTCTCACAGCTGGAAATCATGATATCAAGTTGAACGGGGGTCAACGATATCAGAGTAGATACGGCCCCTCCACCTATTCCTTTGATTTTGGTGGTGCACATTTCACCATCTTCAACTCGTCAGCTGGGGATGTATCAGAATCAATATTGCAGTGGCTTGAAGATGACCTGTCCACAGCAGTAGCAGAACACAAGTTCGTCTTCACACACATCCCGCCATTTGACCCAAGACCGGGTGGCAATCATACACTACTCAATACCACCACCGCCACGCGTCTCATGAATATCTTCGAATCCGAATCGGTGAACGTTGTCTTCGCCGGTCACATCCATATGTTCAATGTCAGTACTCCCAGCACCGTGACCTACGTCATAACGGGAGGAGCTGGTGCCACCCTCTATGAGACTGCAGAGAAAGGCGGTATATACCACTATGTCAATGTTACAGTGTCAGGTCCACAGGTCAGGATAGAACCCGTTGCCTTAGAGGAGCCATCTTTTGCGAGAGACCAGGTCGTCATTCGGGGTAGAAACGAAGACCTAACCCTTACAATAGACGACCTGATGCAATTGCCTACGATAGAAGGGTTCTCATCCTTCCAAAATCAGCTTGAGAATTGGCATGGTCAAGGTGTATACAAAGGCGTGAAAATCTCCGATCTCTTGGCTCTAGTGGGTGGCATGACGACCGAGAACACACTGAGAGTGACTGCTAATGATGGCTATCAACAAGAATTCTGTTATGACAATGTGTACCCAAACGAAAGCTGGTACCAACTGCAAGGCGACATGATATTGGCATATTCCTATAATGGAACAACCGTTCCCGACTGGTCTACTGGACTGAGGCTTGCGATGTTACCAGAGGATGGTCAGTACAGCAATGGTGATTGTCTTCAGACGTCAGCTCCGGGAATGGGTTGCGACATATACCTGTCAGCAGGAGCTCGATGGGTCCGTTACACACAGATTATCGAGGTGGTACCGTGACGAGAAAGGCCTTCTCGAACATCATGACCACCCGAGAGCTTGTGACTCTCTTCATTCTCTCTTCACTAGGTGGGGCGCTGAGTACTTTTGTTGGTTATCTAGGGAACCTAATCAACATCGCAGTTGGGGTACCCTTCGGGGCAGGCCAAATCATTGCAGGACTTCATGTCTTCTGGATCGTGTTGATTCGAGTGCTTGTCCCAAAACGTGGCTCTGGCGCTTTCGCTGGTCTTCTGAAAGGCTTTGTCGAGATGTTCACAGGTAGCACACATGGAATAGTGATTGTCATTGTATCACTTATTCAAGGTGTCATCCTTGATATTCCATCGATTTCTCCTAATGGTCCATCCAGCAAATCCGTCATAGAACGTCTGAACTGGTGGCTCTTCGCCGGTCTGTCATCCTCCTCCAATGTTATCGTATTCCAGCTCTTCTACTTTACCGGAACACCATTGATCTACATTAGCCTTATCACGATACTAGCATTCTGTTCCGGCATCATATTCGCCGGCTATTTTGCATGGCAAACTCTCGCCTTCCTAGAAGAGGCGGGACTGACAAATCACCTTCCTGCGGAAGAGGGAGTCTCCCGTTCCATCATGATTCGACGGAATCTTCCGGCAATTGCCTTTGTGACCTTTCTCATTCTAGGTTCCACATATTACGCGGTGGCCATTGCAGACGTATTTGCTGATCCATATTCCTGCGAGGTGACGGGTCTGGTTGAAACTCCTTACCTATACCGCCCTGCCGATTTCTCAGAGTATGAAGTGACTATTGTTGCAGAACTCCAAGGCGCATACACCCACATTCCCCCAACCAACTACACAGGGGTCTTGCTATCAACCATTCTTGGCGTAGCAGAGCCGAAGCCCCAAGCAAATGGCATACAGGTGATTGCTAGAGATGGTTATTCAATTACATTCGATCTCCAGACCGTCCTAGATGATGAAAGACTTCTGCTTACAGAATCTAATGACGGCCTCTGGCTGATAGCTGGAAACTACGAGGGCTCTGCTTGGGTAAAACAGGTGACTGAACTCTATGTGTATTAGGCGGGTAGAGAATGCTTGAGGCAAGAGATGTCAGTTTCTCATACGGTGGCGAAAGCACCGTTCTTGACAGTGTTTCAATGACCCTAGAGAGAGGAGAACTAGTCCTTCTCACCGGTCCAACGGGTTCGGGTAAGTCTACCTTAGCGAAATGCTTGGCGGGACTCATCCCCCATGTGATAGATGGCACTCTCTCTGGTCATCTTGCAGTTGAAGATAATGACCTAGATTCAATGAGAATAAGTGAGATAGCTCGCAGGATTGCTCTGGTGCAACAGGATTCAGAGGGTCAGCTATGTACCCTCCGTGTATCGGACGAGGTCGCATTTGGCCCTGAGAACTTTCTCATTCCGGAAAATGAACTGGCCCAAAAGGTCACTCGTTCCCTCGAGGAAGTGGAGCGACCTGACCTACTAGATCGTGCCACTTACCAGCTCTCAGGGGGCGAGAAACAGCGTGTTGCCATTGCGTCAATGTTGGCTTTTCGACCTGACTACCTGATACTTGATGAACCCACTTCAAGCCTTGACCCCGCAGGCACCAGAAGAATCCGTCATGTACTGTCAAACCTCAAATCCCAGGGCATGGGAATAATCTGCATCGAGCATCGTTTCGAGAGGCTGCAGTCGATTGCAGACAGGATACTCCATCTCACAGGAGATGATATCGTGCCCTTCAGCCCACCACCCGAGGTCGGCCCTTTGGCCATCACATCTTCTGTGGAACAAGATTCTGACCCCTTGGTTAGAGCAGAATCCATAGCATATTCCTACGGCTCTCGACAGGCAATCCAAGACATTACAATCGAAGTAGACAGAAGAGAGGTTGTAGCTATCATGGGCGACAATGGATCCGGAAAGACTACCCTTCTACTTCTTCTTGCAGGACTACTGTCTCCTCACAGGGGCCTGGTCTATCTGGACTCGGAGGCAATAGAGAGTCTACCAAAGACCGTTGTTGCACGAAAGACTGCAGTTGTCTTTCAGAACCCTAATCATCAGATTTTCGAAACTACCGTATGGAGAGAACAGACTCTCGGGATAGACATATTCGAATTACAGGAAGAGGAGGCCCTTGGAAGGGCCAACAAGTTCCTCGACCTAGCGGGACTAGCTGATACCCGTACTCGGAATCCATTCTCGCTCAGCCACGGTCAGAAGAGAAGACTGAACATATCTTCGATCATGGTGCATGAGCCCGAACTGCTCCTCCTCGACGAACCTTTCATCGGTCAAGATGTTGAGGGACGCAAGTTTGTCCAGAGTGTGATTCACTCAACAGTAAGTCGTGGAGGGTCCGCAGTGGTTGTGACTCATGACTCTCAGTTTGCCGCACAGTTCTGCGATCGACTTGTGTTCATCGACAATGGTCGTATCCTACTCGATGGCATGCCCGCCGATGTGATGAAGCAGCTTGGCAAACTCGGACGCAGTGAATACGTAAACAGACTAGGTGATGTTTGATGGCCTCTAGAATCGGTTTCATGGATGTCAAGTCCCCTGTCCACCAGTTGCATCCCCTGACAAAACTCTGGATGTTACTCACTCTGAATACATCAATCATTCTCTACCAGAACGGGGCATTCGGTCTGCTCGTTCTCTCCGTTCTAGTGCTCACGTTCCGCCTTGCAAAGGTTTCTCTTGCACGGCTCACTCGAAAGATGAGATTCATTCTTGTATTCTCCATTCTGTTATTCATCGTTCAAGTACTTGTGACTACAAATGGAACCGTTTTCCTCTATCTCATTCCAAGGATTGGCCAGGTTGGCCCTGCCCTCCCAGTGACAGACTACGGGATTAGTCGTGGCGTGTCCATAATGCTACGCTTCTTGGTCATAGTACTCTCCAGCATGCTCTTTGTGGCCACTACTGACCCCACACTCTTGTCCTATGCTCTCACGGACATCGGTATCCCTTACAGATACGCATTCGGGCTTGTGGTGGCGCTTCGCTTTCTGCCCCTCTTCGATCAAGAGAATGAAACGGTACGCATGGCTCAACACTCAAGGGGAATATATCCAGAAGTGGGAGGGCTCCATAAGATACTAAGAACCATCCGTTACACATTCTTCCCCTTGTTAGTGTCAGCACTCATGAAGGCTGAATCTCTCTCGCTATCGATGGACGGCCGCGGTTTTGGATACCAGGACACTCGTACATATCTTCGCAGACCCACCTGGAGGCACAGAGACACTGCTGTATGTTTCCTCATGACTATGATTCTGGCTGGAGTGATTCTTGCAATTCTGGGTCTTCTACCCCAATTCCTATCTGTTTGAAACCGATATCAAGAATCCAATTCTCAATTCTTTCAACAGCGGTTCTCACATCTACCAGCATCTGCTCTTCGATGACTTGCGGATAATACTGTGAATAGAGCTCCAAGCACTTCCCAACGGCAATGACATATCTATCTAGCCGCCCCAACTCCTCACCTGAGGAGTCCATACGTTTCATCAAGTGAGTTGCAGAGGCCTGAATCTCCGAAACCAACTCAGCCCAGGTGATGGACTTTCCCTGTCTTTTTCGCTTCCTACAGACAATAATCATGTCGTACTTGATATTGCTCTTACCTAGAAAATGAGTGGACGCCTTCATCTCGCTCCTAACAGGATAGATTGTCCGGATGAAGAATCCTGCATCTAGCACAGCCTGTAGCACAGAAGACCATGCATCCAAGGATCTGTGATGAAACGTGAAGACAAGTTTTCCATCTTCCTTCAGCACCCGATTTGTTTCCTCAAGAATACTTCGTAGCCCAGCTAGGAAGTCATCTGGTGATTTGTCCTGCACTCTATTTGCTATCACTTCCGATTTCCAAGGAACCAGTGTACTTCTGAACTCGTCATAGTCGTTATCCAATCCAATCTTCAACCACACATAGAAGAAATTCGATAGCTCTGAGTACATCACGTTGTCCGCGTATGGCGGATCAGTAACCACAATGTCGACTGAGCCGTTTGGTATCTCTAGGTGACCAGAGGAACCACACACCAAGAGGGTGTCCCCGGGACTTTCCAACTGTCTGTAACTACCGACGACATTCCCGGAGATTGGTGTTTCTGTTCGAGTCTTCACCATCTGTCCCTGGTGAAAGTGTCTCTCGAAAGGACTCGTGCAATACTCTTTTCCTTCAATGACCAAGTTCACAAAAGCACTGAAGGATCCCCTTCCCTTTGTTGTATCATAACAGTTGCACTCGACAGGTGCCATCGAGGGCGAAAAGGAGTGCGTACGGAATATGTCGGTTATGAAACCTCTCGTTGCATTGTACTTGCAGAACATATTGTTGTACTTCAAGCAATTAGAGAATGCAAGAATCAAAAACTCCCGCAGATTCGCATTCTCTTCCTGCAAGATCCAACGATATATCTTACCGAGGTTCAGCAGCTGACGTTGGTTAAACATATCTCGAAACCGCTCATACTGATGGTTCAGCGCCCGTCGGGTTTCAACCCCATCAGGAATACGCGTGTCTGGTATGGGTAACCTGTCTCCTATTCTCACGAACTCTTCACGTGCAGCTTCGAGAAGCTGTACATCTTGGTCATCACTTGCCTTGTATCCCCTCCCGTTCTTAAGCCTTGAATCTCCTTCGTTATCACAATGGGGGCAGTAGAACTCCACGGCATACATCCTTTCTGAGGGTCGCCCGTTCTTCCGCACATAATCCACAATGCTATAGGAGCCACACTCTTTACCGCAGCACCTGAAACTTCTCCCCCTCACATGGCCGGACTTTTTCGGAATAAACTCATGGCCACACTGAGGACATGCTGTATACTTCTGTGCATCTGGGGTTTCAAAGACATTCCAACAGATAGGACACACCACAACATCCGTCTCTTCCCTGCGAGAGCGAGCAAGAAAGAAGTCCCTGACCAATGGCAGCTCTCTGCCACAGTCAGGACATGATACCATCTTTGTGTAGAAATAGTAGAGCCCCTCAGCATCTCTTCCACATACGGGGCATCTTGTCACATAGTAACGACGCAGGTCATCGCCCAGATCATTGTCCAGTTTCTTCAGACTCTGCTCAAGCAGCCTCGTATCCAAGTCTTCTACCTGTTTCTTAACCACAAACCAAGCTACAGGATTAAGGTCTCCACCTATGACTCTGCATCCAAACCTAAGGCTCTCAACAATGGTGGTACCGCCACCCATCATTGGATCGAGTACAGTCTTTGGTTCCATAATTACATCGCGAGCATAGAACTGCCAGAGGGTCTCCGGACTGCCATCCCATCCCTCTAGACTGGAATCAGCCAGAGTGTACAATAGTATCGTCCGAAACACGGAACCCAACCGTCTCGCCCACCACTTGTGCATGACATATACTGGACGATAGTGTCTTCTGCCAAAACCCGTTGATTCCCTCTCTGCAATCCGATTGACTTCAGAGATTGGAAAGATACTTTCAATGGGGGAATCGTTCAGGTCTGGACCTCCCTGTTCTATGCTATCTCAGTCAAGAACACCAAGCCCTTTCAAGGTTCCGAGAGATAAGACTAGGACAGGCCCCAGACTAGCCGATTCCTTCGGCTTGGCTACACCAAGATGGGAGGTAATTCTTCTTGCTGGTAGAGATACCTACCAGCAAAGTCCTGCCTATGAACGGGTTTCATATCAGCCGTTTCTCCATGAAGTAGCCCGGAACTACGAAGCCAGCAGACTCTAACACAGAAGGCCTGAAATCATCCATGGCATGGAGAAGGATGTAAAGTGCCGATAGTCCCCGGTCCTGAGCCCAACTGACAGCCTTTGCCAAGAACGCCTGCTGTACTGTTTCATCACCGTTGACCAGTGCGTGTTCATAGATCATGCCGATGTCCTTGCGGAAAGGCGCCTGTCCAACCGACAAGACTCCGGTTGTCTTTCCCTCTCTACTAGCCACGAAGCGTGAATGTTCCAACTCATCTGATGTATAGGAGTCCACAAAACTCTGATAGGCTGTGGCGATTTCTTCATCATTGGCTTCTTCACTGAATCGGACCAACCGTGCAAATCTGTCATGGGCAACCTGTTTCCCCCTTCTCTTGTTTCGATAGTCATCCTCTAGAAATTCAAGACGCTCTGAGAGCCGAGATGCACTATCCATCTCCGAAAATCTCAAGGTCATGGGAGTCGATTTCACAACGTATCCTTCGCCCTCATAGAGTCGAATCGCTGGCTCATTGTGCGCGTGAACGAACAATCCCAAGTTTCTCTTCTGCTCTATTGCCCATTCCTCAGCTCGTTTCATTAAGATTCTTCCAAGACCACGCCCTCTATAGTCAGAATGCAGAGTAATATCATAAATCCACATAGGTCGGGTCAGTTCCCAACTATCTCTGCTGTCACGGATGCTGAGCCACACATACCCCGCAAAGCGCCTCTCGACTTCAATTACAAAGACTCTACATCGCTCATTGTCAAAATCGAACTCTTTCAGTTCCTCTTCGTATATACGGAATAGCTCCTCCCCCGTCTTGCCCGGGTTTGTCTTCACAAGTCCCTGATGGTATGCGCTATTCGTAGCCTTTGCAGTCCCCCAAGACAACCTTGCGAAACTATCCCAATCACCCTGTCGGTTCCATTCCCTGACCCGAAAACTCAGACTAATCGCCTCTATTCATGATTCAAACTATGTACTCGCAGATGATGAATCTCCCGGAGAATCGGGAGATATCTCTTATGGAATGCGCTTGTGCACTAAATGGGAAATCTTTAAAGGAAAATCGCTGTGCTCCCCCCTTGCGGAGCGTAGCTCAACCTGGCAGAGCAATGGACTGTAGATCCATCGGTTGCCGGTTCAAATCCGGCCGCTCCGACCATCTTCTGCAAGCCTATCCTGGAGTTATAGCAAAACCACCGGCTAGTTAATCCATACCGTGCGAGATGCTTTTTCGGAGTTCGGACAAAGCCAGAGTTTTATATAGTTAATGAACTCCCCTTACCATGCCGGTAGAATCGTCAGATCGCAGCAAAGAGATATCGTAATGCTCTATCCGGGAGAATGGTCTGGGAAGAACATGGGAACAAATCTGAGAAAACTGGTCACACCCACGGAAATCGACATTGCCAGTCTTAGACATAAGACACTGGCTGTGGATGCCCACAATCAAATCTATCAGTTCCTCAGTGTCATCCGGCAACCAGATGGTGAGTATCTTCGCACATCTGATGGTAAGGTGACATCGCACTTGCTGGGTCTTCTGCCGAGAACGGCGAATCTTCTCAATCGAGGAATCAAGTTAGCATACGTATTTGATGGTCTCCCTCCTCAGCTGAAAGAGCAGACTATTCGAAGTCGCTCTGACAGGAAGTCCGATGCTGCGGAGAAACTAGCCCAAGCAAAGGAAGCGGGTGCGACTGCAGAGATGAAGAAATACGCAGCACGCACCGCGCGACTGACGCCAGAGATAATTGATTCTTCAAAGCGTTTCTTGGAAGCAATCGGTGTTCCTGTTATCCAGGCGCCATCCGAGGCTGACGCTCAGACAGCATTGATGGTACAGAAGGGGGGCTGTTATGCTGCGGCATCTACAGACTATGATACACTTCTACATGGCTCGCCTAGGCTAGTTCGAAGACTCTCCAAATCACAGAGAGCGACAAGTGGTCCTGAGCTCCTAGTCCTAGAAGACATCCTTGATACCCTCGGAATTTCGCATGATGAATTGATTGCCATAGCAATAATGATGGGAACCGATTATCATCCTAGAGGCATCCGGGGCATAGGGCCAAGACGGGGCCTCAAGCTCGTAAAGCAAAACGATATCCCCAAAGCATTTGATAGAGCGGGCTGCGATTTTGACTGGCAGGCTATCATGGGTCTCTACCAAGACATGGAAACCGAGGAGGATTATTCCGTTCTATGGGAGCCTCCGAATAATGAGGCAATCAGAGTGATGCTTGTGGACGAGTATGAGTTCTCCGAGGACACCGTAGAGAAGCGTATTGATGAGCTGGAAGATGCATACGAACAGTTTGGCTGATGCAGCGTTTTGAACTAGAAGGATGGGTCAGATGAATACGACAAAACGCAAGGAACGGTTACTAGACGAACTCCGGAGAATGGGAATCGAGAAGGAGGTTCTGGATGCATTGGACCAGATAGACCGCCGGATATTCGTTCCAGAGCCATACCGAAAAGACGCGTACGCCAACTATCCCCAGCCTATCGGACATGGTCAAACCATCAGCCAACCATATACAGTAGCGTATATGATTCAACTACTTGATCTCCATGAAGGGCAGTCCGTATTGGAGATAGGGGCAGGCTCGGGCTACAATGCTGCTGTGATGTCCAAGCTGGTTGGAAAGGAGGGTGGCATAGTATCTGTGGAACTTGTTTCTACTCTTGCAGAAACGGCCAAGATAAATCTTCGAGCGGCCGAGATTGAAAATGTGAAAATTGTACAAGGTGATGGCTATGAGGGCTATCCCCCAGATTCGCCCTATGATCGAATCATTGTCACTGCGGGAGCCAGTGAGATACCAGATCCACTGATGACACAGCTGAAGCAGAAGGGAATAATGGTCATTCCAGTATCGGTAGACGGTTATCAAGTGATGACGCGGATTCTCAAGGACGATCCTCCAAAAATCACACAACACGGAGAATTCAGATTTGTCCCCTTTCGGTAGATACGTGTAGTGCGACAGATATCGGAAGACGACAGACTATGCACTACGGCAATGATTCCTCAGCTTCAGATGTCCTTCGGCAGCTGTATCTCGAAACTGCATTCAAGGTCGCCTTTCAGCACAGATTTCACCAAGCGAATCTCTAGCGGTTGGTCAAGTGCCACTTCCCAGGGCTGTTTTGTGAAACCGGCACTACAATAGCAGAGGGTAGACGACACATCAATATCATCATCCAAGATACTCTCGCGGGCCCAAGGACAGTGGCAGTAATAGAATCGCTTCATTCTTTCGTCTGTTTCAGCTAGATACTCTTTGGTCATGTAAGGAATCTTCGTGTGATAAATGACGTCCTCTCTGAGTTCCCCAGTAAGGATATCAGGCCGAGAACTCACAAAGTCAAGGACTTCATCTGTGATCTCTTGGGTGTAGAACAGGGTCCCCTCCTCTCGATGTTTCACGAGATTCTCGATGGCATCTGCTCTCTTTCTCTTGACGTATTCCTGTAGACTGCCTGCGTCAAGATACTTCTGCCTTTCCTTCTCATAGTACTCTCGCGGAATACCATGAGCAACCTTAGACAGAATCTCTTCACATGTTTCCTGATCAAGAAGCCGTTCGATTCTCTGTATCACAATCTGGGCAACCTTGTTCTTCTCCCCTGACGGAGTTCCCAGTGGTGGCAAAGTGATGTCCTCGAATATCTGCTCGCGCCAGCTATCTCCGATCTCATCCGCAAGTGCGTCTGAAAGCACCTCCATGACATCGGCACCATCTGTTAATTCAAGAATACCGAGATATGTTTCAAGATTTCCGATGAAATAGGCATACCTTGCCAAAGCATAGAACTCTTCATAGGAGTTGTTTCTTTTTTCCATGAGTATCGAAACATAGGCTCGGAAATCCTGTCTGTCCGCAGATGTGAGCGACTTGTCATTATCCTCAAGATATTCTTCATGGCGTCTGACTGCAGCAACTGAGTCTGTGATTTTCTCATCATCGAGGTTTCTGTCTTTCAAGAACGCCCGGTACCCATTTTCATCCATTTCAGAGGACCCCAGAGTGGGCTGCTTTGCTTACCTAATCAATAGGAAGTTCAGCGCAAGAATACCTCTCAACAAGTCACCCAAGAAGAAATCTCAGAGATTCCTAAGGCACTTCACGGGATCTGTTGTTCCTGCATCTCTTGCCGGGAGATAGCATGTCCCAACCATTACTGCCATCTCCAAGAACAGTGTCAGTGCCAACACATCAGCTGGGTAAGTGAATAGATTTCCGAGCAGTGAGGAGAAAGGCGATATGAGGAAGGTCATGTTACTCAGAAAGTAGCCGAACACAACGCCCAGTATAGTGCTTATCAAAAAGGCAGCCAATATCAACCCGGCAAACTCCCCGAACACCAGTTCAACAATGTCCCGTTTTGTTGCCCCCAACGCTCTGAATGTAGCGTACTCAATTCGACGTTCCAATATCGCAGAACTGAGAAATAGCCCGATTGAGGCAAGCCCAAGGAGGGCACACATTAGATATCCAATCATTGTCAATCCCTGAACCCCTGCGACATACAATCCTACGGCATATGCATCATCGCTCAACTCCAATGCATCAAGCGCATAGACATGCACTCCAATGTCTGCTTCAAGTGCCCGCTTCATTATCGGGATATGAGTACGATTGGTCATATCCCCAAGGAACATCTTCACACCATTGAGCTGGCCCTCAGTCACTAAGTAGTCCACGTTCACCAATGCAAATCCATTGAACCCAACTCCCATATCCATTAATGCCGAAATGGTATTGACGGGTGTTGTGGCCCTTGCTGCTCCACCAAAACCAGGTGCACTGTACATAAGCCCAACGACTTCGAACTCTCTGACTGGGTTCAGAACTGCACCGCCAAATCCAATCGGAATCTCATCACCTATAGTGATGTTCCAGATTGACGCATGGTGTTCACTTAGCACGATTCCATTTGGTTTGTGTGCAAGAAGAGAGAGAACCTGAAACGGATTTGATCCGACAAAGGTCTGATCGGAGAACTTTCCAACATCCAAATACTGAATGGGGTCAATTCCTTCCAACATGATTCCGAGATTTTGATGCTTTCCCCAAGTTTCTACGACGGGTGTCAGATGATTCACACCAAAATGTACCTTGATGATATTTCCATAATCCAAACCTTTGCTAGAACATTCAACTCTCAGGTCCGCGCCGACCGCATAGGCAATCTCTCTCTCCGCCGTCTGTCCGAAGCTCGCACTTTGAATCATCATCATGGACGTCGTCGATAGGGTCAGCGTGAGAATCAGCATCAGTGGGATGAACGTGCCTCTCCTTCTCCGCAGGCTCTGCACAAGATACAGCCCCTTCTCTCCTAGTCGTCCCAAGGTCAGGACTGATAGCCTAGCTGTAACGAGCTGCATTGCACGTGATCCCAGATATGAGGCAATGAACAGAAGCAGCGTCATGATTAGGATCTCCAGCACTGCAATCATTCCCACAGGTTCCACCAAAACTGGCAATGCAAGCAACAGACTGAGCACCCCTCCTAAGGCAAGCACGTAACGCCAGATGTTCTCCTCTCCGATTTCTTCAGGCTCTTGTGTTGTAGATGCTGGTTGTCCTATCTCGGACACATCGACGCGCCGTGACACGTGAATCAGGTAGGAGATTGGCAAGTATGTACCTATCGCGACCGCAATGACAATTGCCAGTGGTGGGACTGTCGTGAAGGAGAGATAGAGTGTGTACCTCTGGGAATCATAACTGAGTATTCCTGTAGAAGCACCCATTATGGGAGCCATAATCAGGGCCAAGAATATGCCACAGACTATGCCTAGAGCTGACAGAATGATACTCTCGGCTACTACAGAACCGAATATCTGATTGAAAGAGGCGCCCTTTGCCCGTAGAGTGCTTATCTCCGGTTTCTTACGGACGATTGAGGTCTCTGCTGTGAATACGGTGAGTAATACACTCATGACAAGGACAGGAAAACCCAGAATTGAGATTACTTGGCTACGTATAAATGTAGAAAGGGCGGTATCAAGTTGTTTGAGCTCTTGGTGCCCCAAGAAGTTGATACCAGGATAGCTCTCGGACAACCGTGTCTTGACTGCACGCATATTGTCCGCTGCCATCTCCACTCCTGCATCCACCAAGTTCTGTTGATTACCACGAATCAAGAAACCCGGTTTGAAGAAACCCTCCTTGAAGACCAGACTTGTTTCATTCTCATAGAATTCATCACGGAGAACTATGATGGAGTCATCAATCCCCAAGACAGGCACATAGTCAAACAGATCTTCCGGATCCCGGTTTGCACGGGTCATCGATATGAATGAGTCACCTATATGCCCCAACAGGTTTCTGATTTGATAGATTCCGGCAATGGTGTAGTTCACCAGTTTCTTGACTTGGATATCCGATTGATAGGTGAAACCATAGTATCTCCAGTCAGCCTCAAGCAGCAGGTCCATGGTGACGTTGTCACCCACTTCGAGCGTCACGCCATGGCAGTCCTCGGTGTAATCCACAAACTTCTCAGAAACCAGAATCTGTCCGGGATACAGAGAGAAGTTACCCCGATAGTCAAACTCAGGCCTCCAGTGTGAGATAGTTTCATTGTCTAAAATCAAGAAACGACAATCCTTCTTTCCCGCTGCGTAGTTAGGTGCTCCAATAGAATAGAAGAGCCAATCCTCTAGATATTCCCCTGTCAAGATGCCAACGGAAGATGGAATAACATCCACCGTTTCAACGAATGGATCGCTCTCCACTGTTTCTTTCATGCCTGTCAGGACTGTCCGTTCACTTGGAGTCTCTCCCGAGCTTACCCGGAGTTGATATGCATAATTGGAAAAATAGTCATGAACTGCCACTCTTGACCCTGTGGTCGTCCAAACAAAGACGGTAGTGGGAAGTGCTGCACCAACTGCTAGCAGGAGAGCTATCCCCACGCTTCGAATCTTGTTGTGCTTCAAGGACGACATGGCGTATAAAACAGCCCAGCTCTTTGAGCCCCGTAATAGGCCTGCACTGTCATCAGCCATAGGTTCCACCTGATGGAACTCCGTTAGCACACTCGCATATTAACAAACCCTCCAAAGCAAAATGGGCTGCAGAGGAATGCTTTCAAGCCTATTTCGCGCGAACTCCGCGGTAATACTTGCGTATTACGGGTCTTTTAGTAGCCCAATCGAGAACATAGCTCTGGTTGACAGACACAATGACATCGATCGTTTCTACCATAAAGAGCGGACTCAAAGAGAAGGGCATTAAATGTCACTCAATATGTCAGATGCCAGATGTCAATGAAACACGGGTCCTCCTCGCATTCGGATCCAAGGACAACAAACGGCTGACCCCGCGAAAAATCAAGAAGGCGCTGAATTCGATGGGTATTGGTCATTTTGAAGTGGAGAACTCCTTCAGAAGACTGAGCGCCGCCTTTGTCCATCTTGAAGCGAAAATGGGCGCCCGCACTCAATCTGAGAGAAAAGAAGTGGCGGGATAGGTTTCGGAGCAGTGAAATAGCCCTCTTTCTACTCTCGCTGGTGGCGATTGATGCATCATGGACCTTAGAGTAGAGGGAAAAATCTTCCTGGTGACCGCCGCCTCTCGCGGACTTGGTTATGGAGTTGCAGAGGCACTGGTGGAAGAGGGCGCCAACGTAATAATCTGTAGCCGACAGAAGGAGTCTCTTGAGTCTGCCACTGAATCTCTCGGCAGTCTGTCACGCTTTTTCGTCTGTGATCTATCACAGGAAGAGGACATCAGGGCACTTCTTGACGATGTAGCTGCCATCACAGATCATATTGATGGGCTCTTTGTGAATGCCGGAGGGCCTCCACCCGGATCATTCTCAGATCTCTCCGAGGAACAATGGCTCAGAGCCTACAATCTCACGCTGATGAGTGCTGTGCGTTTGACGCGGGAGGCACTTCCTCTTCTTCAGACGGCCGATTCCCCTTCCATCCTCTACAGCACCTCAATCTCCGTGAAGCAGCCAATTGAAAACCTCATGCTCTCCAACTCATTGCGTTCAGCTGTCATAGGAATGATGCGTACTCTTGCAGACGAGATTGGACCCACTGGTATCAGAGTCAATGCAATTTGTCCGGGATGGATTCTGACAAATCGCGTTGATGAACTGCTCGCCGACGATTCTTCCTCAAAAGAGCAAATCATATCACGTATACCACTAGGAAGAATGGGAACCCCCGAGGAATTCGGAGAAGTGAGTGCTTTTCTCTTGAGTCCAGTTTCAAGTTATATCCACGGAGCCCTGCTACTCATTGATGGTGGCCTGTATAGAGGAATGATGTGATAGTTCACAGAACGAGTCCGAAGTCAGAGGGGTCTACGCTGCCCAGACGCCGCAATGCTGCCTTAGCATAATACCTCGTCTGTTCATCCTCATCATCCGATAGTGCCTCAAGGCTTCCTGCAGCAGGAGGATATGGTGATACTCCCATTGCCCATGCTGCGACTCGTCGGACCTCTGTATCCGGTGAACTGAGGAGCTCAGCAATGGCACGAAGAATGATCTCTGAACGCTTCTCAACAACAAGTCGTATCATTCGAATCTGCTCTTCAGGTTCCACACTGTGAAGTGCATCAGCCAGCCCCTGAAGGGCTCTTGCATCATCCATGTCACGCAGTGCACGGATGGCCCAGTCCCTAACCTTGGAGTCCTCATCTTCAAGCGCTGCAAAGAGGCAGTTGATAGTACTATTATCGCCAAGCTTACTCAACGCCCACGCCCCCGACCGACGAATCTCTACCTCGCTATCTCCTAAGACAGCGCACAATGTACCTAGACTCTCATCATCAGCAACATTGGTCAATGCAAAGATTGCTTCTTTGCGAATCTCAATACCTTCATCGTGGTTTCGTGCAAGCGATCTAAGCCTACGGCCAAAGGTTTCCGAGTCTGTTGTAGCAAGAATATGAACAATCCACTTCCGAGCCTCGAAGTCGGATTTTCTATCGTCAAGGATACAGAGAAGCTCTTCATTCAGTATATCTACCATGTTTCTATAGGCCGCTTTTAGCCCTCTGATTCTGATATTGGCGTCTGTATCAAATATTGCATGCTCGATAATCTCTGTCGCAATCCGCTGATTCAGGAGATCCACAAGGTCAAGCAGTCTTCTCCTTGTTTCTTCCATCCCATCAGCTGATTGAGAGAACGCAGCATCAATCAGTTTGGAGTATTCACTCTCATGATTATTGATATAGTCTGCAACTTCCCCTCGTTTCGATGGGTCATCTATCATTGAGAGTATCTCAATCACTTTCATCTGTGTATCCAGCTCAGTAGCGATATGTTACCTTTTGCCTTATCGCAAGACAGTCGAAACTTCAATAGATTCTGAAGGCCTTAGCATTGGGCATCCTAAACCATTCCATTTCCGGATTATGCTCAAGAATCAGATAGTATCCCATCATCTGCATGACAATCGTATTCGCCAGAGCTTGAACTGCAGGTGTTTCTATCCGAAACTTCTCGGGCAGATACTGATTGTAGGCAGTAAGTTCAAGGGTTTCGGTGAGCACGTGCATGTACTGGGAATCTTCCCGCATCCTTGGTGAATCACTGATCAGAATGATGAAGTCTTCATCTCGAGATGGTAGATTTCCATGATGCTCGAACTCTTCGCGCAGAACAACAACTCCGCGTACAAGCGCCCCCTCATTCAGTTTCATCGCCCCAATATGTGCCGTGGCAAGATTAGCCCCCTCTGATAGCAGACATACTACTCCCTGTAAGCTGATTCCCTGTGCAATCTCCTGCCCCACAGATTCCGCCCAGTCCATGATTGACGGCAGGCCATCAAGGAACAACCTGATTCCCTCATTGTATCTATCATCCAACCGTGATACAAGGCCCAGTAGGAAGCCCATTGCTGTTGTTGTGGGGGCCGTTGGAATGATGTTGTAGGTGTCAACTCCTGCCTGCGTGCTCCACTGAATATCTGTGAGACTCGCTGCATTCCCTTCCGGGTCATCTGTCAGAACTACCGGCCTGATTCCTTGATTCGTCATATGCTCCAGCGCATGAATAGTGGATAGGCTTCTCCCTGAGGCCGTGATTCCGACTACGAGATCCTCTGGGGAGAGAGACAGGCGGTTAAGAACGGTTGGTGTTATGGCAATGGCGTGAATCCCAACCTCCTGCATTACCCAAGCTCCGTACTCTGCTACCGCCAAGGAATCTCCTGCCCCTGTCAGAATCACCTGTCTGGCATCCTCCAGTCTTTGCTCTTCGCCCTTCGGAATAGTGCTCATTGTTCTCAGAATTGCTTGGTCCTGGTCTATCATAGCCCTGTAGCATGAACTAAGAAACTCAGTTGTCATCATCACTCACCTCTACAGCATATTCACATCTGGTGGATCATACCCCATCTGCCTTAACAGTCCTATTACTAGCCCTCGATGATGAATCTCATGTGTCGCCACGTGTAAGAGTGCCTTTGCAACAGTGAAACTGATTATGGTCCCGTCCCACCTCACACTCTGAACATTCTGAAGATAGGCCTCATTCACATCCGACAACAGATTCCTAGTGTTCTCCTCAACTCTACTCCAGTGCTTTGAGATCGCGTCCATATCTTCACACTCTTCTGAGAGAACCCTCTCTGTTTCAACACCACGCAGGACCGTATCGATCCAGTAAATCTCCGTGTTCATCAGGTGAACCAGTATTCCATGTATCGAACCCCAGCCCACTCCAAGTCCTCTTGTAAGGTCCTCTCTATCAACCTGTTCAAGCAGCTTCAGAATTCGTCTTCGTTGTGCGATATTGTACTCGAACAGCTGTCTGATACACGACAACATGGTTTCAATGAGATGCTGACGGCTCCTTATTTGGCTCGCGGTGAGAAGACATTCTATTTCTCTTCTGTTGTGGAACATATCCCTATGGGGCTGTTTTTTTTCCACCTCATTCATGCAAGAGTCCACCTTTCGCCCGCAGGAAACCATCACATCGCTACGAGAGATGACCAAGAATCAGTTAGTAGATAGTCTTCTAGACGGTACAGACACAGATGATGCTGACTACGGCGACTATCTCCGACATCCTAGCTGATACATAGAGTATCTGATCATGAAGAAGAAGAGATGGCGCCCCCGCCGGGATTCGAACCCGGGTCCCGAGAGGTCTGCTCCAAGACAGCAAGCGCCAAGGCTTGACAGTCTCGGATGCTAGGCCGAACTACACTACAGGGGCTATTCTTAGCTCGTAATCTCGGTAGACTGACGAGCTGATTCGGTCGTTTCTCGTTAATCTATTAAAGTTGTCGGACCATGCCTTACCCGAGATCCAGCTCCAAGCCTTCCAACTCAGAGTCAATCCAGCAACATAACCTTTTTACAGAACCATGACCCATACATTCTACGGCTTGTTTCCGCATAGCCTCTGCAGAGGATAGACCATATCTTCGTTTTATCGGAACCCTTTTATGCCCTCAGAATTTTCGTCGGTTGCTCAGGCAGGTACTGCTTCCCATCCATGCATGACCATAACTGACAGTACAGACAAGACATGATGTTACATGGGCTCTGGATGCACGCGTCACACTATGGTACGCATTGATGCTCGGGCTCGTGGCGCAGCTAGGTAGCGCAGCAGGCTTTTAACCTGACGGCCGCGGGTTCAAATCCCGCCGAGCCCGCCACAGTCCCAGTGGATGGGAAGGGGAGCTGCAAGAGCAGAACAAACGGGGCGGCTATTGCGGTATATGACGAGCTCGGAATTTTCTGGGTTCATGCGTTGGGAAGCATCCATGCTCGCAGTAGTTCCCCCGTCCTCCATCAGGGTGTGGTGACAAGTTGGGTGTCGAAGAGCGCCAGAAGTATTGGCCAGTAATTGAAGCGTATTTCAGAGACAGAGGTCTTGTTGGACAGCATCTAGACTCCTTCAATCGATTCGTGAAACACGAATTGCAGCAAGTAGTTGATAGTGTTGCTCGACTGAATCCGAAAGTAGAAGGTTACTATGTAGACCTCGGTGAGATAGAGATCGAGAGCCCTTCCGTCCGAGAAGCAGACGGCAGTGAACATCCCCTCTATCCTAACGAGGCACGTATTCGCAACTTGACCTATGCAAGCAAGTTGTACCTCCATATGACGCCCGTTCGGAAAGAAGGCTCTGTCACAACTCGAATGGAAACGCTTCGCATCTACATCGGTGATTTACCGATTATGCTTCGAAGCGAGAAGTGTCTTCTCCATGACATGTCTGATGGAGAACTTATCAAGTATGGCGAGGACCCAAAGGACCCTGGTGGTTATTTCATCATCAACGGGTCTGAGCGCGTTCTTGTCACCCAAGAAGATCTTGCTCCCAACCGAATCCTGATTGAAGAGGCCAGCAAGAGCTCTAGCTACACCCACGTTGCTAAGGTCTTCTCAACATCACGTGGATTCCGTGCACCTGTCACCATTGAGCGAAAGAAGACTGGAGAGCTTCGCGTTTCGTTTCCATCCGTACCCGGGAAGATTCCTCTTGCAATTCTCATGAAGGCTCTGGGTCTAGAGTCTGACAGAGAGATTGTTGATGTGATCTCCGACGATGATGAGATTCGCAATGAACTCATTGTGACAATCGAGCAGGCTCAGCCAATCAATGTCACGATGGACGACGAGGAAGGGTCTACGCTGGAAAACGCGCTTGACTTTCTTGGAAAACGAGTCGCTGTAGGTCAGACAAAGGACTATCGCCTGGCAAGAGCCGAGAAAGTCCTAGACCGATATCTTCTACCTCACGTCGGTACAGAAGAAGACCACCGTCTCAAGAAGGCCTACTACCTCGGTCAGATGGTGGAGAGGCTCCTTCAGCTTGTACTCAATAAACGACAGCCCGATGATAAGGACCACTATGCAAACAAGCGACTGAAACTCTCTGGAGATTTATTGATGTCCCTGTTCAGAGTGGCTTTGTACTCGCTTACAAGGGATATCAAGTACCAGCTTGAACGCACCGCAGTCCGTGGAAGAAAACCAAACATTCGAACGGCTGTCCGTGCCGATGTCATTACTCAGCGACTGAAGCATGCGCTTGCTACGGGCAATTGGGTTGGCGGGAAGGCTGGAGTATCGCAACTACTTGATCGGACCAATTACATATCCTCACTCTCACACCTACGAAGGGTTGTTTCACCCCTGTCAAGGTCGCAACCTCACTTCGAGGCCCGAGACCTTCACTCGACTCACTGGGGTAAGATATGTCCTAATGAAACTCCTGAAGGTCCCAATTGTGGTCTGGTGAAGAACATCGCAATGATGGCCTACATCTCGGTGGGTACCGATGAAGAGGCCGTTGAACGCACGATGCTCAATGCAGAAGTTGAACCCATTGAACAACTCAAGGGCAAGAGAGACTCGAAATGGGCTGATGTCTTTCTCAATGGCAGACTGGTAGGCGTACATCCAGCACCTCAGGTTCTTGCTAAGACTATTCGTCAGAAGCGCCGTGCTGGAGAGACTGACTCAGAAGTAAACATCGCCTATTATGATGGTACTCACGAAGTACAGGTCAACTGCGACGCAGGACGCGTCAGACGACCACTGATTGTCGTGGAGAACGGTCGAAGTCGTCTTACAGATGAACATCTTCGTATGATCAACGACGGCGAATGGACATTTCCTGACCTCCTGCGGAACGGAATCGTTGAGTTTCTGGACGCAGAAGAGGAAGAGAACGCACTGATTGCGATGGGTCCTGAAGAGATTGGGCCCAACACCTCACACCTCGAGATAGTCCCTGCTACTATTCTCGGCATCTCTGCAGCTCTGATTCCCTTCCCCGAACGGAACCAGTCTCCGCGAAACGTCTACATGGCAGGAATGGCAAAACAATCGGTGGGTGTACCCGCTTCAAACTTCAAGTATCGTGCAGATACACGTTCACACTTCTTCCACTATCCTCAGATACCGCTAGTCAAGACTCGTGCGATGGACTCGATTGGCTACGAGGAACGGCCGGCGGGACAGAACTTCGTTGTTGCAATTCTGTCTTTCGAGGGCTACAACATAGAAGATGCCCTGATAATGAACAAGGCCTCTATCGAACGAGGTCTGGGCAGAAGCACCTTTGCTCGTGTATATGAAAGCGAAGAGCGGAAGTATCCAGGTGGTCAAGAAGACCGGTTTGAGATTCCCGAACGCAGTGTACGTGGTTACAGAGCGTCGGAGTCATATCGCAATCTTGGTGAAGATGGAATCATCGAAACTGAGGTTGAGGTACAAGGCGGCGATGTCCTTATCGGACGGACCTCTCCACCGCGTTTCCTTGAAGAATACTCAGAGTTTGAGATTGCTTCACCAAACCGCCGCGAGACCTCCGTTGCAGTGAGGCATGGCGAATCAGGTGTTGTCGACAGTGTCATTCTCACAGAAACCATTGATGGAAACCGTCTTGTGAAGGTAAAGGTACGTGACTTGCGAGTGCCTGAGCTGGGTGATAAGTATGCCTCGCGACATGGACAGAAGGGCGTCATTGGATACATTGTGCCCCAGCAGGATGTGCCTTTCACAGAGGACGGTGTTGTTCCGGACCTGATAATCAATCCTCATGCTATCCCAAGCCGAATGACCATTGGTCAGATTCTTGAGATGATTGCCGGCAAGGCAGCATGCATGAAGGGCAGTCAAGAAGATGCCACTCCCTTCTGTGGTGTGACTGAACAAGAATTGTTTGACCAGTTGCACGATCACGGTCTTCAGTACAATGGTCGCGAAACCATGTACTCTGGAATTACAGGAGAGAAACTCACGACCGACATCTTCGTCGGTGTAATCTACTATCAGAAACTTCACCACATGGTGGCTGACAAGATTCACGCTCGTGCCCGTGGTCCAGTCCAAATCCTCACGAGGCAGCCCACAGAGGGCCGTGCCAGAGAGGGTGGACTCAGATTCGGCGAGATGGAGCGCGACGTCCTGATTGGCCATGGAGCTGCAATCCTTCTGAAGGGCCGACTCTTGGACGAGTCGGACAAGAGCAGCATGCTCGTCTGTGAGGAGTGTGGCCTCATCGGAGTCTATGACAGGAACAAGGACATGACATATTGCCCCATCTGTGGCACCAGCGCCAAGGTGAGCAATATTACAGTATCGTATGCATTCAAACTCCTCCTCCAGGAGATGATGTCGCTGGGACTTGCCTGTAGACTCAGGCTCAAGGAGATGATCTAACATGATGTCCGCAGCCAGCACTAAGAAAGTTGACGAGATTGAATTTGGACTACTCGCGCCCGAAGATATCCGTAAGATGTCTGTGGCACAGATTGTGGTAGCCGATACATATGACGAAGATGGCTACCCCATCGAATCAGGAATCATGGATCCGCGCTTGGGCGTTATCGACCCTGGTCAGCGTTGCAGGACTTGTGGAAATCGTGTAGGCAACTGTCCTGGTCACTTCGGCCACATCGAGCTTGCTCGTCCGGTGATGCACGAGGGCTATGCCAAGGTCATCTATAAGGTCCTGAGAGCAACGTGCAGAGAGTGCAATCGGCTTCTTCTCAGTGAGGAAGAGATTGAACACTATGAGAAGCTCTTCAAGCGTTACCCCGAGATCGGTCAGAAGACTGCGAACCTCTCTAAGGAGATTCTGAAACGCGGTAACAAGGCAAAGAACTGTCCTCATTGCGAGGCTGAACAGTTCAAGATTAAACTCGAGAAGCCAACCTCTATCTACGAAATCAGTGAGGCTGGATCTGTCCGGCTCACACCTATTGATGTTCGTGCGCGGCTTGAGAACATACCAGATGACGATTTCAGACTCATGGGTATCAATGCTCAGGCTGCACGACTCGAATGGGCCATTCTCACTGTCTTACCCGTCCCACCTGTCACAGTACGCCCCTCCATTACACTGGAATCGGGGGTACGCTCAGAGGACGATCTCTCTCACAAACTCATCGATATTATTCGTATCAACCAGCGCCTTCGCGAGAACCTGGATGCTGGAGCACCTCAGCTAATCGTTGAAGACCTCTGGGAATTGCTTCAGTATCACGTGACCACTTACTTCGACAACGGCGTGAGCGGTATCCCTCCAGCGAGACACAGAAGTGGTCGTGCATTGCGAACATTGGCTCAACGCCTCAAGGGCAAGGAGGGTCGATTCAGGTCCAACCTATCCGGAAAGCGTGTGGACTTTTCAGCACGAACAGTAATCTCCCCAGATCCGAATCTCAGCATGAACGAGGTAGGAGTTCCCGAGGAGATTGCTAGAATTCTCACAATTCCACAACGGGCAACGGAGTGGAACATGGACAAGATGAAGGAGCTCGTAATCAGGGGTCCTGACAGACACCCGGGCGCGAACTACTTGATTCGGACCGATGGCCGGAGAGTAGATCTACGGTTTGTGAAGGATAGAACTACCATTGCTGAAACTATAGAGCCTGGTTTCGTTGTGGAACGGCATCTTGACTCGGGCGATATAGTATTGTTCAACCGACAGCCCTCGCTTCACCGAATGTCCATCATGGCCCATGAGGTACGGGTAATGCCATACAGAACTTTCAGGCTGAGCCTCTTCGTCTGTCCACCCTACAACGCAGACTTTGATGGTGACGAGATGAATCTCCACGTACCCCAGTCTGAAGAGGCTCGTGCCGAGGCACGCGTACTCATGAGGGTTCAGGAACAGATTCTCTCTCCACGATATGGTGGTCCTATCATTGGAGCACTACAGGACTACATCTCAGCAGCATTTCTGTTGACTCGAAAGTCAAGCCTGTTTACGCTGAACCAAGTGAATCAGCTAACGGCTACTGCGAAGTTCGAGGGTGAACTTCCCGAACCTGCTATCAAGGCGCCTGTGCAGCTGTGGACTGGGAAACAGATATTCAGTATGTTCATACCTGAGGGTATCAACATCTCCTTCAAGGCCAACATCTGCAGGAAATGCAAGGTATGCAAGATGGAAGACTGCGAATATGACGCGTACGTGGTCGTCCGAAACGGTGAGCTAGAGTTTGGTGTTGTAGATGAGAAGGCATTTGGCGCGGGAGAACCCGACTCACTATTCCATCGTATCATCAAGGAGAAGGGCTCCACCGCAGGACGCAATTTCATGGACTCAGTTGGTCGACTTCTTGTTCGGCTAATCACAGATCGTGGCTTCTCGATGGGGCTTGATGATGTGACTCTTCCAAAGGAGGCATCCCGGAGAATCAAGATAATTCTCGAAGAGGCCGATAAAAAGGTCAACCAGCTCATTGAAACCTACAAACGAGGCGAGCTGGATCCAAATCCTGGTCAGACACTGCTCGAAACAGTCGAGCAGCGAATCATGGCCACACTGGCTGAAGCACGAGACTCTGCAGGCGAGGTTGCAGGAGAGCATCTGGGCCTTGAGAACTCTGCAGTCATCATGGCACAGACAGGCGCTCGTGGTTCAAGACTGAACCTATCACAGATGGCCGCCGTTGTCGGACAGCAGGCAGTTCGTGGAGAGCGCATCAGTCGAGGATACATTGGCCGGACACTTCCTCACTTTGAGAGGGGTGACCTAGGTGCCCGTGCTCGCGGGTTTGTTACATCGAGCTACAAGAGCGGACTGGATCCAATCGAATACTGGTTCCACGCAGCAGGTGGTCGAGAAGGCCTGGTTGACACTGCAGTTCGGACTTCCACTTCCGGATACATGCAACGACGACTGATGACCGCGTTGCAGGACTTGAAGGTTGAGTCTGACGGCACTGTTAGAACCGCACCTGGTCGAATTGTACAGTTCCGATTTGGTGATGATGGTGTTGATCCAAGCAAGTCGGATCATGGTCGATCCGTGAATATTGACATTGCAATAGAGAAGGTACTAGGCAAGAGTCGGATGAAATAGGAGGCTGACAAGTTGGCTAAGAGCGACATAGAGAAGTACATGGAGAAACGCTTCAACAAGATGAAAGCGGAACGAAGGCTTCCCCCCCGCGTGATTGGTGAGCTCGAAGAAAAACTGAGCGAGTATGGGGAGATCACAGAAAACGAGTTTAACACAATCTGTGATAATGTGGTCGAGTCATACGAGCGGTCGCAGGTAGAGCCTGGAGAGGCTGTGGGCACAGTAGCAGCTCAGAGTATAGGCGAACCTGGCACGCAGATGACACTCAGAACATTCCACTACGCAGGAGTCGCAGAGCTGAGCGTCACACAGGGTCTCCCACGTCTTATCGAGATAGTCGACGCACGAAACAACCCTAGCACTCCCACAATGAAAGTGCATCTGATTCCCGATATTGCCGGCGACCGTAATGAGGCTAAGAAGATTGCGAGGAATATCGAGATGGTTCTGGTTGAAAGCGTTGCTAGCAATGTATCAATCGACCTTCTCCGGCAAGCCATAGACATCCGGCTCGATCCAGAGCTTATGGAAGACAAAGACCTCACTGTGGAACATGTTGCTGAGGCAATTCAGGCCAAAATCAAGAATAAGGGCGAGGTAGAACCATCAGAGAACGTCATTTTTGTGTATCCAACCAACGAAACCCTGACAGAGCTACAGAGGCTAAGTGAGAAGATACGTGAGGTTCGGGTTAAGGGTATTAGTGACGTCACCCACGTCGTTATCCGAAAGGAAGGCGACGAATATGTCCTGTATACTGAAGGATCGAATCTCGAAGATGCCCTCGAGATCGAAGGTATTGACCCCAACAGGGTGCATACAAACAACCTTCGCGAGATTTACCATGTACTTGGAATCGAAGCAACCCGCAATGCCATTATCAAGGAGGCAATGAGCGTTCTCAATGAGCAGGGTATGGACGTAGATGTGCGTCACATTATCCTAGTTGCTGACATGATGACAGCTGATGGTAGTATTCAGCAGATTGGTCGCCATGGGATTTCGGGTGCCAAGCAGAGTACACTTGCAAGGGCGGCTTTTGAGGTCACCATCAAGCACCTCTTGGGTGCAGGGATAGCTGGCACAAAAGACCCTCTACGAGGCATCACTGAAAACGTCATCCTAGGTCAGCTCATTCCGCTGGGTACTGGAGCAATCGATCTCCTCATGAGCCCACATGTTTCCCCAAAAGAGGAATGAAACTTGGAGGCCCAGTACGGAAGCATTAAAACCGGGCACCGGCCCGAAAGACCCGCTTCGGGTTCAATAAGAAGTCATAACATAGAACAGCGAGGTATTTGGAATTGAGCCTTAATCAACCAATCGAGAGTGCAGTCAACACAGGTGAGTGCCGTATCGGTACGCAAGAGTCTATCGACGCCCTGAGAAAGGGCGAGGCAAAGCTGGTAGTTGTTGCAGCAAACTGCCCTGTGGATGCGTATGAGGATATTGAACAGTACGCACAGATGAGCAGCACAAAGATCACAGTATTCGAAGGCACCTCTTGGGACTTGGGCGAAGTCATCGGAAAACCATTCATGGTTTCGGCAATCGCAGTCATCAAGCCTGGCGACTCAAGAATCCTTGATATGGTGTGAGGCGAGCCGTTTGCCTAGTGTCAAGCTCTCAATGGAGGACATGTCCCTCATCGCATCATTCGAAAAAATCACAGGGGCTCCCGCGGTCGACGTTGTAAAAGATGATGAGGCAGAGAGAATAATCTTTGTAGTCCCCCGAAAACACCTAGGGAGAGCCATAGGAAAAGGCGGATCAAATGTACGTCATGCATCTGAGGTCTTGGGGAGGCACATCGACATTGTTGAGATTGCTGACACTCCAGAGGAGTTCGTAAAGAGTGCACTAGCCCCGGCCCGAGTTCAGAAGGTTGAAATCAGCGAACAGAAGGACGGCACAAAAGTTGCTAGTGTCACTGTGAAGGACGAGGATCGAGGCATTGCGATAGGCAAGGATGGCCGAAATGTTGCACGGGCTCGAATCCTCGTCAGGCGACATTTTGATGTGGAGAATGTCGTTATCGCATGAAAACACAGCCCCGTTTCATAATGCTTTTAAGCATACAGAAGGGCGAAGCACTGACCACCCCACAGAGCACACCATGAACGGTAGGCTCCTTAGCATCAACAGAGGTAATGTAATTGACAGGTTCGAAGAGTCCATTGGGCGAATTCGCTGGCCGGGCATTGAAGGCCAAAAGAAAACGGTTTAGATGGAAGAAGGCCAGCTACAAGAGGCGCATCTTGAACCTCAAAAAGAAGACTGATCCTCTAGAGGGAGCTCCTCAGGCCCGAGGAATCGTGCTTGAGAAAGTTGGAATTGAAAGCAAACAGCCAAACTCGGCCATTAGGAAGGCCGTGAGACTACAACTGTCTAAGAATGGCAAACAGATCACAGCTTTCATTCCCGGCGATGGTGGTCTGAAATTCATAGACGAACACGATCAAGTGCTTGTGGAAGGCATTGGCGGTGCGATGGGTGGTGCCATGGGTGATCTTCCAGGTGTGCGCTGGAAAGTAATCAAGGTCAACGGTGTCAGTCTTGATTCGCTAATCTATGGTAGGGCTGAAAAACCAATACGCTAGGTGGTCACAATGTCTGAGGAAGAAACTATCGACAATGGTGCAGACGAAGAACAGGAACAACCCGAGGGTGGACAGCCGCCTGAGGCAATCCAGCCTGAAGAAACACCCGACCTACTTCTCTTTGGCAAGTGGGACCCGTCAAGGGTCGAAATCAAGGACATTGGCCTTGAACGCTATATCTCACTCAAGCCCGTTCTCATCCCTCATACATCGGGAAGACACGCACGAAGCCGATTTCACAAGTCCAGAGTTCCCATTGTGGAACGTTTTGTTAACAAGCTCATGAATGCCGGGAAACGCAAGGAAAAGAAGACACGTACCGGCCGAGGTGCCGGTAAGAAGATTCGGATGATCTCTTTTCTACGACGTGCCTTTGAGATTATCGATTATAGAACCGGCCTGAATCCTATTCAAGTCCTAGTGACAGCCGTAGAGAATGCAGCTCCTGCAGAGGAAACAACACGAATCTCATACGGTGGAATGGCGTATCCTCGTTCAGTAGATGTTGCTCCACAGCGCAGAATCGACATCGCCCTGAGATATCTATCAGTTGGTGCCGTACGGGCAGCTCATAAGAACGCCAAGCCCGTGGAGCAATGCATTGTCGATGAACTACTTCTTGCATATAATGCGGATTCTTCAAGCTATGCGATCTCCCGAAAAGATGAACGCGAGAGAGTCGCACGATCTGCAAGATAATACATCCGGTGCCGTTCCTAGACGGGCAGCTCGATGTTCAAGTCTGCCCAATTCACAATGAACGGAATTCACTGAGTTCATAGGAGGGGCAGACCTGAAAAATCCCAAGGAATATCGTGCACAGGCAAAGGAAGAAGTTGAACAGTCTTTGACAGTCTGGTCAGGGATACTTCAGGCCGCCTTTGGTGAATTAGTCACTTATGCATATGCAAAAGGTTCAGCGGTAAAGAGTTGGGACTCTGATATCGACTACGTCCCAACAATAAGTGATGTCGATATTCATTATGCAACTCACAACAACGCCAAGATTCTCGGTGGAGTGGACGCATTTCAGTCAGCAATGAGAGTTTCTGCGGAGTATGAGCAGGACTTCCTTCAAGCAATGCCAAATCCTCTTCATATCCCCCGGATTCAGCTCGTCAGTCTTAACGCCCTTTCAGAGCTCCCTGAATATGTCCCTCCTCAGATTGCATCAACGCGAATACTCTTTGGAGAGCCCCATCAAGACAAGATTCCACCTGCTGATAGAATTCGCGAGATTGACTTGAAGAGTCTTCTGGACCTGGGGTCGGTTCTTGACGGTCTTCCCATGTCGGTAGTGGATCGTGTCGGCATTGACTTCTATGTCGTCATCCGTCGCATCAACTGGAGAGTTTCCCCTTCTCCTGTAAGACTCCTCAGTCTGATGGGCTATGATTCGGATATCTGGACCTGCAATCGAACGAGAATCCACGCGATCCTTCTCGAGGAGGGGCTAGAGAACCTCGCGAAATCATACGCCGATTTCTATCTGCGTGGATGGGAGCTGTTTCTTTCCAACTTCAGTTCAGTTCACACCTTTAGATCAATGCTCTCTGCGGGGCACAGGGTATACCAACAGCTACCGAAAACGTGGACAAAGTTGGGCATTTCAGCGCAGGAGTTTATATACTCCAGCCCATGACTGAGAGCTGGTCACTCACACAGCATCGCTGACCACGACAGAGACCACCCAGTGCCGTTTCTGGGGGGACAACTCTCTGGTGTCCAAGTCTGTCCAACATACAATGAACGGTTCTGAAAATATGCTACTCCATGGCGAAGAATCGGTAAACCTCTTGACTGGCACGTTTCCCCGCTGTCTGATTCATCTCAGGGTCTTTGCCCCTAGGAACTATCTAGATAGTCACAATTTGTGACTTCATTGTGTGACCCTCCATTGTGGCTCTCCATTATATACTGATTCTGAACAGTATTTCTTGTGAAACATCATGGCTCTAACAATCAACAATCGAACTGACTCCGAGAAGAAGAACAAGACCATTCAGTCTACCAAGGCTATTAGCTATGCATACTATACAGTTCTGAGGTGAAGAAATCATGGCACTTGCTAAGGACAAGACCAAGACAAGGAAGGTCACCGATTCAACTGAGGCTCTTACCTACGCGTACTTCAGGAGATAGACTACAATGATCTCTCGGCCTATCGCTGAAGAACGAGAGGACAAGGGTGCCCACTTCGAGAACAAGTCCCTCTCTCATGAAGAAGTGCTTGCGTTGGAAGCAACGTAAGCACCTCCTGCCTCTTTTTGAACACACTACTCTCCCCTATGTGGTATGCTGTTGCGTGTTGCGCCATTCAAGCCAGTGAAAGCTTAATGAGCAGTCTGGCTCACATCATTCGGCGTGATTATGCATGATTGAATGCATGTTGATTGGCTATGGAACACGGTATGGCACCACGACCGGAATCGTTGAAGAGATGGCAAAGGTTGCCAGAGAGCAGAATGTGCAGGTCGATATATCCAACCTAAAGGAAGCCCAGCCCCCAGAGGACATCTCAGTCTATGATCTTGTGGTTATTGGGAGTGGGATACAAGCGGGTCAGTGGACCAAAGAGCCTCTCAAATTCATTGAGAACAACATCGACGCACTATCCAATACCAAAACTGCGCTGTTCGTGGTCTGTGGGGATGCAGGGGATCCGGATAGACACGAAATCGCCCAAGAGGAGTACTTGCACAAGACAGCATCTTCGTATCCAGGGCTCAATCCAGTCGCCACAGGTCTATTTGGCGGGGTCTTTGATTTCTCCAAATACAATCGTATAGTGGGATTCTTGGTCAAGAGGATCGTCAAGAGCAAACAGGAGACAGACGAAGAGGTTCCGGAGGTCATCGATTTCCGAGATCTCCAACAAGTCAGAAACTGGACAAGCAACCTCTTGGAATAGGATATTTGCCTCCCATACTGCAGGCACGAATGCGCGTGTATCTAGTGTCCTTCAGCGATTCTTCCTCTTCTGTCGGTTCCCGCCTCGACATCTCTGAGATGGCCGGTATCAGGGAAACCACCAAGACTATGACCCCCCCTGCGACATAGATTGTTCCACCCGAAGCCCCGAGAGCACCCATCAATAGTACCAGTGCAATCTGTAAAGGAACTAGTACCAGATAGGCGGGTGTCAGTTTCGGTTCTCTTGGTGGGCTTCTGTGGCTATCAAGAAGACCGAGTGATATCACCGTGGCCAATACGATACCCAGCCCCAGCATGCCCATAATCAGACCCGAGTAGTATGCTTGGCCATGGATGAACTCACTCTGATCATGAAGCAGAGGAAACTGGATTACTGGGAGGCCCCTTGGCCATCCTAGGACGATAGAGTAACGGAAGCCCCTCTCTGCATAGTCCCGATACTGCTGGACGGAAAAGGGGTACGCAACGGGGGAGAAGACTCTCAGTTCTTCCTCTGCCCCCAGGGCAATCTCAGTGATTGGAGGCATGTATGCAAGGACCGATACAAGATATGTGGATAAGAGCCCTGCAAGCAGAAGTAGGGCCAGACGACTCTCTTTGTCCTGTCTGATGAGAACCCATACCACCACGACCACGATGATGACAACAAACACTGCCACATTCCTCCTTCACGGCACATACAATACCACCGAGGACGGATATCTCGCTTCCGATGGTACTGTATTCGTATCAGATTCCGAGATTTCGCAAAAATCTCACATTGCAGTGCATCTTGCCATTGCTGTGACCTACTCTGGCGAAAGAACCTTGTCGAAATCATTAAAAGTAACACTCAAACTGGAGGACTAGTCTATTCCCCAGATATGGGATTGGACTTCAGAAAAACGTGGTGTTATAATTGAGCAAAAAAGACAAAGAGCACCTAAATCTGGTCGTCATAGGACATGT
>SDNO01000186.1 GCA_004524435.1 Candidatus Thorarchaeota archaeon | reverse complement strand
CTTTCGACTTCTAGATGACATGTCTATTCATCACGCTCTTACCTGATTTCAAAAATGGGATGCCATTAAGACTTGTGATGTATCCCACTCTCAGCAGGGTAACTTCGCGAACGACTTCTGAGGTGAATAAAAACATTGTGACATGGGTTGCGGATGCGTGGAGTAATCCATTAGGCGTGACTGCTACTACATACCCCGCTCCATTTCAGTTTCTATCCAAGAGTAGACTCTGTTGAAGTTGCTACCGTATTTGAAGAAGAAGACAGACAGTCTTCCGTAGTTGCGTACTTCATCATCTACGTTTTGACCGACAACGATTCCATATCTGGCCCCTAATACTGCCATTGTAGATAGGACTCCACTTACTCGGACATGCCGTCCCATTTTGATTTCAACTGGAATCATCTCCTCATCGATTTGAATCAATGAGTCAATTGCTGTGACTATTCTATCTTCATCGTCCCTAATCACAACATTGTGTTCAACCTGGAACCCGTGTTTCTTACTTAGTTCTGAGAGTTCATGTTGGACCTCTATTTCAAACTCACGCCAATTGAAACTAGTGGCTGCTTCACTCTCGACTTCATCGAGTACGCGTTTTCTCTGTGCAAATGCCTTCAACATCCAGGATAGCGTGGCAGAGAGAAGAACAAATATAGATATTATATCAACAAGAAGCCCAATTGACGGAAATGTGATTGATTGAAGCCAAGCGAAGAAGAATGGACTTACGATGACAGCCGTCCAAGTAATGGCTGTCCCTCCAATGACGATTGAGCTGAAGTAGAACAGAATCAGGAGCCATTTCAAAGGTTCTTGTTTCATTCCAAAGACACCATTTGCGGAAGGCACCTGTTCTGCCTTCATAAAATGATGGAACATCAATTCTGTTGACGATATGTATTCGATTCTCTCTGCGATGCTTTTCCGTAGCCATTCAATGGTGTATGCGGCCAGAAGTGCAGAAAAGCATGCAAATACTAGAATACCAATTACAAGACCAACAGGTAAGACATTCTCGGAAGTCAAGTTTGAGATGACGGTGCTCACGCACAAAGCAATCACTGCCAAGCCGATAGCAGACACCTGCCAGATATCGGATATGAATGAGCGAATGTCAGTCCAAGCTTGGTTGATATAACCCAGGATAACTCGTGGATCATCATCCGGCATGTGCTCTCCCCCAACAAGTTTCAGGGCTGATGCCTAGGAGATTCCATCTTCTAAAGTATCTTCCCATCAATATCTTAGTCAATGGTAGACCTTCTAGGTCGCAAAGCTAAGCGCCACATCATGCCTTCCTTCTCGGAATCGCATAGAATTCACATGTTCTGAAATGAAGCTGTTAGACCCGTATTCATTATTCGTTCGTTTGATTTGTGACTAATCCGTACCACCATCCCATGTCATAGATGTACATAAGGCAGAGGATTATCGGCTTGATGATATGCCCTTCTGCCAGGTTCTTAGCCTCCTGTCATCTTGTCACTATTGTGACTTCAACCTGCTGATTGGGTAATCTATCGAGATTCTCAGTATTCCTTCCGAGTCCTCAGCGATATTGCAGGAACGTGGCATCCAACTGTTCTCTCGTCGTAATCGAGTGAAAGCATCAAAACAAAGGAAAGCAAATTATACATCGAGGAGTTTCTATGATTTCAAAGCAAGAACTAAGGGAGTGGTTAACCGACCACAAACACAACCCAAAGAATATTCAGCATGAAACACTGGACTACGGTTTCGAGATAAGACGAGGCAGTATTCGGATGGTTATTGGCCAAGCAAAAGAGAAAGATTATCTCCATATTGAAACACTAGTTCAGCTTCCACCAGAAGAAGAGCAGTATTATAATCCAGAGAAAGACGAGGATTTCAAGCGGAAAGTTGTGAAGCATTACCCAAGTTTCACAATAGATATCGCCTACATAGAGGGATCTGGGGTACGTGTCTATGACAAAGTGTTTCACAATGGTTTCGACCTTGGGAGACTCTTTCGGAGTATTCGTGCTGTCACGTACACAGCTCTTTTCCTATGGAATCTTCTCCGTGTCACAGTCGGCCTAGGCACATATCAAGAAGATGTTCAACAGACGAATTTGTCTTACTACAGCTGAAATCCAATCGAGTCAACACAGTGATTTCATTCCATGAGTATAAGGAAAAGCAACCGAACCCATTCCCAGAACAAAGAATGTCTAATCGGCAGATGTCAGCATGTGAAATGAACCTACAAGATATGTATTCATAGCGTCATTCATTTGAGATAGGAGTGATTTGGAATGCGGCCTAACCGGTATAGAATCCGTGTAACTGCGAATCCCAGTCGACTTCTCAAAGTAGGAAGAGGGACGTTCTCAATAACGGAGAAATCAGAAACTACAAAATTCGTTTTGGAGAACTATCAATCCAATGGCAGAGGTCTTCTATATACTGCAGAAATAACAGATATGAATCTTGAAAGCGCCATGAAGAAGGTGCTTTCCTATGTAAAGGGCGTAACGTCACATTTGGCCTATTGGGGGGGGGTATAGGCATTCCTATTGTTCGACTCGACCGAGGATGGGAAACTACACCTCGTAAGTACGAGGGTGAGTTCATTCAATATGCGTACAATATACGATTGGAGAATGTAACACCCATTGATTTCGATCCTAGAGGTTTTGTCGAAACCACAGACAAGCTGTATAACAAAGATGCCGAGTTCCAGTTCAAGTTCAATCGTGCAGTACGCTGGTACATTGATGGACTCCTAACACCAGACCCTATCGATAGATATCTCAAGTTTTGGATTGGCCTCAAGGTTCTCCATGGAGGACAAACAGGAGAGATTAGACATTGTGTAATTGAACTGCAGAAGAAAGAGATTCTCCCAGAAACAACGAACCTGTTCAGGCAGATGTATAGGCTCAGGTGCAAAATCGCCCATGGAGGAGGAAAGCTCGGAAGTGTCTATGCAGACGCCAAGAATCGTGCCCCGTTGGCAAAGAGAACCTTGGCGTTGGAAATAGCAAGGTCATTAAGGCTTAGCGGATCACCAAAGGAGCTGGAATTATCGGTTTCCAACTCTTTAGCTCTGAACCTTAGGCTTGAGGGTGTGATTAGGTCTCAAAATCAAGATCTTTCTATAGAGGGCCCCCACCCACCCTTCTACAGTTATAATGAGTCAGAAGGATATGTGTTGGTACGCGGCGATGATGAACTACGATTCAAATGCGCATCGGGGATTGTACCTCAAGCAGGCGGAGGTCTTACGTTAGAACTCAAGAGGATGAATGTCGTCGGAGATGATGGGGTGCAAGCAGGTCAAGAGATTCAGATAGAGAGCGCCCCTGTAGGCCAACCGGATTCGTGATTGAGTGGGAGAACCTGATTCTAGAAACCACAAGTGGGTTTTCAGGAATAAAGGCTATGGCATCATGCAGCAGGGACTCACTCACTATTTGGAACGACAGAGCGGTGTATGACAATTAGTTTCGTCTATTACATGAGAACGATTCTGCACGTTCTTTATGCGCCACGATTACCTGAGAGATTGCGATCCAGTCTATGTCCACTAGACGACTCATCCATATGCTAACCATGTCATTACCTAGAATATGACGAGGAAGCACGCGAGGGACCCGCCCTTCGCCAGATTATCATACTCTTCTCGTTTCACTTCCTTGTTGCCGTAGCTCATATTACGTTCTCGACCTCCTAATCTTCCATTGAACCAAGAATTCCTTCCAGCAATAGACTATCCAAGCACAAAGGCCCGTTTCTTGATTAAGGTTGGGCAGACCTGAGCAGGCAATGAACCATGTTTCAATAGACCATCTCCGAGAAACCTACTCCCTCACGAATCGCCTTTAGCCTCTCGTTTATCTCCTCCTCATTCTCAAGAGAATACGGCCAGGGCTCGAACTCCTGGTGCTCAAGTGCCTCAAGGAGTTTCTCTACCCGCTCGGTGGTCAAATCGATGAATTCCAGTTCCTTCAATGAGCCATCCCCCTCTACCCTGCTGATTACAAGGGTATGCTCATCATCCACATGATGTATCTCGCCTCTGTATACCGGGGGTGTGTCTCCCCAACCACGGCTCTCCAGCTCATCCCGCAGGTCGGCAATCGTGTTCTCAAATCCATCAAGACTGCTGAGGGGTGCAACAGCGGTGACCGCCTGTTTGAAGCCCTTGAGAAGGGTATCCACGTTGGATGCAGGATTCAGCTGATAGGTGAAAGTCTGGTCAAGCCAGGGGCCTCTGGATGTAAGGCCAACGACGCTCCATGTTAGGCTGTCATCTCGTGAAACATATTTCCACTCGATACGCCACGAGTCCCGACTCCAGTCGAAGTCACCTCGATCTACAGCCGCAACAGCTCGGGACAGGGCAGGATGACGGTTCACCTGTGAGGGCTTCATAGCTAAGAGATCCGATACTTCCAAGTCTACCTTATGGAGAAGCTTGTTCTTGGTGTCGATGAGCCGGGTACATTCAGCAAGGAGGCCCACCTCGTAGAGAGAGGGAGAGGCCTCTTCGAGCAATCTCAGCGACGAGTTTCTCTCTAGTCCTTGGAGCTGTAGCTGGAAGTCCCTTCCGGCACCTTCAGTCCGGATGGTCAGTGTCACGTCCTCTCCAGTCGATGCGGCCAACAACTCAGCACAGCTCTCTGGATAGGAGTAATGGTCAGGGAGAAATCTGCTCTTCAAGACCAGTGGGATGAGGAAAGTCAGTGAGTCATCCGCGTACGTGATGTCCCTCTTGTGGTCCCACTGGACCGGTCCAGAAGCAGTATCGTATCCAACACTCTTTCGGATGGGGTGGCGGAGGACTCCAACCAGCTCGTCGGTATCGCTGAATTCCTCCGTCACAGAGATGTCATTGCCCGTGAACTGGAGCACATATCGTCTTCGATGAGGGTTGATGGAAACCTTCAGCTTGACAGGCGTGACGGTTCTCTCGAACTGAGCAAGCTCACGAAGGTATTGGTTCACTGCCTCTCCGCCGTTGTCGTCTGGCATTGGCGGGATGAACACATTTTGCGAGATGTCGGGGACTGCGAAGGGATCAGTGAGTCGCAGCCAGGGGATGGTCCGCTGGTTCTGGTCTGGATGCCCGTGGGTGATAAGATACGGCCACCAGTCGTTGTCATCACCATGGATCCAGAGTACCCTGTGCTCCGCCACATCTGTCACCATGATGGTCGTTCGTTCCTCCGAACCCAAGGCACTCTTCGAGTAGTCACTCAGTGAGCCTGGGTCCATGTCACATCGATACCAGGTCGGTTGGAGAGCCGCACCAGTTCCGGTGGTGATGAGGCCGGAGATTATCTCTCCCCGCTGGTCGGGGAAGACGAGAAGCGCCCTGCTGTTATCTCTCTCCTCCCACCAGATGATCTGGCCAGTGGACGCCTGTGAGAGGGTGGTCTCCGGGATGTTTCGCTCAGACAGAGTCTGTGCACGAGACAAGAGGCTCCGGTAGATGGCATGGAGGTCATATTTGGAAGCGAAGGCAGAGTCCTTGGAGCGAAATCCCATCTGGTAAAATGTCCACTCTGCCACCGTTGCCCATAGTATCCCGTAGTAACGAGAGTCCTGCTCCTGCGCAGCAGCGCACACCATGAGGAACAGGTTGTTTCCATAGAGAAGAAGAGCACCCGAAACCTCTTTTGTGATTGTCTGCAGATGTTTCCTGTTATCAGAGTTCAAGAGGTCGAGGAGCCGCTCCCGTTCGGGTCGGAGTTTCTCCCAGATATGAGAGAGGGATATCTCTGAGAGGAGGATATCTTGGACCAAGGACAGGGTATCCAGGTAGGTATCGCTATTCCCAGTATCTTCAGAGTCTGAGAGGGTATCCTGACAGAGGTCAGCAATCTCCTCGCAGACACGCTTGAGAGCCCCACCAAGGGGGCGTACTGCCAAGTATCTTGCAGTTGCCAGAAGACGCCTGAGTTCCCACCTCCGTGTGCTATCGCTGTCAAGAGAAACGCTACTCAGCTCAGAAGGAACAGGTGGGCGACAGAGACTACGAGGCTGGTCAGGTATCTCAGGCCGGGGTGTGGGGTTCCGGTCATAGTACCAGCGTCGCGTGATCTTGTCAGACTCGACATATCTGTCCTCGGAACGTACAGGGTCTGGAGGTGGTCGACCCGGTTGGAATCGGAGGCGTTGCCGCTGTGTACTCGATCTTGGGGAGCTGATACCCTGCACCGGCATCGGCGGGATCTCCACTGCCTCCTGCGGCTGCTGTTCTTGGTTCTCTCTCGGACGGTACAGACTTGGAACCAGGCTACAGGACTGCTCCATGACGTTGTCCAGGGTACCCATCGTGAGATTGCCCAGCCCGGACTGGATAGAGGAGAGGGTGATGTTCCGCGCGTACATCCTGGAATTGTTCACCACGAGCCTTGCCACATCGTTCTGTGAGAGCGATCCATGCCTTGAGGAGGCTCCCCGGAACCGCTCTGCTGCACCCACGAGGTGAGGGACGTGGATCGTGGTCCTCCACGGGGGTGCCGAGGTGGGAGTATCCTGTACGATGATTCGTACGTCTTCGCACCACGGCGAGAGGTTGCCGAAGACGCGTGGAGGCGATGGAAGGTTGTAGATTACCTCGTCGAGGTGCGTCCTGCGGGGAGAGTCGTGGCGGAGAGGCCTGATACACCCCCGCTGACAGTCTACTGAGGTCAGAGTATCTTCAGTACCTGCATCGATCCAGATGATGTTCGTGTCTATCGAGGGGAGCGTATCCAGCAGCTGCACTTCCAGGGTACGGAGGAGATGGTGGGAGTGTGTTGGAATCATCGCACTGAGCTCAACCCATCCATCCACGACAATGATTTTCTCGGCTTCTGTTTCAACAGCACTGCGGATGATACTCATCATACCTTCTATCGACTTGTTCTCGCCTCTCAGGACTCCCTCTGTGTAGGCGTGGAGGTCAACGAAGGAGATGATTTCAATCTCGGAGACCAGCTCTCCGTGTTCTTGGCGGGATATCCTCTTCCCCGCAAGGAGTCTGTCAAGTCCAAAGCGCAGGTTGGTCAGCCGGTCGGTCTGGTAGTCCCCTAGGAGGTCCAGCCAGAACACATCTATCCTCTGTGAGGCCCCCTCCGTGCACTCTTTGATGTGGTGGAGAAGGTGCCAGTTGGACGATTGCCACGCCGCCGTCTTACCTGATGAGGTTGGGGAGGGAACGCGGACGTAGACCGTGAGTATGCGGTCATCTGCAATGCGGTCTACGAAGGGATCTTCAGAAATCACCTCTGCCGGAGAAACTCTCTGAGAGAGGATTCTCTCAGGGCCTGCGTCGGGCAGAAGGAGCAACGCCACCCGGAGAGAAGGTAATGTGCTACCTGTATCAAGCACCTGTGAGGTGATTTTCGATGGAGGATGGAAGGTACCCTCTGCCAATTCCACGAGCAGGCCATCGACGAGAGACTGGAATGCGGGGTACGCATCAACAGGAATCTGGTCGGAATCCAGAACAATGACCCCCTTCCAGAGAGAGGAGGGTGGTGTCGGATCGAACTCCACTGTGCGCTTGTAGTCACTGAGGATTGCCTGCTCATACGCGTTGAGCTGGCCTGTTGTCCTTTTCATCGGGGGTGATGTGAGGAGTGAGTCCCACTCATCGGCCGTGAGCCCCCTCTTCCACGCAAAGAAGGCGGGGGCATACTCGTTCTCCTCTCGACTCCCCACCTCAACACCGTAGAGGTTGATATCGAAGGCGCTCTTGGTCTTGACCTCGAGAACCATAACCGGTGTCCAGACGGTCCGCTTCTCAACCTCACGGCGGACGAAGAGTACGAGGTCTGCCTGTCCCCTTCCCGAATCAACGGGAAGCTCTGCAACCGGCAGAACCGATGATGAGTGCTCCAGTATCGTGTCCCCTGCAAAGACCACCTGCTTCAGTGAGGCAGGGTGGTGGAAGCCTGAGAGTAGAATCCTGTGCCAGCGATTTCCCTCCTGAGAACTCAGTGAAGAGATCTGTTCGGCGAGCTTCTCTGCATCCCGCTCGACCACAATCCCGTCATCGATCTGGTCCCGAATGTTCTGGTAGAGTGTCCTCTTACTCTCATCGACTGTCTTCTGCCTGAGATCCTCTACCTTTTCTCTGATCTCCCCAAGGGTGAGAGATGATGGCACATCAAGGGACCGAGTCACAGATTCTCTCCGTCCGGAGTGGCGGCCGTAGAGTGCTCGTATCTCGAGTACAATCTCTCGGAGTTCCTTGTTGGCATCTCGTCCGAATTGAGGCCGACCTCTGGCGCCCTCAGTGTAGACCCAGTCGAGGAAGGGCCGCAGCCGGTAGATCAGGAGTCGGATGTACCGGTGAGCATCGGTGCGAGGAACGCTGTAGATGAAACACTGCCTGCAGAGCTCGACGATGTGGGCACGGATCATGTCGATGAAGTCTAAGCTTGGGAGGGTAGGGTGGGCAAGGTAGACCTGCGGAGTCCTGCTCGTCCCGCTGTAGCCCAACTTCCAAGAGATCTCTACCTCACTCTGCTTGTCGAGGTTGCTTGGCGGATAGAGACCCTTGGCCTTCAGTCGTCTAACAAGGGTCATGGAGTAGACCTTCACCGTGCCATCCGCGAACCTCACTATCTGGAAGACCTGTGGCTCGGGAAATGGGTACCGGGTCATGGCCAGATCCCTGAGTCGTGCTCCCGCATAGTTCAGCAAGGCGTTGAGGGGCCCCACGGTACCCTCAGTCCAGTCATAGACCCGCTTGAACTCCCTATTACCATATGATACGGTGCTGTGCCACACGAACTGGAGAAACGACTTCCGCATATTGGGTTCGGTGTCGTTAAGAACGAGATAGTCCCGCCTCTTACCGTCTTGAGCCTTCAGTGCAACTCGCACAGCATCCCACATTTTCGATGTAGAGCGATAGTACTTCAGGAGGTCGCCACTCGCTCTGAGTGCGAGGAGGTTTGCAAGGGCCATCAGGCCAGCATGCTTCGCTCTTGCTAGCACAGCATTCGGGCGAAGCAATCTCCGTCTGCGTCCCATTATACTCCCAAAGCCTCTTGGGAGATTTTACTTATAAATAGAATGTAGGTAAATCGAGATAATAAAAAGACCTATGAGCGCTCTAATGTCGATTAAAACGTCTTATAACACTCTATTTGCCTCTTCGTCTTGGTAAACTTATATCGTTTCATGAGATTATATTGTCAGACCCAGACAGAAGAGAGGTGCACGATTTATGACCAAGATAGTCCGGCGCCGTCCCCGGAGGCGGCGGGAGTCTGATGATTCCCAGAAGCAGCTCACAATGGATGGCAAACTTATATCGCTTCCATCGACCGCGCACCAGAATACGGGACTGAAGTACCTGGTCCAGTCCTTCACCCTCTGTTCGGTGGATAGAGAGGTGAACAAGAAGGGAAAAGGGAAACGGCCTGATCCCCGATACCGGCGCTGTAGTCCTGAACCGGTGGCACGGGAGCTTGAGGCGGTGACCGGACGCAAAGTCAGAGATGTGGATCTCTCTCTTCTGGGTCGATACTTCGAGAAGTATGTAGGGCTCGTAAACCTTGTCTTGGAAGGCGTCTATTCTGACAGCAAGAGAATAGACATCGTCGGGGAGGAGCTCAACTCCTATCGTGGGCAGGGATATGTACTCCTGAAGAAAGAGGAGTATCTTGCCTACAAGGACAATCCCGACATCAGTGACCAGTGCTTTGAGAGGCTCTACCGGAATGTCTTGGAACAGGCAGCCAGAATCATCCAGTCCAACTGGCTTCGGCGACAGCTTATGAGAACAGCCATCGAACTCGTCAAGGAGGACCGAGATGCCCTTCTTCGGCTGCTCAAGAACAAGTACATTCCCTCTCAGATAATCAAAGATCTGCGTTCGCGATGCGAGAGTACGAAGGACAATGGCTCTAGCTACTACTATGCCCTATCTGTCCTGAAACAACTGCGGCGAACTCTTGATGAGCATGTGCTAACTGAACGCAGTGAGTCTCTTGGATTTAGGGCATCCCAACGTCGCCGGGTTCGACGGTATGTCAAGGATACGGCCGAGTCTTCAGAGATTGTGGCCTGTGTAGATGCCCTGCTTCACCAGTTCAGTACGGAAGGTTATCCCTTCAATGTTCCAAAGATGTATCCCCATACGGAGGACTTCTCAGCAAGCACTGAGAACTCTCCGGGTCAGGGCTACTGGTACTCACAAGACTTGGAGAAGGAGAACGAGGTGCTGTTCTTCCTGAAGCTCCCTGAGCCCATGGAGGGAGAGAGGCATCAAGACTCTCCCT
>SDNO01000092.1 GCA_004524435.1 Candidatus Thorarchaeota archaeon | reverse complement strand
AGGGATAGCAACGGTAATCATATTGGGCACCGTCTTCTTGAGGACATAGCGGTGTAGAAAACATGGACTACGTCGGCGTCCTCGTACTGACCATCTTCATCGGAACGTATCTCGCCATCTCCAGTGAGAAGGTCAATCGCACGGCGATGGCCATGACCGGGATGGGGCTCGTGGGTCTTGTTCTGTGGATAACCTACAGGTTGGATCCTCAGAACGAGGAGGGGGCTCTGTTCACCCAGCTTGTGGGGGGGATAGGGTGGCAGACCCTACTCTTCGTTACGGGTATGATGGTCATTGTGACCATAGCCGAGCAGTCAGGGATGTTCCAGTATCTGGCCCTGAAGCTCACCAGGCCGACGGGAGCTAACCCCAGACGTCTCTTCATTGTCTTCATCGTCTTTGTATTCTTCATCTCCCTCCTATTCGATAGCAGCTCAACCATTCTCATCGTGGCTCCACTGACCATACAAATCTGCAAGGCGCTGGAGGTCGACTTCAGGCCCTTTCTTATCGGTGAGGCAGTCACTGCGAACTTTGCCTCTATACCCTCCTTGGTTGGTGCTGTTGCCAATGTCGTCATCGCAGGGGAGACCAGTCTTGACGCAGGACTCCTCTTCCTCACACTGATGCCTTTGGCGGTCATCTTGCTGATTGTGTCACTCTTTCTCATGTTAAGGTGGTTCGAGGCAAGTCTAGTAGAGGCCGATCAGTATCTTGTGGATGCCGTGACAGTCGTCAATCCCGAGCAGATGATACGGAGCCGTGGGGAGTTCTTTGCCTCTCTCATTGGCCTCCTCATACTCGTTCTGGGGTTCATGTTCGGACCAAGCGCAGAACTCGAGCCCTCTCTGATTGCGGTTCTCGTGGGATTCAGCCTTCTGCTGATATCACGAAAGCGCGTGAAGGAGATACTCTCCAACGTCAGCTGGGAGACCATCTTCTTTCTCGTTGGAGTATTCGGACTCGTTGAGGGGCTCCAAATCGTGGGAGCCATAGATGAGATGGGTGCCCTTGTGAACCAGTTCGTTGCGGGCAACGCCGGAGCGGCAATAGCATTTCTTGTGTGGGTCCCATCGGTCCTCTCAGCAATCCTGAACAAGATTCCAGTATCAGTGGTCTTGGCGCCGATAGTGGAGACCCTGGTCCAGAGCCCTATCTATGGCTCACCACTGTTTCCGATTGCCTTGGTCTTTGCTGTAAATATAGGTAGCTACCTGTTACCCATTGGAGCCGCAGGCAACATCGTAGCAATGGGCATGGCGGAACAAGAGGGAAAGCCAATCAGTCTTAGCGATTTTGCCAAGGTTGCGACTGTTCTAGCCATCATTCATCTGGCCATCGGAACCGGATGGCTATTCGTCTTGTCATTGGTCATATGAGTTTCAGGTGATCTCGTCGTGAATGAGCACTAAGCATATTGGGATGTTTCACTCAGTACCCTACGACGAGGATAAAGATATGCAGCAGCCCATCGGCACTATTGTACTCCTGATATTCATCGGAACCTATCTTGCCATAAGCAGCGAGAGGGTGAATCGCACGGCTATGGCCATGACCGGGATGGGGCTCGTTGGCCTGGTCCTCTGGATTGCACACACCTTAGACCCTCTAGGGGAACAGGGTGCAACATTCACGCACCTGGTCGAAACAATCGAGTGGCAGACACTTCTCTTTGTGACCGCTATGATGGTCATAGTGGCCATTGCTGGCCAGTCAGGGATGTTCCAGTATATGGCCCTCAATCTCGCAAAGCCAGCTGGCGGACACCCCCGACGCATCTTCATTGTCTTCATTGTCTTTGTATTCTTCATCTCGCTCCTGTTCGATACAACTTCAACTATTCTCATAATGGCCCCCCTCACGATTGAGATCTGCAAGGCACTTGAAGTAGACTTCAAACCATTCCTCATTGGAGAGGCTGTGACCGCCAACTTCGCCTCAATCCCCTCTGTTGTTGGAGCCGTCCCCAACCTCGTCATCGCAGGTGAGACTGGCTTGGACGCAGGATTCCTCTTCCTCACACTGATGCCTCTGGCGGTGATACTTCTGATTGTATCCCTCTTCATCATGCTACGTTGGTTTGACTCGAGCTTAGTGGAGAGTGAGGAGGCCCTGGTGGATGCGGTGACGATTGTGACCCCCGAACGGATGATACGAAGCCGAACCGACTTCTATGCTGCTCTATTTGGCATCTTCATCCTTGCACTAGGATTCATGTTCGGTACGGGGATTGGGCTTGAGCCCTCCCTGATTGCCGTGCTCATAGCTTTTGCACTGCTGCTGATGGTACATGAGCACGTCGAACGGATCCTCTCACAGATAAGCTGGGGCACAGTCTTCTTCCTCATAGGAATCTTCGGACTCGTTGGATCATTGGAGATTGTGGGGGCAATAGATGACATGGGTTTGGCAGTGGAGCAACTGGTTGGAGAGAATACAGGAGCAGCGATTGGATTTCTCGTGTGGGTGCCTTCTGTGCTCTCGGCTATTATAGACAACATCCCGGTATCGGTAGTACTGGCACCAATAGCAGTCACCCTTGCAGAGACCTCTACGTCACAGTTGTTCTCGGTAGTGCTGGTCTTCGCTGTCAATGTTGGAGGATATCTTCTTCCAATCGGTGCCCCGGCCAACATCTTGGCGATGGCCATGGCAGAGAAAGAACGAGACCCAATTAGCTTCGCTGCCTTCGCCAAGGTTGCATCAGTATTGGCTCTGATTCACCTTGCGATTGGGACAGGATGGTTGCTGCTCCTCTCTGTGCTTGTGTAATGGGGGAATGCTTCGCAGAGATACCTCAGTACCCTGAACGCTTGGTGCGAAAAGGTCATTATCGAGATGAATCACCCTCTGGAGATGGAGAAAGAGCAGAATGCAGAAACTTGGTGCACGCATCGACCGATACTCAACGATACGCAACTTAGTACTTGCAATCATCGTTGCCGCCATCAGCATAGCTCTTATGGGCTATCTGACCCAGACACTGGTCTATGATGTCTACGGCGAGGCAAACATGCCAGACACAAATCTCGGTTATACGTACCAGCAAATAATGGAGGCGTTCAGCACCCTTGGCTCAGAAGGGTTGGGTGTCTGGTCACAGGTTCATCTCTTGGATTTGGTCTTCCCACTTGGTTACGGATTCGCCATGGCCATAGCGATAGCAATGGAAACCAAAATCATCTCTCCTGACAGAATCGAATTGCGAAATCTAGCAATGATTCCGCTTCTCGGTGCTACCGCTGACTATATTGAGAATGCTCTCGTGGCGACTCAGATCGCAGCATATCCAGACGTTTCCTCGCTGGTTGTGTCAGTGGCGAGTACTGTCACCACAGTGAAATGGGCGCTCATCTATCTCGGATTTGCAGTGGTTCTGGTGCTTCTCATTCTTGTCATCTTCAAACGGCTGAAGAGGTAGAGCAAGCAGATAGGGGTAATCAATGAAGCAGCGGAAACTGAGATATACGAGCCGAGAAACTACCCACAAGTATTATACTGGCCCAATAGAGGGGCTCGATTGACATCAAGACCACGGTGCCAAACAATGTTCAACGAAGAGGGAATGAATGCCGAGGATGTTCTTGAGAGACTCGATGAACTCCTAAGGAATGACGCCACCTATAGAACGGGACATCCCATAGCCTCAATGTCCACCATCCCCCATAGTCTAGGAGTCGATGTGTTCTCCCGAACCTTAGAAAAGAACGCGGGCAGGCTACACACATTCAAGGGCTCTGCAGAGGTGGAGCGACAAGTGATGGGGATGCTTGGGAGCCTATTGCAACTGGAGACCCCTTTCGGTACAACCACTTCCGGGGGAACTGAGTCGAATATCCTCGCCATGCTTGCATACAGAGAGCGGGCAAAACGAAGAACAAAGAACCCCGAAGTCATTGTCCCAAAAAACGCCCATATGTCACTCGAAAAGGCCGCATGGATGCTGGGAGTAAATGTTGTCAAAGCGAATGTAGATCGTGAATTCAAGGCAAGAGCAAAGGATATCGAGAAGAAAATCACCAATGACACTGTGGGAATTTTCGCAACGGCTGGGACCACGTATCTAGGACAGATAGATCCCGTAGAGGAAATTGGAGAGATTGCCAGCTCGAACCGCATTCCACTCCACGTTGATGCTGCATTTGGAGGCTTTGTGATTCCCTTCTTGGCCGACCTAGGAAGAGGAGACTATGCCTTCGATTTCTCTGTAAAGGGAGTGACCAGCATCAGCACTGACCCTCACAAGATGGGATTAGCACCAATTCCTTCCGGGGCATTGCTGTTCAACAAGGCTTCATTCATGAAGAACATCACGCGTAAGGTTCCATACCTCAGAGGTGCAAGTGCAAACCAGTCATCGGTTTTGGGGACAAGACCAGCGGCTTCCATCTTGGCCACATGGGCAATCATGAATCATCTGGGAAGAGAGGGCTACAGACAAGTCGTTGCTGGCTGTATGCAGGTAACAGATATGCTCGCAGAGAGAGTCATGAAGAATCCCATGCTGGACCTAGCCATCAAGCCGGTCATGAACATCCTTGGAATCAAGAGTCGAGAAGTCCCCCTTGAAACCATTGTTGAGAAGATGGAGGCCAGAGGATGGCGCATGGCCACATCCCCACTCCCACCAACGCTTCGCTTGGTTGTCATGCCGCATGTGACAGAAGGTACTGCAAATGCTTTCTTCAATGTCTTAGATGAGGTCTCTACAACTATTCCTCCCGACTAGGACATGACGAGGTCTTCCTTGAGCTCCTCAAGCTCCTCCTCCAGTTCCGTTACCTTCTGAGTCAAGTCAAGTAGTGCGTTGAGAAGGACCGAGGTCACATAGCCATAGTTCACAGAGTACCCTTCGGTTCTGTCGATTAGATGAGCCTCTTCAAGTCGTCGAGCAGCATTGGTGATTGACTGCTTCGATACTTTCCGCTCATCAATTATTTTGTTGACACTCTTTCGTACATCTTTCGGAGCGACATTGGGACCCTTAATGGGTTCAAGAAGGCTGTACAGCAGCATAAGCCCCGTCATCATTCTAGGATTCATTAGTTTGCCAAAAGACAGCTCTAGTTCAGACCTCATCGATATTCATCCCCGCGGGTGACATCTTACTCGCAGTAAACGTTTGCTCAGAGAAAAATGTTTGTACTGGTGGAAAATCCGAAGAAACGCGAATTCCGAGATGCCCTTAGATGAGAACGTTTACCAAGGCGAGTCCACAACAGGTAAAAGGCGACTGTCAAGCATCCACTGTGATCACCCTTGAACTCCCTGCTTGATAGAATCGTCTTCATTCCAGTTGTTCACACCGATACTGAGAGCGTTGAGAGGGTAAGACGAATCATCCGCGAAGAGGACCCTGAGGTTGTTGCTGTGGAACTCGACAGGCAACGTTACGAGATTCTACAAAGAGGGGACGACTCTAGAACAGAAGACGCACTTCCACCTCAAGGCGATGTGGTCCATAATCTCTTCTATCAGATAGCACGTCTGGAAGAGAATCTGGGAGATATGACCGGGTCGGATGCAGGAGCAGAGATGCTCGCGGCAATCGAAGAGGGAAGGGAACTGGGAGCCAAGATAGCCTTGGTCGACAGGCCCATTCAAGAGACCATGCAGGCGTTCATGAGGGTTCCTCTGGATGAGGTGTATGCGTTCTTTCAGGTTCTTCCCGCAGCAGAGGATGATGCCGAAGGCCAAGGCATCGATACGCTGTTGACCATGTTGAGAGACGAGAGCCAGGTAGAGGAGATAGTCCAGCAGTTCACAGAGGAGTTCCCGAACCTTGCTGACGCCCTCATAGGTCAGAGAGATATGTACGTGGCGGAGGCACTGAAGACAATCCTCAATGATGTGGACGGGCAGATTGTGGTGGTACTTGGGGCAGGCCATATGAAGGGCGTAAAGAGAAGCCTAAGAGATATGTTAGAGAGAGAGGCGGGTTCTTAGAGCTCTAGTTTCTCAATCAGTTTGCCGATACCCTCACCGGTGCGTGCGCTCACCCGCAGAACCGGTAGATTCGCATCGACTTGACGGATGTCGTCAACCAGAGCAGTCACATCGAAATCTAATGCTTCAGCAAGATCGACCTTATTGATGACCACCATGTCGGAGCGCTTGATAGTGAGAGGATGCTTTCGAATCATATATGGACCTTCGGTGATGCTGACCACTACTATCTTCTTGTCCACCCCCAATGGATATCCAGCCGGACAAATCAGGTTACCCACGTTCTCTATGAATACCAAGTTATACTTGGAGAGGTCAGTCTCTTTCAGCGCAACCCGAACCATTCTTGCATCGAGGTGACAGGCCGTGCCTGTGTTGATTTGGACAGTATCAACACCATGAGATGCAACTCTGTCGGCATCTATTCTTGTTGCAAGATCCCCTGCGACCATCAGCATACGGTATTTCCCAGACAGCTTCTCGCACAGAACCTCGATAAGCTGGGTCTTTCCTGTCCCGACCGAGCCCATGATATCAATAGCCTTTATGCCGTGCTCCTTGAACTTCTCTGCATTGAGGGCAGCAGCGTCCTCATTTGCTCCAAACAGGTCCTTCCGGATGTCGATAGAAACTGTCTTCTCGGGCATTCTCACTCACTCGTCTCTTCAAGGGGTTGGTTTCCTGCATGAAGGTTTTGGTAGAGGTACGGGCCCGCAACGGGACGGATGGCAATGCGCTCGACAACAAGAGCCACTATAGCCCAGAGAACCGCCTGTGCACCGTCTAGTACTGCGCTAAAGATGGCCGCCTCCAAGGGATAGAACAACCACAGACTGATCCCTAGAGTTGGCAGAAATCCACCAATCAGACCCCCGCCAAGTATCGCAATCGCAGCATACGACCGTCGAGTTCTATCTCTCTCGATATGAACGGCAATCCCCGTTCCAAGTCCCAGTGCGATATTGCCAATGAGGGGTAGAATGGGGAACTCGCCCCCGCCGAGGGCACCGCTGATTCCAACAATGGCTCCAACGAGTATACCCCCAAAGGCGCCTCCCACGACTCCTCCGAGTTCAGAGAATAGGAAGCCAGGAGTCAGTTCAAGCAAGCCGGGGACAATAGTGAATCTCAGAAACATGCGTGAGACAACCCCTAGCGCAGAAATCATCGCAAGGATTGTGATGGCTGCAGTGTTCTTTCTCAGGGGATATGTGCTCAATGACTGTCCTCCAGAATCGTCTTAGTCTGATCGGTCGGGCCACTGAGCCAACAAGAACTTTCTGGTCTTTGAATACCATTCATCTAGCTGTTCCAGTATCCTTGTCCTGACGGTCTCTGTAGAGATCGCCTCGTAGAGATAGTAGTATCCGCCACGATCGAAGGTTTCTCTCTTACGCTTGACGAGATTCTTCTTATGTAGTTTCTTCAAGACTCGCTGTACGGTGGTGCGGTCCCGTTCTATCATTTCGGCAATCTCTTCAACAGTCTTCTCACCAGACATCAGGGCGAAGTATGTGTCAATCTCACTGTCTCTGAGACCAAAGGCACAACATAGAAGGTCTGACGGCTTGTCAAAGTTCTTCGCAAAGAGGTTGGTGAGAGGATCACGACTTGTCATATCATCTTCACATCTACATCAGTCTGAAATAAGGGTTGTGCAAACACTTGCACAATCGCCATGATAAGCGTATAATACTACCCTTCAAATCATCAACAATACACAGACAATACAGTGACTAGCATGGAATTTCGGAACTTCGGGGATGAATCCGACAGCAGACCCTGGACTAAGCCCAAGCATTCCGACCGACAGCTGCAACCCATCAACCTTGCCCCGCTCAAAGGGGCTCTGGAGTCGGATCCTGTGAGGTCACGGATTCTCCGTGTTCTCATTCAAGATGGTGGGTGGGTCACGACTGCAGACCTTCTCCGAGCAGCACGTCACGAGAGATCGATTATCGGAGCAGTGACGATTGGCACGATGCTCCACGGGCTCAATGAGTTGGTTTCCTCGCGACTAATCCTGAGCAGGACCTCTCTGGCCAGCGGTCTTGACTGGGCAGAATGGAGGATTGATCCAGACTGGCTAGAGCCAACACGTCGATTGTTGAAGATGCTCACACGATCACAGATCCGGAGAGAGCGAAACGAACCGAAGACGCCCCGACAGCGCCTGCTCAACTCAGTTGACCACAAGGGCCTACTCAAAGATGAGTAGTGTATTTTCTATGAGTTAGATTCATAAGGGGGTTTCGCGGATGCGGAGAGTATGTCCACCGTCAGCGACAAAGAAGTATGGGAAGCCGAGCGAGAGGACCGTGTCATACTGGATGAGCCCGTTGAGGGAGATCAACAGGTTCTCAAGCTTGTGACTGCGGCTGTTCTCGGATCTCTTTCTGTCGCTGTGGCTCCTTTGGCTTCAATCTTACCCCGGTTACCCTGGGGTATAGCGTTGATTGACCCCGTGTCCTTGTTCTGGGTAGCGGCCTTCCTGATAGGGGGGCCTTACGTTGGTCTGGTAGCTACTGGGGCGGGAACGGTGGGCCTGTTCTTCTTTGACCCAACTCTGATCGGCCCATTCTTCAAGCTGGTAGCCACCCTGCCAATGGTGACAATTCCCTGGCTGGCTGTTCGCTTGTTTGCCGACTCGGAAGAGGGTAGGGAACTTGCACGACCAATGTTCTATGCATGGTTCTCCTTCCTAGCGATAGTCGTAAGACTTGTTATCATGATCCCGATGAACTTGGTCTTGGTGCCAATCTTTTTTGGCTACAACGACGTTGCAGGCATCCTAGTCACGACGATATCGCTCAATGTGATTCAGGGCTTCTGGGACATGCTCATTCCATACTTGGTCGTTCACAAGACTCCTGTCTTTGAGAACTTTGGTCTTTGGTAGGACGGGGGGACCCTCTTCACAGGCGATACGCAGAAATCCCTTAAATAGTGAAGAGCAGAAAGGATGGTCTGTGGGTCCACAACCTCCAGGATTGATGTTGATTGCGACGCTGTGAGTTCTGTGATAGTCCCGTACCGGCAGATGCGCTAGTCTGTCCAGTATGTAATGAGACCATCGCAGAGGAGACTCTTGAACGCGTTCTGCCTATCCTCAGAAGACCTGAAACCCCAGAAGTCAGAGCGATGGGGGTTCTTGAACGGCTATGGGGTGTGATCAGGAAGCCTGCTGCGGCATATCGGGATATAGGAAGAAGACCTGATGGTGGAGGGCCGCTACTGATCATTGTCATGAATGCCCTCATCATGGCAGGTCTCTTCCTGGCAATCTCCTCGAAGTTCTATGTCCGAGTGAATATCAATGGAACACTGACAGATGTTGGCGTCCTAAGCAGCGAGTACTCGGGACTCTTCTATGGAACGGCGCTAGTCAGTATGTTGCCCAACATACTGCTCGGAATGGTCTATCTCCTCTTTGGAACCCTGTTTGCACACCTAGCCTTCAAGGTCACCGGAGGGACCGGAAGTAAAGGCAAGACAATGTCCATAATAGGATATAGCATGGTTCCTGTCATTCTATTCCGCCTCATTGCATTATTGATAGTTCTTCTCACCCTACCGCAATACAACATCACGTCCTCTACATCGTGGATTGGAACTGTTATGTTGATCTACGAGTCGGGCATGTGGTTAACTATAGATTATCTAACGACTGCGTCTTTCTTCTGGGTTGGGCTACTTCTTGTCTTTGGCATACGAGAGGCGCATGATACATCCACTGGCTGGGCATTCCTTGTTTCTGCTGCTTGCATGGCTGTCCTCATCTGGACGTTCTGGCAGGCACACTAGGTTTCAGAACAGGACACTATAGAGGGGAATCACAACAAAGGCGATGAGACCGACAAGTGCGCCAATCTTATCCAGAGTACTACCGATAAGAAGTCGCCTTTCGTTCTGAGGTCCCGTCAAGGGAGTAATGCCCGCAGCCAAGATGATAGCAGAACCAAGTAGCATCAAGAGCCATAGGTCCCAGCTTGCATAGCCCATGATCCAGATCAAAGCATAGCAGAGAACACCGATGAAATTGAAGAGTGCTTGGACAGCAGCTGCTACATTGTAACCATACACACGGGCAATGGTTCGAACATTGCGAAGACGATCGCCCTCCACATCCTCTGCCCCCTTGATTGTTTCGCGACCCTGTAGAATCATGAAAGCAGTGATGAAGAACAGCCACGAGGGAACTGGGATGAATATGTTCCCAACAGTCTCGCCATACACAAAGGACCCATAGATAACTCCGAAGGCAAAAGAGAATGCCACCATGAAATTACCCGCAATTCCAAGAGTCTTCACTTTGGCCGCATATGCATAACCGACAATCAGGAATGTGATGACAACAAGTGCACCCAGCGGACCGTTCAACCAGGCAAAAAGAACACCAAGGACACTCAGGAACACGACATATGCCCAGGCCTGCCT
>SDNO01000185.1 GCA_004524435.1 Candidatus Thorarchaeota archaeon | reverse complement strand
GCGTGTTATGAGGGAAATGAGAGTGGGCGCAGTTCTCTGCATCTTGGTTAACAAGTCAAAGACCGCGGAGTCTGTCCTCGAATCCATATTCGATGAAGCACAGGGAGATTGGAATCACCTTCAGGATGCGTATGTTCGATTTCCAAAGAATAACTCACTCTATAGAATGCTAATTGTGCAAAAGAAGTGATGGAGAGAAGAACGACCTCTCTCAATTGATGATTAGGAAGGTGAAGGCATGGCAGAATCAGGCGAAACGAACATTATGATGGAGGATTTTTAAGGTTCATGAGCCTCATATTTGTGGTTCACTCATACCTTAAGTCCATCAAGCATATAGAATGATGGGCTTGTCCACGAATTAAACTACTAATGGTGATATACTCATGAAGAAAGAAGAACGCAAGCCCACAACGACTGATTCTGGGATTCCTGTAGCCAGCGACGAGTTTTCTCTTACCGTTGGACCTGATGGCCCAATCCTGTTGCAGGACGCCTACCTAATCGAGCAGATGGCAAACTTCAATCGGGAGCGGATCCCTGAGCGTCAGCCCCACGCAAAGGGTTCAGGCGCCTTTGGTCACTTCGAGGTGACTAAAGATGTCAGTGCTTACACCAAGGCCGCGGTGTTTCAACCGGACACAAAGACCGACACCCTCATTCGCTTCTCTACTGTGGCCGGTGAGCGTGGTAGCCCTGATACCTGGCGAGATGTGCGCGGTTTCGCATTGAGGTTCTATACCACCGAAGGCAACTATGATATGGTGGGCAACAACACACCTGTGTTCTTCCTCCGGGATCCTATGAAGTTCCAGCACTTCATTCGTTCCCAGAAGCGCCGGGCGGACAGCGGGCTGCGTGACAATGACATGCAATGGGACTTCTGGACCCTGTCGCCCGAGTCAGCGCACCAAGTCACGATACTGTTTAGTGATCGCGGGATTCCCAAGACCTGGCGGCACATGAACGGCTATTCAAGTCACACCTACATGTGGGTCAACGCAAAAGGCGATCGGTTCTGGGTGAAATATCACTTCAAGACAGACCAGGGCATCGAGATCCTCACCCAGGAAGAGGGTGACAGAATCGCTGGTGAGGATGCCGACTACCACCGGCGTGACCTGTTTGATGCAATCAAGCGAGGTGATTACCCCAGCTGGACGCTGAAGGTGCAAATCATGCCCTTCAAGGAAGCCGAGACCTACCGGTTCAACCCCTTCGACCTGACCAAAGTCTGGCCGCACGGTGACTACCCGTTGCATGAGGTTGGCCGACTCACACTGAATCGCAACCCGACCGACTTCCACACCGAGATTGAGCAGGCGGCGTTCCAACCAAACAACCTCGTACCGGGTATCGGCCCCAGCCCGGACAAGATGCTACTCGCTCGCCTCTTCTCATATGCTGACGCCCATCGCGCTCGCTTGGGTGTCAACTACCACCAGATTCCGGTCAACCGACCGAAGTCGCCTGTGCATAGCTACAGTAAGGACGGGGCGATGCGAATCGACAACGTCTCCGACCCCGTGTACGCACCAAACTCGAAGGGAGGCCCGAAGGCTGACGGAGAGCGCTATCCCCAGGTTGAGATATGGAAGGCCAGTGGAGAGTTCGTCCGCGCTGCGTACACCTTGCGAAAAGATGATGATGACTGGGGGCAGGCCAGAACGTTGATACGCAAGGTCATGAACGATGCACAGCGTGACCGTCTGGTATCCAACGTCGTTGGACATCTCAAGAATGGCGTATCAGAGCCGGTGCTAGAACGAGCATTCGAGTACTGGCGCAACATAGACAAAGGAATCGGCGACCGCATCGCCAAAGGCGTGACTGGCAATTGATATTGTCAGTGTGCAGTATGTGATGCTTCAAAGGCCGAATTCCCAAGTGTCGAAACCTTATACGCATATAGCATCCATGGAGCGGCGAGGAGAGTTGAGTCCAGACCCATCATATACCAAGACACGTGTGCCAAAGTCCCGAAAGCTGATCATCGAGAACTGTGAGTACGCTTTGAAGAAGCACCGGATTCTTGGCTTGTTTGAGGCCGACATCACCGATGCACGCGAGAAGATGCACCGACTCAAGGAAGAGCGCGGTGAAGGCCTCTCCTTCACGGGCTGGATCGTATCGTGTGTGGGGAAAGCGGTGGATGAATACAAGCAGGTCCACGCCCTGATGATTGGGAAGCACTTTGTTGTGTTTGATGACGTTAACGTCAACATCCTTATCGAGACCTCCATCGAGGGTAAGGCCTACCCGGTCAACTATGTCCTGAAGGCCGCAAACACCAAAGACGTACGGGAGATTAGCGAGGAGATACGCAGGACTCAGAAGAAGCGCGAAGAGGACTACACGGAATCGAAGGAGAACCGTGGTATCCGGCTCCTCCTCTCTGTTCCCAAGTTCATCAGGGACTTCTTCTTCTGGCGGAAAGTGCGCAAAGACCCCGAATTCATCCACGAGAATCTTGGTACGGTTGCTGTAACATCGATTGGCATGCATGCCAAGCATGGAGGCTGGGCAATTCCCCTCGGCCTGCAGGCGGTCTGCATCGCTGTGGGTGGAATCTCCGAGAAGCCTGGCTTTGTAGGGGATAAGGTCGAGAAACGGGAGTACCTCTCCCTCACCATTACCCTCGATCATGATGTTGTCGACGGCGCGCCTGCGACCCGGTTTGTGTCCCGATTTGTGGAGCTGCTTGAGGGCAGTCACGGGCTCTAAGAGAAAGAGGGCGATACCCCACACTACTTGGATACTCATCCACATTTCTTGGCGATACGACGGGCACTCAGCTCGGAGGCTCTCACGAGCCACAACGACCATCAGGCATTTCAACCAGTATTGCTGCAGAGATATCTGAAGGACCCGGCCCACATGAGTGAGTACAGAAACGAGATCCTCGAACTCATATCTGAAGCCTATCCACAGTACAGCGATTCCAGATTGAGTGAGTTCAAGCAGATACTCGGTGGTGCAGACACAACTATCTATGGGGTCGACCTCATATCGGACTCTAAGTCACTCCCTCTCATTCTCCGAGTCTACCGGCCATACTCCTCTGGTTCCGGAAGGAAGGAGTTCCGTGTCCTACAGGAGCTCTATGCTAGAGGCGTGGGAGTTCCTAGGCCGTACGTCTACACTGAAGAATCTGGAGTGAATGGCAGGGCATATCTCATCATGGAACGTATCGATGGCCCCCTGTTCGTGGATGAGCTCTATGCCTCACGGTCTACGCCTCGGTTCAATGAGCTGTTGGATATGTTCGTGAGGAATCTTGCTGCAATCCACTCGGTAGACTGGACTGAGGGCCTCGCCTTCCTCGACAGATACGATATCACCAGGAATCCGCGTCAGTTCATCACCAATGTGCTGGCAGCACCGAAGAGGATCATCAACGAACATCGAATCGCTGAACTATCCCCCGTAATAGACTGGATAGAGTCCCATGAAGTGAGTCCCGGTGCTCCTGTTCTTCTACACGCTGACTATCATGGGATGAACATTCTCTTGAAGTCCCCCGAAACCCTCATTGCGATAGACTGGGCAAACGCCAGACTGGGGGACCGCAGGTACGACTTGGCCTTTGCAGTCATGTTCTTCAGCTCGATGGGATTTGATGTGCGGGAGCGAGTTGTGGCACAGTACGAATCCATCTCCGGTCACAGGATTCAGAATCTTGACTATTTCATGGTGCTCTCATCGCTGTGGAATCTGCTCAGAGTCTACTCCGCTGTGTTCGACCACCGCATCATGAACGAGACCGAGGAGACAGCGGCCTTGCTCCAGAGCCAGTATCGGGACTACGCCCTCGAAATCGTGAGGACGACTCAAGAGGTGACCGGCGTCTCCCTGAAGAACATAGTTGCTGCTCTGGAGTAGGAGGACATAGACCAGAAGAGAGGCGAACCTCTATCTGGCAACGGACCTGTCAGATGCCCTTTCCTGACAGTTCGGATGGTTTTGGGTCTGAGAATCTTTCTTCATGTATGTTGTACGCCATCTCAGCTTGATTCTCTATTCAGAAGGCCCTCGAGCTGTTCAACTCTATGTTCAGCATATCGAATACCCTTTTCCCAGAACCGCTCTGAGTTGATATCAAATCCTACCTCTCTCAGGAGCTCGCTCGGACTCGCCGCACTGCCGGACTGCAGGATCTTCTTCAGTTTCGGAACAAAGGTCTGACCATCCCTTTTGTACTCTAGATACAGAGCGTAGGTCAAGAGCTGACCAAATGCATATGGGAAGTTGTAGAACCTTCTGTCAGACCTGAAGTTGTTTGGCGAGGCTGCCCATCTCCATTCAGAATTGGGCCCCCATTCGATGTCATCACCAAACACCTCATCCCTGCATTCCTTCCAGAGCATTCCGATGTCTTGAACATCCAAATATCGATCTTGACTGGTCATATCGTACGTCCGCTTCTCGAACTCGAAACGGACTTGTGAGTAATAGACTGTGCTGACGAGCTTGTCCAAGATTACGGATAAGACTGCCGCCTTCTCGCTATTGCCTGATTGGGAGAGCAACAAGTCAAGCAGAAGCGATTCTCCGAAGAGGCTTGCCGTTTCAGTCATGCACGAACCCGGAAGCCAGTTGAGGTATGTGTTTGCCTGTGCACTGAGATAGGAGTGAATACCGTGACCAGTTTCATGGGCGAGTGTAAAAATATCCCTCAACCCACCCGTGAAGTTAAGAGTAATCCATGATGTATTCGGTTCATGAGAGAACCAGCATCCCCCAAGACGAGTCTTCCCAGGTCGCGGAGTTGCGTCAATCCTCCTCTTCTCGAAAAGACCATCGACCCACGCACCTATGTCTGAATCGAATTCCGAGTACGCATCAACCACCATCTTACGAGCCTCAGACCATGAATAGTCAGACCGCATAGTCCCAACCGGGGCGGTTAGATCCCATGAGCACAACCTGTCAACATCCAAGAGCGATGCTTTCACTTTGATATATCGTCGCAGGATTCCTACGTTCTCCTTGATGACCTTCTGCATCGCCTCAAGTGCTTCGACACTGACATCCTCCCTATGCAGAGCATATGTCAAGACATCTGGCCAGTCTCTCCTGCGCATCTCACTCTCATAGCTTCTACTGATGGCTCGATATGCATGTGAGAGTGGAATCCTATGATCAGCTATCAAAGCATGAGCAGCCTCAGATGCCTTTCTCCGATTCTCCCGTTTCGTAGAATTCAAGATTATTGAGACCAATTGCGCCAGCGAGTATTCCTTCTCCTGATCGTCTATTGACAGTCTTCGAGTACTCGATCCGAGTATCTCTGAGTGCAACTCGGTCCAAGCCTGCCGCCCATATTGGTTCATCTCAAGAATCAGTTTCTCTTGTTCATCGGAGAAACAATGCGTGCTTCTCTCCCTCATCCGCGAGAGATAGTGACGATATGTTTCTAGCTCTTCTGAATCCAAGATCTCAGGGTTTCGTTTGAACAACCTGATGACTTCCATCTCAAAAGAAGTATAAACGAACTCGACCTTGGCGAATCCTTCCTTCGCATATTCGAAGAGTCCTTTTGCTTCCGAGTCTGTAACGTCCTCATCCTTCAGCATCCAGCAGTAGTTTCGAACTCTTTTCGCGCTCCACATGAATTGTTCAAGTTCTTCAAAGGCCGTCCTCAGCTCTTTAGCTCCAAGAAACTGAATACTCTGAACATACCGCTCTTTGAATTCTTCCGCCCTTCTCACACAAGAGGCCATCTCTTCTCTTACCGCATCACTCTCCACGTTCTTGACCATGGGAGAGATATCCCATTCAGGTATAGAATCATCTATCATCACAAACACCCCGCGATAGCCTATTGTCATTCAGGAGGGGAGGTACGATATATCCTTTTTGAGTGGGAAAGATATGATGGCGAGTCACTAGTTCGAGAAGAGAGCTCTATCCGAGGTCTAGACCTGTGTGCCTTGCATGAAAGAGAACCTGGTTTGTTCGTATCTCTACTAGTTTCTCGGTAGGGAGCCCGACTCCATGTCCAGCTCGTCTATCGGTACTGAGAAGAATTGGGTGAGTTGACGACTGAGAGGAAGCTCTCTGGAGCCTTGCAGCCATCTTTAGAGCGTGTGCGGGATCCGCACGGACATCTCCTACTGCAGTATAGAAGAGCACAGCTGGGTACTGAACATCCTCCTTTACGTTGTGATATGGACTGGTTTCGTAGATCCAGTTGAATTCCTCCTCTACCTCAGGATTGCCATATTCTGGCATCCATATCCTTGCAACAGAAAACTCGGTGTGTCTCAGCATATCCAATAATGGAACTGCGCAATACGCTGATGCAAAGAGGTCTGGTTCAAAGGTAGGAAACTGATATGCAAGGAGAAAAATCTCTCCAATCGAAGCTCTTCCACCTTTGCTGATTCTCAATAGGGATACTAATAAGAATCATCTTCAATTACAAAAATTACTGAGGTTTAGGAGGCTGTAGGTATTCCCACATATCATTATGACTGGTTGAAGGTTCCAGAAGGATTCGAATTTGGACTTGCAGAGACTGATGCAGAGATTGATGAAGTAGTTCACTTCAATACAGAAATCTTTGGACCCGCCTATGGAGAATTTCTCAAACGCCTGGTTGAGAATCTACCGGGTTTCAAGAGTGAAATGAACTCATTCATTCGCGATGCGGACTCAGGAAGGATTGTATCATCAGTTGTTGCTTTCCCGAGTGACTGGTCGTACGATGGTATCATTATACGGAATCTTGAGCTCGTATTTCTTGGGACCGCAGAAGCCTATAGGAATCGGGGACTCTTCAATGTCCTGTATACGTACCTCGATAGATTGATCAGAGAAGGAGAATACGAGATATCCTCGGTTCAGGGCGTACCCTATTTCTATCGAAAATATGGTTATGACCTGATCATTCCAACTTCGTATAATTGCCCAATCAACCTCCCGATTGGGAATATTCCGGTGCTCAAGTCAGAGTCGGAACCTGAATTCATGAATATTGCCATTAGATCAGCTGAAGATAGTGATTTCGACATTTTGATGATACTCCTTCAGGAGACCAATCAGAAGTCATTGGTGTCCGCTGTTAGAAGCAGGGAGCTGTGGAGAATCCAAGAACGCCTGAGGATGGAGATCTCATGGAACTTCGATACCTTTGTCCTTGAGAAGAATGGCATCGTTGATGGGTACTTCCGACTATTGGAATACGGGAGTATGAGTCAAACGAATTCATTGGTTGTTCCTGAATCCAGTATCAGATCTTATGACTCGACGATGAGGACCTTGTATTTTATTAAAGCCTTGGCTGAAGAGAAGGGCGTCCGAACATTGAAGGTGCCGGGACATCTCTCTTCAAATCTCGGAAAGCTCGCATTGGATTATGGAGGCACACATAACCTGATGTGGAAACATCAAATTCGAGTTCCAGACTTGACCAGATTCTTGAACAAGATTCGTCCGGTCCTTGAGAAGCGATTGAAAGGAACAATGTTTGAGAACCTCACAAAGGAGATCTTTCTCAACACCTATAGGAGCTGTCATAGACTGAAGTTTGTGAATGGAAGTCTAGATCCGATTGAAAACATAGGCGCACAACCACCAAACACGTATGTCGAATTATGTTTCCCACCTGATAGTTTCAAAGCGTTAATGTTTGGTGACTCTTCACTCTCTGAACTAAAGAAACAGAACTTGGAAATCAGCATAGGTAGGGGTTACAGAGAGTTATTTGAAACCCTGTTTCCCACGAGAGAGAGCTTCATTTACCACTATCATTGTTGAGATTAGTGGTGTGGGTTTATAGAACGCTCCAGAATCAGCATGTTTACCGTTTCAACGAGAACTCAATATGCATACTCCTCCAGAGCGTGCAGAGGCTGATCTCGCCCCTGTCAATCACTTCCAGTTTGATCGAGAAACCTCTGGTCCCTGTTCCGTACAACCGCAGATGCCTCGTCTCATGGGCCAGACGGAACAGTCCTGTGTAGAATCTGAGGAGCCCCCACTCATAGTTGCCCGCCAGTTCTGACAGGAAATCAGCTGCGGCCTGCAGGGTGGCCTCATCAGTCGTATACTCCCGCTTTCGATTCACTGACTCCGAGCCGGCTAGATTGTGGATCGCCTCATAGACTACATCACGCTCGATATCATCCAGTCTGGTGACATCGATGCGCAGCTTCCGCGTCCTCTTGTCCGAAACCTTCCTCCCGAGAGGTTCAAGCGCTGTGAGCGCCGCTGACACATCACCCAGATAGTCCTCTAGGCTCCGCTCACCCACGTCAACCACATTCATGACCAGATCGGTTCTCCCTTTCTCCACGATCCAGCTTCGGTGCAGGTCAACCATCAGCTGCTGTTCCTTGCTGAGTCTGGTCCAATGCTTCTCGAGAAACGCATGCACATCCATCCAGGTCAGATGAAGAAAACGGTCTCCAATCAACTCCCTGCCTCTAGCCGCCTCGACCAGACTCCTCGGTTCCACCGCATCACCGAAGTCCGTCTTCTCGCTGAACTGGGTCAGGTAGATGAAGTAGATCTCATCATAAGCTTGTTCTTATCTATCATCTATCAAGGCGACCTCTTCTCTCTCGAAAGGACTACATTTCAAGACTCTCGGGGTCTTTCCAGACGTCCTTGTTGAGATAGGCAACGAAAAGCGGCTTAGAGAGTTTCGGCCTTGTGATCCACATGAGAAACGGTCGGTTTATCATATATGGTTCACCTGTTCGTGGTGGTGCCTTTCGAGCTCCTATTGCTACAGCGCTCTTTACTCTGAATCCCTCATGGTTCATTTTGAGTTTTGTCTGTTGAAGGGCTTCTGCTACGACCATGCCTCCCAGAATGAGACCGATGAGCCATTCTAGTTCTCCTTCCTCATTCAGGTCAATCATCGGAAAGACAACGCCCTCATGCACGGGTTCTATTTTCTTCATTTGCCGTGAAATGCTCTCTATGTGATTGATAAGTGAGAAACCGTCAGGAACATCATCGGCCATCATAAGATACACTCTATCACTAGCCTTTGTTTCAATCTCTATGATGATGTTCGGATTGCCCTCCAGTTGGTAGAAACCAAGACCGTAATTTGTCATCTTCACTCCAGGATAGCTCTCACCCTCTTCTGTGTATACAGTCCATCTCTGACCATTGTTTGCCCATTTGCCTAGAAGATCAAGCACACTGGCCACACCAAACCCGCCCTCACTGATTGCACTCAATTGAATCGAGAAACCTCGCTCCTTCAACCAGTTGTTTATGTTCTTGACATTGGTATCAGCGATACTCTCTATCTCCTTGATCTTCGGAACATCATCTTTGCTTGTATCATAGAAATCTTCAATGAATTCCTTTTGTATCGAGCTTGTTGGTCTTAGACTGGCTTCCTCTCTCAGAAAATCCTCTGCCTTGACCAAAGCAGAAACAATTGGATATGTCACCACGGTTGTCGTCTTAGATGTCTCTCGCAATATTCAGTCCTCGTTATGGTGCAATTCGTGATTCTCGATTCGTGTATGTGGATGGCCTTATTCTTCATCTTTTCAATATTGTTGCTGTAGTCTCAGCATGGGAAGAACGTCTACGTATACGAGGAATGCGAAAAGAGATAGAGGGGTCATGTGGTATCGTTCGAAATAGAGAAACCGAATCTGCTTCTCTTGGCGGTACACAATCTTTCAAGTTGTTTGAAAGAGCTCTCCTGCATCTGAGGAGGTTCACTACTTCCGGTTGGTCCAATGAAGAATCATGAATCATTTTCTCGAAAGACCAAGTACAACTGATCCGAGTCATCTCTCAGAACGTGTGCGGTTACACCACGATCCTTTGCGTACGAGCGGATTGTGGACAACGTGAGGCCAAGGTACTTCTTTACATCCTCCAGGTTCAAGGCTCTTCCTTCTTCTTTATACTTCGATAGAATCCTGTCGAATTTAGTATAGTCTCTGCTTCGACCTCTTCCATCTCTGAGTTGTCGGTTTGGTTTCGTTCTTATCGAATCCAATTTCATTGCGACTCCCCTGTATTTTCAGTGTTCAGAGCAATCACCCAGAATGCCGGCTTCACAGTCACTCTCAGGCCAATTCAGCACTCGCCCATCCAATGTCTAGTTCCTCGAGTTTCGCCTCGCCGGGCACGCCTTCCTCAGACCACCCCATCATTTTATAATACTTTTCAATGGCCCTTTTCAGTCTTGCTTTCTCCATGCTCTTGTCGGTTAATGGGCCTGTTCTACTTTTTTCGAAGAACTTCGCAGGAAGCCAGTCATCCGCCTTTGTGAACCCCTCTCTGATGTTGAAGACCCTTGTTAGGTTCAGGGCTCTCTCCGACAGTTTCATGAGCTCGAATGACGAGGTATTCCATCCAGTTACAGATCGGACAAGATCCACTTTCTGTTCAGTACTCCATGGTGGAAACTGGCATGTCACTAAACAGTTGTCAAG
>SDNO01000091.1 GCA_004524435.1 Candidatus Thorarchaeota archaeon | reverse complement strand
TGAAGGATGCCATTGTCGAGGAATTCATCCTTGCACCACGATTCAACGCAAACTTCCAAGCGTATGCAATGGAAGATCGTTTTGGCAGTCTAGACTTTGTAGGATTTGATGACAGAATACAGACCAATCTGACTGGCCTGCTGAATCTACCTGCAAGAGACCAGATGGGTCTAGATGTCCCGATCGTCAATGAGGAAGTGGGACACAAGGGAGTGACAATGCGAGAGAGCAAGAAACCCCTCGTCTATGAAGCTGCAGAGAACTTGCTGGAGGGCGTCAGAGAGCACTTCCCGCCAAAAATGATAGGTCTCTTTGCCCTCCAGGGGGCTCTGACAACCGAGTCAGAATTCGTTGTTTTCGATCTGAGCCCTCGAGTACCCGGATCGCCCTGTGTAGGTCCCACAAGTCCAGAGATGAGGCGTCTTTCTTTGAAGATGAAGACAGAAATCAGGAGTCCTTTGGACCTCTGCATGATAGACATCAAAACCGCGGTAGAACAAGACCGCCTAGATGAGGCTTCCACATGATTCATAACCAAGACATATCGGGGAGAAAGCCAGTCATAATAGAACGGAGAGATTGAAGTTGGACCTGATCAACGAAGGGAAAGTAAAGCGTGTCTATGCAGACCCCGAGTCACCGAAAAGAGTCATCATAGAGTTCACAGACACAATCACTGCAGGTGATGGTCAGAAGAGAGAGGAGATTGAAGGAAAAGGCTTGGTGACTTGCGATACTTCAGAGTTTCTGCTGAAGTATCTTCAGGACAAAGGTGTTGCTACTCATTTCATCAAGAGGCTGGAAGAAACACGATTACTCTGTCGAAAGGTAGACATCTTTCCACTTGAGGTGGTGTGTCGAAATTTCGCTGCGGGGTCCTTCTGTGATAGGTACGGACTGAAGCGGGGGCAACTCATGTCTGAGCCTCTGATCGAGTTCTTTCTCAAAGATGATTCGCTTCATGATCCTCTATTATCCGCTGATGCCATAGAGAGACTGGGTATTGCGAATCCCGATGAGATTGCATTCATGTATTCAGTTACACTCTCCGTGAACTATTACCTCCGAGAGCTTCTCTCCCAAGCTGGACTAAGATTTGTCGACTTCAAGCTCGAATTCGGAAAGGCCGAAGATGGAGCAATCCTACTTGCAGACGAGATTTCAGGAGACACTATCAGAGTGTGGGATAAAGACGAAGACTCTCTAGACAAGGATATCTTCCGACACGACAGCGGCAATGTTGTGGAAGCTTATGGAAGGCTACTAGGTAGACTGAAAGAAACCAATCCGGACGAGATTCCCGTGAGAACGGAATTCCTCACAATCCTAGTTTTGCCAAAGGACGGCATTAAGAATCCTCCGGGAGAAGTCACTCGCAAAGCAATGACAAGACTGGGATTCGAGGAGGTTGTTGAGGTTCGGGCGGGCCGGATATATCGAGTTAAGATCAACCGTCCCATCAGCCCTGATATCTTGAATCAACTGCATGAGATGAATATGAAGCTTCTATCGAATCCCATTGCTGAGAAGACAGAAGTGAGGCTGACGTAGTTGGCGATTGCTGTCTTACGGTTTCCTGGAACGAACAATGAACAAGATATTATTCGCGTTCTGAAGGGGATACAGGGTGCCGACCCTTACCTAGTACCAAGTCGACAGGGACCCACAGCACTTCAGGAGGCTGATGGTGTAGTGATTCCCGGGGGGTTCTCTTATGGAGACTACTTGCGAGCAGGCGCTGTGGCGTCTGTTGGAGACATCATGGAAGGCGTCAAGGAATTGATCGATGAAGGCAAACCCGTATTGGGAATCTGTAATGGATTTCAGGTTCTTGCAGAGTCAGGACATCTGCCGGGGGCGCTCCTCACCAATGAGTCCGCCCGGTTCATATGCAAGTGGGTATATCTGAAGGTCAGTGAGCACACAAACCGTTTCACTCAAGGGCTGGAGAACGCCATTATCAGGGTTCCAATCGCTCACGCTGAAGGGAACTACTTCTGCAGTAACGACATACTTGACAAGCTAGTTTCTGAGAATCAGATTGCCTTTCGTTATTGCGACAAGGAGGGTAATATCTCGGATGAGAACAACCCCAATGGATCCATTATGAACATTGCAGGGATTGTGAACGAGCAGCAGAATGTGATGGGTATGATGCCCCATCCCGAAAGAGCCTCGCGAATTGCCATAGGCTCTCGTGACGGGATTCTCATCCTTGAGAACTTTGTGAGGGAAACTGTATGCTGACACAGACAGAACTCGACCACGCTGCAAAGGTCCTTGGAAGAAAGCCCAACGAAACCGAGCTAGCGATGCTCGATGTACTCTGGAGTGAACACTGCTCCTACAAGAGCAGCAAGAGATGGTTCCATCTGTTCAAGACCAAGGGAGATAGAGTGTATCTTGGCATAGGCGAGGGAGCGGGTCTGGTTGACATTGGAGACGGCATCCTTCTCGGTGTGGCCATGGAGTCACACAACCACCCGAGCCAAGTAGATCCTTACAATGGTGCCGCAACAGGAGTCGGCGGAATCATCCGTGATGTCATTTCGCAGGGATGCAAAGCTGTCGGTCTCATGAACTGCCTGCATTTCGGTCATCCAGGCAAACCCAAGAATGCACATTTGCTCGACCATGTAGTTCGTGGTATCTCGGACTATGGCAATAGTGTCGGGATTCCGATGGTTGGAGGTGACCTGAGCTTTGACGACTCCTACGAAGGCAACTGCCTGGTGAATGTTATCTGCATCGGCATGGTAAGACCCGGAAAGGTCGTGAGGAGTAGCGCCAAGACTCCCGGAGATCATCTCGTTATTTTTGGTTCCACCACAGGAAGAGATGGAATTGCCGGCGTTAGCTTCGCATCCGAAACCTTCTCCGACCAAGAGGAAGAGAATAGAGGAGCTGTCCAGATAGGTGACCCTCTGGCGAAAAAGGTCCTCATCGACGTACTGAGCGAACTGGTTGAAAAGGGGCTTCTTGAAGGGCTTCAAGATTTGGGTGGTGGTGGACTAACGTCGTGTGCTGGAGAGATGGCCTCCAACGGTGGTACAGGGGTCACAATTGAGGTAGATCGAGTCCCGCTTCGCGAGGTAGGTATGACCCCATGGGAGATAATTGTATCAGAATCGCAAGAACGGATGTTGGGCGTTGTATCTCCTGAGAATATCAATGAGGTCTTGGAAATACTTGCAAAGAGTGAGGCGCCCCATGCTGTGATTGGTCATGTGACTGATGATCACCTCTATACCGTCTTGGAGGCTGGCGAGGTCAGGGCTAGGCTCCCAGTGGATCTGCTGGTGGAAGGTTTTCCCGTACCTGAGCGGGTGGAAGGAGTGATTCCCGTTCAGAAACAGAGCCTTGAGTGGTTGAAAGATCATTACGAGTTCGATGCTCTGATTCTTGACATGCTTGGCTCCCTCAATATTTGTGATAGATCATGGGTATACTCCCAGTACGACCAACATGTACAGATCAACACAGTTGTGGATATCGGAGAGAATGCCGGGGTTCTGGAATTCCCCTTCAACAAGAGGATTGCGTTTTCAAGCGACTGCAATTCCCAGTGGTGTCTGCTTGACCCCCAACAGGGCACCGCAAACTCTGCCGCTGAATGCCTGAGGAACATCGTTTCCATGGGCGCCAGACCGATTCTACTCGCAGATTGTCTCAACTTCGGAAACCCAGAACGGCCAGATTCATATGCACAGTATGTGGAATCAGTAAGAGGGCTCGGGCGCTTCTCCAACGATTTCGACATCCCTGTCGTTGCGGGAAATGTATCGCTATACAACGAGGCAGAAACGGAAGGCAAAATCCGTCGGGTGAATCCGACACCTCAAATCATGCTTGCTGGAATCTTCGAGCCCGGCTATTCCCCAATCAGACGGAATCTCTGCACCCCTTGGGCCAACCTGCTTCTCGTCGGCGATACACTCCCGGAGCTCAATGGAACCGAATTCCAAAGGATGACCACGGGAAAGATTGAGGGTATTCCTCCAGTGTATCGACCCAAACGTGAGAAGAGCATAATGAACGCAATGCTCGAGGCTCACAAGTTCGGACTCGTGAGATCCTGCAACAATCTAGGCCGTGGCGGAATCGCCATCGCTCTGATGAAAATGGTGATGCACAGCGACTATGGCTTCAAGGTAGACCTTGACTATGTTCCGGGTTCAACCTCACGGGATGTGGAAGTCCTCTTCTCTGAGACCTCTGCAAGATATATTGCAGAGGTGACTGAGTCAAATCAGCAGCAGTTCATGCAGATTATGGAGAAACACGAAACCTCTGCCGTTGAGATTGGGTTGACTGTAAATGATAGCGTGGCGGACTTCGGCGACTTCGAGATAGACATGAGAGAGGCGACCGAGGTATTCCAAAATGGTTTGAGACAATACATGGAGTGATATCGTTGGTAGACGTGCTTGTGATTGCAGGTAGCAAGAGTGATTCGAAGATTGTGGACAAAGCCACAGAAGTCCTAGATGATTTGTCCATCACGTACGATCTGGCCTATGCTTCTGCTCACAGAGAACCGAATGTCGTGAAGGAGATAGTAGAGCAGACTGACGCACATGTGATCATCGCAATTGCAGGACTGGCAGCGGCACTTCCTGGAGTTGTCGCCTCACTGACTGAAAGGCCTGTTATTGGAGTCCCTGTGTCAGCAGCGCTTGGCGGACTTGACGCTCTGCTCTCGATTGCCCAGATGCCAAAAGGAGTCCCCGTGGCAACAGTTGGGATAGATAATGGGCAGAACGCAGCACACTTGGCCGCGCGCATTCTTGGTATTCAACAAAGACCACGACTGAAGGCACCATCAAGTTACGCTGAGGCTGGCGTTGATGAGTCACAGGTGTCTGATGGACTCAGAGTGCTCGGCAATTATGTACGACAATCATTCGAACACGGCAGAGTCATGCAGGACTACGGGCACTATGCAAATGCCGTCCAAGTTTCTGAAGACCTGTGCATTGCTCTATCCACAGATGGAGTCGGGAGCAAGATGCTCGTTGCCGAGATGGCCGGGAAATATGACACGGTGGGCTTTGACTGTGTCGCAATGAATGTGAACGACCTCGTTTCGGTTGGTATGCTACCTATCGGCTTTGTAGACTACCTAGCAGCAGAGGAACCTCTTCCAGAAGACATCCTTCATCAGATAGGCCAGAGCCTTCTTAGTGCATGTAGACTGTCTGGGATACCTATTCTGGGAGGGGAAACAGCTATCCTCCCAGACATGATAAAGGGAGCATCAGGGATAGGAATCGATCTGGCGGGTGCGGCCGTCGGATTGGGCCATCCATCAGAGCTCATTGATGGTAGCAACGTAGAGAACGGAGACGCAATCCTAGGAGTTTCATCCAACGGGATTCACTCAAACGGGTTCACACTGGCCCGGAAGGTCATCTTCGCCCAGATGAAAATCGATGACGAATTTCCATGGGGCACCAAGGTTTCAGACGAGTTGCTTCGGCCCACGAGAATCTATGTTCCTCATCTCAGAGCGTTGAGAGAAAAGGGTGTCAAGCTACACGGAATAGCTCACATCACAGGATCTGGTTTCAAGAAGATACTCAGGCTCAAAGCTGCAAGGTTCAGAATCACATCATTCCCTGAGATTGAACCGGTCTTCTCATATCTACAAGAGATTGGGCAGATCGAATGGAAGGAGATGTTCTCCACATTCAACATGTCAGTTGGACTAGTCGTAATCGTGCCCAGCGAAGAAAAAGAAGCAGCATTACGCGTCCTCTCAGAACTGGATGAGAGCTATGACCTTGGCTTTGTTGAAGAAGCCGACAGAGGATCAGTCGTAATCGAGCCGTACGAGGTAGAGTTAGAGTGAGCAGAGTACTCCTGATTGGAAACGGCGCAAGAGAACATGCGATAGCCGCTGCGCTTCATAAGTCAGGTGCGAAGATCTGGTCATTGATGGCCCGGATGAATCCAGGCATCGACACCCTATCGGAGCGGTCGTTCGAAGGAAACCTAGGCCAAGCTGAGAGCATACCAAACTTGGAAAAGATTGACTACGCAATAGTTGGACCCGAGGCTCCACTCGCCGAAGGACTGGTTGATAGGCTCGAAACGCGTGGTATCTCTGCAGTAGGACCCAGCGCAAAGACAGCAAGACTGGAAACAAGTAAGGTCTATGCCAGACTGCTCCTTCAGAGCATACAACCAGAGGCTAACCCTCGATTTCAGGTAGTGAAGCACATTCAGGACCTAGATGACGCCATAGATAGAATTGGTTTGGAGGACCTAGTCATCAAACCAGATGGGCTTACTGGCGGCAAAGGAGTCAAGCTCTTTGCTGAACACGTACATTCTCGAGATGAAGTTCTAATCTATGCAGAAAAGATGATCCGTCGCGATGGAAGCGTCATCTTTGAGGAGAAAATGCGAGGCACGGAGTTCACAGTGCAGGTCCTTGTGGACGCAAATGGAACAGTCGAAAGTATGCCGCTTGTCCGTGATTTCAAACGGGCATATGACGGAGATATCGGTCCAAACACAGGTTCAATGGGCTCCTATTCGCGAGAGTCCCACGGTCTAGGTTACGTTACCAAGAACGATTTGGACAAATCTCTTGGAATCCTGAAGCATGCAATCAGAGGAGTCAAGGAAAATACAGGTGAGAGCTACAAAGGCATACTGTACGGACAATTCATGAAGACGCCTCAAGGAATCAAAGTGATTGAGTTCAATGCGAGGTTCGGAGACCCAGAGGCCATGAATGTTCTCTCGATTCTCGACTCATCTATGGATGAGATATGCCACCGTATCCTTGACGGTACCCTCAAGAGACCTAGCTTCTTGCCTCTCGCAACGGTATGCGTCTACATCGTCCCGGAAGGCTATCCCGGCAATGGAGTCGAGTCAGACCAGCCCATATCGATACGGGGAGAAATCGGTAGCGAGCTCTACTATGCATCAGTATACGAGAGAAACGGAACGGTCTACACAACCGGGAGCCGTGCAATAGCCTTGTTAGGAAAAGGACATTCGGTGAGAGAAGCGCGCACAGCAGCATACGAGGACATTGACAAAATAGAGGGACGTATCAGATATCGCAGCGATATTGCAGCTAACGTGTAGGGGGATTGAGTTGAGCAAAGCAGAACGAGTTCTTGTTGTTGATTACGGCGGTCAGTATACGCATCTGATTTCTAGACGATGCCGTGAACTCGGGGTCTATGCAGAGATTATCCCTGAAGAGTCTGCACTGGTAAGACAAGACCTGTCTGGGGTAAAAGGCATCATCTTCTCCGGCGGTCCGAGATCTATCGATGAATCCGATCTCGATCAGGATTTTGAAAGCGATATGAAACACATCCGAGAATACGGCATACATGTGCTGGGCATCTGCTTCGGCCATCAGCTATTGGCAGTGTGGAAGGGTGCGAAGCTCTCAGCAGGTGGGAATCCCGAGTATGGAGAAACCAAACTACAAGTCCTCGACGATGAGTCGATTCTCCAGGACTTAAACGATGGTCAAAGTGTATGGATGAGCCACAGTGATGAAGTGGTTGAGATTCCAGACGGGCTTGAGCCCCTTGCTCTAAGCGGTGATAGTAGGATTGCGGCCTTCAAAGATGAAGAGAACAAAGTCTTCGGAGTCCAGTTCCACCCAGAAGTTGCCCACACTCCCAACGGTAGGAGTGTACTAGAGCGGTTCCTTAGAAACCAGTGTGGGTATGTTGGTCACTGGACACCCGAGGATGAGGTCTCACACATTCTGAACGCAATCCAGAGAGAAGTGGGAATGGGACGTGTGTTGATGGGGACAAGTGGGGGAGTGGATTCTACTGTCGCTGCCTGTCTCATCAAGAAGGCGATAGGGGACCGCCTCTACTGCGTCTTCGTCGATAACGGTCTCCTTCGGGCAGGAGAACGTCGGGAGGTCGAAAGGGCATTCGAAGAAATGGATTTCAAGCACTTCGTTGTTATCGACGCATCTAGGCGATTCATCAGCAGGCTCAAGGGTATTGAGGATCCTGAAGAGAAGCGAGAGACCATAGCTGACACATTCATAGAAGTCTTCGAGGAGAAGGCAAAGCAACTGGAGAGCGAGTTTGGGGCTTTCGAGTTTCTTGGACAGGGCACAATTTATCCTGACCGGGTGGAGAGCGCAGCAACGGGCAAAGGAACATCTGTGATTAAGAGTCATCACAACGTCCGCTTGCCAACTTGGATGACACTCAAGCCAGTCGAGCCTCTGAAGAATCTCTACAAGGATGAAGTACGGGAAGTGGGAGCGATTCTCGAGATTCCTGACTACTTAGTCAGCAGACAGCCATTCCCTGGGCCCTCCCTGGCTATCAGGATTGGGGGAAGCGTGACAGAAGAGCAGGTCGACATACTCAGGAAGGCTGACAGTATTCTGCAGCATGAGCTGCAAGACCATGCTATCTACGCATCAATCTGGCAGTCTTTCTGTGTTCTCCTTCCTGTAAGGTCTGTAGGGGTCATGGGCGACGAACGCACTTACGAACAGGCGGCCGTAATCCGAATCGTTGAAAGCTCAGATGCGATGACGGCTTCAGTCGCGAGGCCTGAGTGGGACCTCCTTCTAGGTATCGCCTCGAGAATCGTGAATGAAGTGGATGGAATTAACCGCGTCGTATACGACATCACGTCCAAGCCCCCAGGAACAATCGAATGGTATTGACTCCGGCATTGGTAAGAACCTGCCGCGATGCATAAGGTATAAGCGGGTGTTTCACAACGAATGAATCACAATGCGAGGGAAACTGGTCTACCCTTACTCAGACGAACTCCTTGACTATGAGTTCAGCAAAACACATCCACTTAAGCCAGACCGACTTAGGCTTACTCACGACCTCTCCCAACGATTGGGGCTATTGGACCTGACGACCAATATCAAGCCTACCCTGCCGACTCGTGAAGAACTTGAGATATACCATGATCCTGAGTACATCGACGCCGTCGAGGAATGTCAGGATGCCAGTTGTCGAAACATTCGGTACGGCTTGGGTATCGCTGACAACCCATCTTTTCCAGGTCTGTACGAGGCGGCCCGAAGGTACGTCGGAGCAACGCTTGACGGTATGCGCTCCATAATAGACGGGGCGAGCAATGCCTTTGTCATATCAGGAGGACTCCATCATGCTCAGAGAAGTGAGGCGTCAGGATTCTGCATTTTCAACGACATTGTTATCGCCATCATGCACCTCCTCAAAGAGAAGGAGTGTCGAGTGCTCTACTACGACTTCGACGCACACCATGGAGATGGGGTCCAGAACGCCTTCTACCGCTCCAAGAATGTGCTAACCATCTCGGTCCATCAATCAGGTAAGACTCTTTTCCCCGGAACAGGAAACGTCTTTGAGAACGGCGCCGGTGAGGGAGAAGGTTTCTCGGTCAATATCCCGTTATCAGTTGGCTCCGGAAATCCGGAGCTGATCCGTTCTTTTGATGAGATCGTGGTTCCACTTATCGAGAGCTATCGACCCAATCTCTTGGTCACTCAGCTTGGGGTCGATGGGCACTATATGGACCCCTTAGCGCACCTGGCATATACAAGTCACGGCTACGAGTACGTGATAAGGAAGCTAAAACACATGTCTGAGGACATCTGTGATATTGGTTGGCTGGCTGTGGGAGGAGGAGGTTATCATGTGACGAATGTGGCGAGGCTCTGGTCATTGTTCCTCTCGCTGATGTTGGATGTCGAGGTTCCGTACCAAATCCCCCAAGGGTTCCTCGAGGCCTGCGAGGGCATCGACTACTCAAAGTGTCCACTCACAATGAGAGACGAACAGGATGTGATGCAGCTCTACACTCCACGGGAACATGTGGAGAAAGACCTCGATAGAGTCCTCGAGCGGGTAAAGGAGCTAGTCTTTCCATTCCATGGATTGTGACCCTACAATCTATCGTGACTTCACTTGGACATCAATCCATCGTTTCAGCAGCCTTGTGACCAAATCCGATGCAGTTGCCATTATCACCGAGTCTGCATCCTCTGAGAGAAGGGAGGATGGGTCTATACCAGACCTCGCCATCTGAAGAAGAGTCGGGAATGCTAGAAAGCCCAACGCCTCAGCCACCTCGCAGGCGTCGGAGCCCTGCACCTCAAGCTCATTGTCCAGAACCTCCAGGGGAGAGAGGCGTGAATCCGTGTCGAAGAGCTGTGTGAGCACTGGCTCGGGGGCGGAGATCACAACACACTCATGACCACAACCCCGTTTTAGCGTTGCCTCGCCCTCTTCAAACAGAACAGCTACCTGGCTTGCACCTCCAGGTGTCGTGATACAAAACGACACATCTTCAAAGGAATTACCTGCTGTACTAAGGTACTCGTCGAATTCCCGTTCCGTTATCTTTTCCAGCTTCTGGGCACTCTCAACATCCATCTGGAGCGCCGCGCGGCATCCATCAACTACAGGG
>SDNO01000184.1 GCA_004524435.1 Candidatus Thorarchaeota archaeon | reverse complement strand
TTCAGGGCGTGAACACCGAGTTCGACAAGTTGAAGCTTGAACGGGCAATTCGGGTGGATCTGCTTAGTTCGGACGTAAGGCTGGGTTCGGCGGAGGACACACTCATCAACAAGATTCTTTTTCAGGGGGGAACAGGACCTTCGAGATGCACTTGGCATCTTCTCACGGAAGGTCGGGCAGCTTGACCTCCCATACATCGAGTCTACATGTGGGATGCTGGGGATTCTCGACGACTGGAATGCCTTCTTGAAAGATGCGACTTCAAAAGTGGACGCCACGAACAGATAAGATGAGTAGGCTTTCAAGTCTGATTGTACGCTGGTCGGCTGCTATCTCTCATTGTTCTGGGTGGAATTGACACTTTGTCGAACGACTTCACATCATTTATTGTGCCTTTGTAATGAGAACGGGGAAGCCAGGGTATCTCATCACTCGGTTTGCTCACTCAATATGTGTTCACCGGAACTCATCTTTGACTTGGCCTAGTAGGCAGGTTTTCTAGCAGGTTGGCTGGGAAGACCTTTATGGTGGTTTGGCCAGAATCTTCAATTGTGTTTCCAATAATGGTAGTTTTACTGCCAAATCTCTTGCGCGTAAGATGGGAAGCATAGAAACCGGTACGCCATAATATATGGAGGCTAGAGAGGATGGATCTTGGATATGACAGGTTAGCAGTCTTTGCCGCATCTGCTCTGATAGCAGGAATGCTTGTAATCTCATCGTGTTTTATTCCCTATGTGATAACTCAAAGGCATCAGGCAACAGATGCCATAGATGATCAACACGGAGATTTCCGCATCTCCAACGGTGTGACGCCTGAGGTTCAGTGGAGTCGTGTGACAGGAGGGTCAGTGGACTCTTCTCCCAGCGTTGCTGATGTTGATGGCGATGGAACACTCGAGGTACTGATTCGGTCGGATGACCTCTACCTATACTGCCTTGATGCAACGAACGGTCTCATCGAATGGAAGTTTCTTCTGGATGGATTGGCTGATACTTCACCATCCATTGCAGATATTGATGCGGACGGCCAACTAGAGGTGATTATCGCCACCGGTACTCTCTACTGCATCGATGCTGCTCTTGGTCAAGAGGAGTGGTCTATTCCTGGTAGTGCACAGAGTTCAGCATGTATCGCTGATGTTACTGGGGACGACAGACTTGAGATCCTTGTCGTTGATAGCATAGCTGATGCAGTTCGCTGCATAAACAGTACTGGCGGCGAGGAGTGGTCGACCCCAGACCTGAACATTACTACTCTATCCTCACCAACTGCGGCCGATGTTGACAGTGATGGCCAGCTTGAAGTGCTCTGTGGTTCAAGAACCTATCACTTCTACTGCTTCAATGGAGCTGATGGAGCTGTTGAGTGGAACTACACAACAAGTACACAGTCGTCATTCACTGCCACGGTTGCAGATCTTGATGGCGACTCTGTCAAGGATATCGTCTTTGGGACAGATAATGGGCATGTCTATTGCTTGAATGGAACAGGTGGCCTAGAATGGGACTATACCGATATTGGGTCCTTTGCCATCCTCTCCACACCGTGCATAGCCAATGCTGAAAGCGATATGGCACTGGACGTGTTTGTGGGCACTCAGGACAACTACCTCCATTGCATTGATGGTGGAACAGGGACTCAGAAGTGGACGAAAGGCGCTAGCAACGATGTTGACGGAGCTCCATGTGCAGCAAATGTTGACGGAGATGAAGTTCTCGAGATATTTGTGGGTGCAGATGACTACGCCATGTATTGTGTCGATTCTGCATCTGGTACCACTGATTGGTACTATCAGGCAGCAGGTCCTATTGAGTCAGCTCCCTACGTTGGAGACCTAGACGGTGACGGAAGGACAGAGATAGTTTTCGCGTCCAATGATCGGAATATCTACTGTCTTGAGGCTCCTGAACCTTATCCACTGCATCCATGGACTGGTGTTGGTCCACGAGGCGACCCCCATCTCACTGGTTGCTTCGTCGATAGTGACAATGACTTCCTGACTGATAACTACGAGATCATAGAAGGACTCGATAAGAACGCAGCTGATTCGGACAGTGACTATGTGAGTGACCACGTGGAGTTTGTACGCGGAACAGACCCGCTCGATGGAACGACCAACTACCCCCATGAGGAGTGGTCAATCGTTGTCCCTTCATTCGTACCCAGTTCACCAGTCGTTGTGGACGTGAATCAGGATGGACATCTGGATCTCCTTGTTGCATTCGCAGGTCTGTTGATGTGTATTGATGGTCCTTCCCGGAACCAGTTATGGAATCATACGTACGGCTTCACGATGATTGACACTTTCTTGGTGGAGGATGTGAACAACGATTCATTGCTTGAGGTCGTTGCTGTACACTCCAATGTTACTTATTGCTACAGGGCTGTGGATGGATTCCAGCTCTGGAACTATACATCAACGCACACCCTTGCTGATGCTGGGTGCGTGTGTGACACTGATGCTGATGGAGACCTTGAGATTGTGGTTGGATCAGCAGCCACAGCTGATCCTCATGTATACTGTATCGATGGCAACACCGGGACTCAGATATGGAACTTCACCACAACAGGACTGATAGCTCCTTCGCCAACTGCTGCTGACCTGAACCATGATGGCCAGCTCGAAATTGTTTTTGGTTCATGGGATAACAGCGTATACTGCCTCAATGCCTCAGATGGAACTCAGTTGTGGAGATACACAGGAATCTATAGGCCATCTGGATATCCACCTGTGATAGCCGATATTGATCTTGATGGAGACTATGAGGTCTTTGTTGGTGCGTTTGATAATTACGTTCATTGCCTCAACGGTGTGAACGGAACAAGGGAATGGCGCTTTCGTACAGATGACTACGCACTCTCCTCTGCTACAGTGGTGGATATAGACAATGACGGCGCTTTCGAGGCAATAGTACCCTCTCGTGATGGAAATGTGTACTGCCTGAACGCTTCAGGCGGCTTGGTGTGGACCTATCACACGGATGATAACATTCACTGCGGTGCATCTGTAGCAGATATCGATATGGATCATCAGCTAGAGATAATCGTGAGTTCCAGAGACGACTATCTCCACTGCATCGATGGGGACAGCGGCTTGGCAGAGTGGACTTACTACCTTGGCGACTATGGGTGGGGAATTCCAACGGTGGTTGACTTTGATGGTGATGGTGTCTTGGAGATGATTGTCACTGTCGGATGGTCGGGCGTAGAAAGCCGAATCTTCTGCCTGAGTCTTGCTACAGCTCCGGAACCCGACTTCTATCCGTGGCCGGGTATCGCGCCTCTGGGAGATCCAACACACAAGTGCAGATACATAGACACCGACATGGACTTCCTTGTTGATGAGTATGAGATTGCAGCGGGCAGTGATGTATCGTCCTCTGACCCTGACACGGATCTTCTATCTGACTATCAAGAGTACCTACAGGGATCGGACCCCATGGTGGACTCAGTTCCGCCTGGAGCAATCGACGACCTCGTGATAAGCGGTGTAACGACGACTTCTCTTACACTCAACTGGGATGCACCCGGAGAAAACGGGGAAGTCGGAACGGTCTCTTCCTACGTTGTCAAGTGGTCCTCTAGTGGACCAATCACTGAGGAGAACTGGGACAGCGCGACGACCTATTCTCAGTCATGGACGCCACTCGCACCGGGCAATCCAGAGTCGCACGAAGTCACTGGCCTGCCAGGTGATCAACCCTACTGGTTTGCAGTCAGAGCCCTCGACGAAGATGGCAACATTGGAGGTATATCTAACAGTCCAGAAACCACGTTCGATGAGAGCATACCACCGGGCACTATCTCAGATCTCGCAGTTGTGAATAGTACGATCACCAGTGTATCTCTAAACTGGACTGCTCCTGGTGACGATGGATTCTCAGGATCGGCCTCAGGATATGATGTGAGGTTCTCAGCTACAGGCCCCATCAGTGAGGTGAACTGGACCTCAGCCGAGACCTACTCCCAGAATTGGACACCTGTTCCCGCCGGCTCTACGGAGACAAGAACCCTGACTGGCTTAGACAGCCTCACGACATACTGGTTTGCTATCAAGGCATACGATGATGTAGACAACTACGGTGCTGTCTCAAACAGCCCCGAGGCTCAGACCAAGGAGGCAGATGCACCCGAGTCGATAGACGACTTGAGTTATTCTGGCATCTTGCCAACATCCGTCACCATCACCTGGACGGCACCTGGTGATGATGGAGACACCGGATTGGCCAGCGGCTACATCCTCAAGTACTCAACAACGGGACCCATCACAAGTGAGAACTGGGAGAACGCAACCACGTACATTCAGTCATGGACACCTTCGTCTCCTGGGACTGTGGAGTCAGAAACCGTTGCAGGCCTCACTCCTGATACAAGCTATTGGTTCGCAATTGTAGCCTTTGATGAAGTACCAAACTACGGGGGTCTCTCTAATGTCCTCTCGTTGACTACGCCGGAAGGGATTCCTCCTGATTCGGTGACTGACTTGGCCGTAGTTGGGCAGAATAGCACCTCAATCATTCTCTCTTGCACAGCGCCCGGTGATGACGGTAGCTCAGGCCATGCGTCCTATTACGTTGTGAAGTACTCATCTGAAGGCCCAATCACTGCTCAAAACTGGGATGACGTTGCTTCATCTGTCAGGTTCGAGAACCCCCTGGCAGCAGGAGAAACAGAGATGCTTACTATTGGTGGTCTACAGGCAAATACCAGTTACTGGTTCGCAATAGTGGCATTCGATGACGTGCCAAATCCGAGCGCACTGTCGAATATTGCTTATGGAAGCACTAGTCCTATAGGAGCAGCAGCGCCACTATTCGAGACTGGACTCCTGATTGGCATTGGAGTGGGAGCGGCTGTGGTCATCGTATCCATTGTCGTAGTCACAATTGTCAAGAAGAGAAGACCGTGAGCTCATTGACTCGATGAGACTGGATGACGACGATGCTCTCATCCAGTCCTCCTATTCTCTATGATATATCGAGCAGGTTGTTCAAAGCATCATGGGAACATGGCCTTGACCAGTGTCATGGCTGCAAGGGCCAGAATTACAACAGACAGACCCGCCTCTAGCCACTTCGGCTTTGCATCAATGGAAATGAGACTTCCGAGTCGCGAGCCAATCATAGAACCTGCAAGTACCGCCAGACCCTCAATCACCAAGAGCTCGCCTTGGCTCCAATAGAGAAGGGTACCGACGATAGATGTGAATGCAGCCACAAACAGAGCAGTTGCAATCGCTCTATGGATTTCAATATTGAATGTCTTGAGAAGGGGGCCGAAGAGCGACCCTCCGCTTCCTCCCTTCATCGCTCCAAGAGTATTGGCTCCGAACGTTCCAAGACTAAGAGCTAGCCCCGACGGAGAGATCTTCTCTGAGGCATGGGGCGCAATGCGACTGAGGTTCATGCCTAGCACTACCATGACTGATACGGTTACAAACAAGATGGCCATGAGAAGGGCTGATGCCGAGAGTGAGAATGCTATGACCGTGCCAACGATAGTGCCAATCGTTCCTCCAATAATCATGTAAGCCCCCAGTTTCCGGTCAACATTCTGCCTTTGTGTATATGCTCCGATTGAACATGACAGAGGAAGCGCAAAGAAGTTTGCGCCATACGCTGACACTAGCGGGAAACCTACGAGATTGAGTAGCGGAATCCTTATCGCGCCGCCACCTATGCCGAAGAGGCCGCTTGCGAATCCTGACACTAAGCCAACTAGCAGGGGAAGTAACAGTACGAACATGTAATCCATAGGTGAATGCACCCGCGCCCTAGGACAGTGATATGACTTGCAGAACGAATGGGGTGCAGTACCGTGCTTAAGGCTTGTGCTGCAAATGGATTTTCTGATGAATCCGCTCTCGCCTTCCTACTTCTTGGTTTTGACAAGCAGTCACTGCACTAGATAAACAGTTTCTTGACTAGAAAAGCGATTAGATTAGCATCTGTTTTTTGAATATGCTCGTTTTATATTGAAATGTGAGCACAGATGTCTATCTCTAGGGTGGAGATGTTAGCGATGAGAAAGGTTCCCGTACTGATTCTAATTCTTGTCTTAGTGATTGCTCCCGCGCTGCCACAGGCCGTGGAGCCAACAACGACCGTTGAGTCGAACGCATTGCCTGACGATATTCCTGACGAGCTGATGGACGAGATCGAGGCTCCGGAAAGCAGTCCGGAAGAGGGTGTCGAGCTCAGTATGATGTTTTTCACGGAGACCGCATCGGCTGAGAACGGCCTGTACTACGTCTGCAGGCGCGGCACAGATGCCTTGGCCTACTTCGGTGTGTCGATAGTGAAGTACCTGTCGGGCGGGACCGTGTTCACACTGGAGTTCCCCGGAAGCAGGAGTGTGATTCCGGAGGGCGAGCTCCCAACAGGGTCGACTACAAACTACCTGTACGGGAATGATGCGTCGAAATGGAAGACCGGGGTTCAGGACTGCTCGGTTTTGAGATACCCAGAGATCTATCCTGGCATCGATCTGGTCTACAAGATTCAGAATGGAAATTTGAAGTACGAGTTCGTGGTCAGCCCTCATGCTGACCCTGACATAATAAGACTAGACTATGTAGATGCAGAATCTATCGAACTGGATGATGATGTTGCTGTGGCAGTCAGGCACGGACAGAAGATTTCAGACTCAGGGTTGCAGGTGTTCCAGAAGAATGGCCAAATCAGGGTGGGATGTCAGTTCAGCATGTACATAGGGAGATATGTGGGTTTCAATCTTGACGACTATGATCGGTCAAAGCAGCTGATAATCGATCCTGTCTGGGTACCATATTCTACATTTCTTGGGGGGGCCTCCACTGACACTGGGGAGAGTATTGCAGTAGAGGGTGCCTACATCTACATCACCGGAAGCACAGTTTCTGCAGGTTTTCCAACAATTAGTGCCTACGACGAGAGCTACAACGGTAATAGGGACTGCTTCGTGACCAAGCTGGCAAGTGACGGTCAGTCACTCGTGTACAGCACGTTTCTCGGTGGAAGTGATAGGGAATACGGATTGAGCATCGCAGTGGAAGATGGCTATGCATATGTCACTGGATATACCCTTTCGTCGGATTATCCCGTAGCCAATGGCTACGACTCAACACTCAATGGCAGCTTTGACTGCTTCGTGACGAAACTTGCGACGGATGGTCAATCACTGGTCTACAGCACCTTCTTGGGTGGGTCTAATGACGATGTTGGAGAGGGTATTTCGGTAGAGGACGGGATTGCCCATGTCATCGGAAACACTCGTTCGACAGACTTCCCTCTGGTGAATGCCTATAACTCAACCTCTAGTCTGTATTATGACTGCTTCGTGGCCAAGTTTGCAGGGGACGGTCAGTCGTTGCTCTACAGCACATTCCTCGGGGGGAAAGTTGGTTCGTATGGATATGCCATTACAGTGGACAGTGGTTATCCCTACATAACTGGCTCTACAAGTTCAACAGATTTCCCCATGGTCAATGCCTATGATTCAACCCACAACGGTTTCGACGACTGCTTCGTGACCAAGCTGGCAAGTGACGGTCAGTCACTTGTCTACAGTACCTTTGTGGGGGGAAACCACGACGATGATGGATATGCTATAGCGGTAGAGGACGGCTATGCCTTTGTCACCGGAATCACGACTTCCACAGATTTCCCGGTGCTCAATGCCTATGACTCAACCCACAACGGTTACGAAGACTGCTTCGTGACCAAGCTGGCAACGGATGGACAGTCGCTGGTATACAGCACCTACTTGGGGGGAGGAAGCCTCGACTATGGATTTTCTATAGCGGTTGAGGACGGCTATGCCTTTGTCACTGGAGAGACGCGTTCCACAGATTTCCCGGTGGTCAATGCCTACGACTCAACGCTCGATGGCGATGGTGGCTGTTTTGTGACAAAGGTTGCGCCAGATGGTCGGTTTCTGGTCTACAGTACCTTTCTAGGTGGGAGTAGTGCGGACGTTGGCTATGGTATCGCAGTTGAAGATGGCATTGCCTTTGTCACTGGATATACGAGTTCGGCAGATTTCCCGGTGGCCAATGCTTACGACTCGACTCTAGGTGGTGGTTCCGATTGTTTTGTGTCGATCCTGGTCGATCAAGACACAGACTCGGATGGGATCACTGATTGGGAGGAAGACCTTCTCTATGGAACCTACCCCTATTCCTTTGACTCTGACAACGACAATTATCACGATGGTTACGAAATCGAATATGGCACAGATCCCCTCGACCCCGACCACTACCCAGACATGCACTTCGACCTGCAGTACAGCAGCTATCTAGGGGGCTCAGCTGATGATCTGGGCCAGTCTGTTGTCGTAGAAGGCGGTTACGTGTATGTCGCGGGCAAGACGTATTCAAGCGGCTTTCCAACAGTCAGTGCACTGGACTCAACGTTCAATGGCATATCAGATGCATTCATCGTCAAGCTCTCGTTTGATTGCAGAACACTCGTGTATAGCACGTTCATTGGTGGAGGGAGCACTGATTCTGCAATGGACCTTGTCGTTGAGAGTGGATGCGTCTATCTAACAGGAAGTACGACTTCCTCTGATTTTCCAACAGCATATGCCTATGACTCATCCTACAACGGCCTGTATGATTGCTTTGTGGCGAAGCTTGCAGCAGACGGGCAGTCTCTGAACTTTTCAACCTTCATTGGCGGTTGGGATAACGACTACGGCCGCGGGATAGCGATTGATGAGGGATGCGCCTACGTGACAGGCTACACCCAGTCAGATGACTTTCCAATTGCCAACGCCTATGACTCAACTCTCGGTGGAGACCGTGACTGCTTCGTGGTCAAGTTGACTGCTGACGGACAGTACTTGAGCTACAGCACTTACTTGGGTGGTTCCAGTGAGGAGTACAGCTATGGCGTAGCCGTAGCCCTTGGAGCGGCCTATGTGACAGGACGTACCTACTCATCCGACTTCCCCACTGTCAATGCCTACGATGCAACCCATGATGGGAACTGGGAGTGCTTTGTCACGAAGCTGGCTGCTGATGGGCAGTCCCTTACCTACAGCACATTCCTGGGAGGTTCAGGTTCTGACCGTGGCTACAGCATTGCTGTGGAGGAGGGATGTGCGATCGTCACGGGTGACACTCAATCATCGACCTTCCCGACGGTGAACGCCTATGACTCAACGTACAATGGAGGACTGGCTGACTGTTTTGTAACGAAGCTGGCGGCTGATGGGCAGTCGTTGCTCTATAGTACGTTCCTCGGGGGCTCCGGTGGCGACTATGGGTATTCAGTCGTGATAGAGGATGGATATGCATACATTACAGGACGGACGGACTCCCCTGACTATCCAAGGAGCTTCAGTGGTGAACCCGGATTGGGTTACGATTGCTTTGTGACTAAGGTCTCAAAGGGCGGGAATATCCTCATCTATAGCACCTCCTTGGGTGGCGAGGGTACTGATCAGGGTATGGGGATTGCAGTGGCAAATGGCACGGCCTATGTGACAGGCTACACTGATTCCAGTGCTCTACCGACTGAGCTCGCTCTTGACCCTTCTTACAACGGTGATTGGGATGCCTTCATACTGGTGACGGGACTGGATTCAGATAGGGATGGGCTATGCAATCTCTGGGAGAACATGATAGGCTCTGACCCCTACTGGGTTGATTCTGACTACGATAATTTCCTTGATTACTATGAGTTTGCCTACGGAAGCAACGCCACAAATCCCAGTGACTACCCTGCTATGCCACAGGCCTGGTATGACGCCATCTACGAGGACCTTGATGGGAATGCGACGCTGATTCAGAATCTCATCACTTGGTCCGATGGTAATGCAACCCTGCTTGAGACCGTCATGCTGCAGTTGGATCAGAATGCAACACTCCTGCAGACCGTCATCTCGTGGCTTGATGGGAACCACTCAGCTATTGAAACCCTCTTCACGCATGTAGCTGGCAATGCGACGCTGCTCACGAACACCGTGTACAACCTTGAGGGCAATGCTTCCCTGATTCAGAATCTCTTGGACTGGTCTGCCGACAACGCAACGCTCCTGCTATCCGTGGTGGGTCAACTAGAGTCGAATGCCACACTGTTGCAGCAGGTCGCTTCTTGGCTCGATGGCAACCACACAGCTATTGAAGTGCTTCTTACGTATGTTGAGGGGAACGCCACCCTACTCCTGAACACAATCGATTCGCTACAGAACAACGTTGACGAGTTGGCAGTCATCGCTGCCTTGGCCACGTCCAACTACGACTGGTTGAATAGTCTTAATGCCACCCTCATTGGAAACCTTACTGAGATTCGCGAGATTATGGACATGCTTGGTGCGACAGTAGGTGATGCCGATTATGATGGGTTGGACGATTTGGATGAGCTGGACCTTGGCACCGACCTGCAATGCATTGACACCGACTGCGACAATCTGAACGATGCCTTCGAGGTGAAGAT
>SDNO01000090.1 GCA_004524435.1 Candidatus Thorarchaeota archaeon | reverse complement strand
TTGATAGCCTTCTTGCGGCCAATCTGACCTCCGGCCCGTATCAGTATGTCTGGGATACCAGAGAAATGCTCAACGAAGAACACAATGTCACACTGGCTGCTCGCGATACAGCCGGAAATGAGGTTTCCGAAGAGATCACCGTGACAACAAACAATGATCTCTCCGGACCTGAGATTGCGTCAGTGACCCTCTTCCCAGATGACCCCGTGTACAGTCGGGAGACCGTTGTCACAGCAGTGGTCATCGAGTCCACAGGGCTCAAGAACGTGTCCCTGCACTATAGCGTGGATGGTGGCGACTGGATTGTGATGACGATGGAGCAGATACCTAATAGCCTGAGATTCACCGCAACAATTCCGGAGCAGGCCTTTGGTATCGAGGTCTCGTACTACGTTGAGGCATTCGATGACTTCGGGCAGGGTACAGAGACTCAGGAGGAGTCATTCTACGTGGGCGATCCCGACGTACCGACGATATCCGTGAGTGGCCCACCAATTGAAGAGGTTCTAAGCGGAGTTGTCAACTTCACCATATTCGGCGGTGATGAGGGAAGCGGCTTGGCATCAATAGAGGTGTTCGTTGACGGTGTGTCAGTTGGTTTCTCAACCGATTCCCCCCACATCTTTGCATGGGACACAATTACTGTGGAGGACGGTGAACACACTGTTCGCTTCGAAGTCAGGGACGAAGCTGATAATGTGGTCTACTCCGAGTTGAGTTACATCGTCAACAACCCCGTTGGTCTCGAGGGACTTTCGGGCGCACTGAGCGACATCATGGCATCTTACGGTTTCTTCATCGGAGCGGCAACCGTGATTGTGATCTTCTTGGTTGCAAAACTGATTGCAAGACGCCGTAGAAAGTAATCTGAAGAGGCGTGGGCCTTCTGCCCATTCCTCTATCCTCCACGAAACATGCTTACTGTTTGGAAACTAACCAGCTTATTAGATGCTAAACTATAGTAAAGACCTGGAGACTACAGATCATGAAACCTATTGAAGTCGTGAAAGATGTCTACTGGGTCGGCGCGATTGACTATGATGTGCGTCATTTTCATGGATACAGCTATACCACACATCATGGGACAACGTATAATGCCTACTTGGTCGTTGGTGAGAAGATTGCTCTTGTGGATGCGGTCCTCGGCTCATTCTCAGAAGAGATGTTCTCAAGGATATCTGAGATTGTTGAGCCAGAGAAGATTGACTATATGATCTCTAACCACACAGAGATGGATCATTCTGGAGCTGTACCGGATGTTCTCAAGGCCATGAAGAAGGCCAAGTTGGTCTGCACACCGAGGGCTGTGGACGAGCTGAGGAAGCACTACCCCGATGGATGGGACACTCAGACTGTCAAGACTGGTGACGAGATTGACCTTGGAGGCAAGACCCTCAGATTCTATGAGGCTCCCATGTTGCACTGGCCTGAATCCATGTTCACCTACTACGTGGAGGAGGAGTTGCTCATGCCCAATGACGCATTTGGTCAGCACTATGCTACGGAGAAGCGTTTCGCTGATCAGGTAGACCAGAGCACCCTGTGGAATGAAGCAGAGAAGTACTACGCCAATATTCTCTGGCCTCTGAGTTCGATGGTTCAGAGGAAGATCGAGGAAGTGCTCGAACTCGGCCTGCCCATCAAGATAATTGCTCCTTCTCACGGTCTGATTTGGAGAGAGGATCCCTTGGAAATTGTGAAAAGATATCTGGCGTGGGCAAAGGGTGAGAGGACCTCTGACAAGGTCATCATCGCTTGGGACACAATGTGGCAGAGTACGACGAAACTGGCTCGTGCCATCGCCTCCGGAATAGACAGTGCTGGTCTCACACCACTGCTCAGATTGATTCCTCATAGCGATCGAAGCGACATCATGGCGGAACTCCTGGAGGCAAAGGGAATACTTGTGGGGAGCTCTACTCTTCACAATGACATACTGCCCACAGTCGCACCCGTTCTATCTGATTTCGAGGTGCTCAAGCCAAAGGGAAAGAAGGCTGCAGCCTTCGGTTCGTACGGCTGGGGCGGTGGTGCTGCAAAGCGGATCCAGAGGTCTATGGAAGGTGGCAAGATGGAGGTCATCATGGAGCCGTTCACAGTCCAATGGGTTCCAACGGAAGAGGAGCTCAATGCCGCATATGAGTTTGGTCGTGCATTTGCTGAGGCAGTGAAGTAGATCCGGTAGAAGAGGAATCTTGTTCATCAGGGTCATGAGCCGTTCGATCTGGAGTCCGGTCAGAATCCGAGAATGACGATGGCTACGCCGAGGACACTCATGATCGTGCCCAGGATGACACGTTTCGTCACCTTTTCACCTAGAACTGGGACCGCAATAGCAACTCCGAAGATTGGGGCCATTGAGTCGAGCAAGGACGTAATAGTGGCGCCAACATATTTCGTTGCGAACGTGTACAGAAGTGAACCGAATCCGAAACCAAATAGCGCAGCTACCGCCACAATGCCGGCTGACCGTTTGGTTGGCCGTGGCATTCCTCTAGATCTTGCACCCGCGTAGATGGGCAGGAACGCGATGGCTCCGAAGGCGGAGCGAATGAAATTTGCAGGGACTGGGTCAACTCCCTCAACGCCGACCTGCAGCAGGATCACACTGGCTGCATATCCTGACAGAGCTAGCAGTGCCAGAATGATGCCAACGACTCGATGTTCTTCGAGGCTGACCTCTTTGAGCGACTCCTTGTTTCGTTCATATGAGATGATTGCGATTCCAGTAACGGCAAGGATTACACCACCCAGTTTTGTCACCAACAAGACATCTCCAAGAAATGCCACGCTCAGAAGATACGTCATGATAGGATAGGAGTAGGCGATGGGAAACGCAAAGGCAACACCGATTCTATCTTGCGCCTGAATATAGAGGGTATCTGCAACAACGGGCCCCACGATGGTCAGGGCTAGGACGAGAATTGTATCGCTTGGTACGGATGCAGGGAAGGATCCATAGAACATCAGTACAAGAATGGTCATGAGTCCCATGGTCACCCAGATCTTTATACCACTCACTGCAATAGGCCGAATTCCTTCTGCTTGCGATTTGTAGACGGTGACCGAGGCCGCATAGAGTATGGCTTCTAACAGGCCCGCCATAATTCCAATGATTATAGCATCGCTGAACTGCTGCATGGTACGCAAGGGGGAGGAGTGTTCACTAATACAAGCTCGGATAGTGACATGACGGTCAACTGGGTCTTGGTAGGCTCGGTCGCAACTCGGCCGCTCCTATGCTCCTCCTAGCTGGCGTATGGCTAGCTCCAGTATTTCCTGCCTACTGCGAGACCAATGGCAAGCCCGGCAACGACGCCAATCCCTGCCCATGCAAAATATGTGCCAAACACTGCGGGTAGCGCTCCTCCGCCTGAAGGAGCACCAATCCTTTCGATTCTGGACCCGGTCTTCATGAATTGTGTTGAGTTCTCATTGGTGAGAGTTCTCTGACTAGTCAGTGCCCAAGAGGATACGATGCCGTCCTCATCATACGTGGCTAGGAATGTGTAGGCCATAGTCCCATTGGCCTGTTGGCTTTCCTCGCCAACATCGATGGTCCCCTCCATGCTAACCTCGAAACTGAGCGAAAAGGAACCTTCACTGATATCATCGGTGACAGAACTCACAGTGGGGTTGTCTTCGATGTCTTCGACAGCTTCATTCCATCCAGAGGAATGGGTCGTCCAAGTAGGATTGACAAACATATTGCGGCCCGGATGACTGAATGGAGCTTGGGGGTAGATAGTCAGACCAACCGATTCAGAACGGTTGTCGGCATCAGCATCCGTTGTGGATAGAGCGAAGTACACCTTGTTCTCTTGGAACTCCACGGTTTCGTTTGTGAGGATGGGATACGGCGTCATAAGCCAAGTGAAGCCATGATACGTATAGTGGTATACGTCGTCGTCGCCTTCTGTTGTTGCGTTGAAGACCGTGATGCTGAACTCACCGGATGATTCCGTGGAATAGACCACTCCGGAATCTCTGCTGTATTCCATGTCCATCCACGTAATCCGAAATGTGTACACATTTCCTATAATCGATGCACTAGCCATTTGCGGTAGGCTTCCGACGACTAGCAATCCTATGAACCCCAAAACGATGATCTTCATTTTCACAGTACACTTACCTCCGCTGCACACGGAGTGTACTTGTCTTTCGGATATAAGCGAAGCGCGGCTGTACAGGTTGAATGACTAGCTCACATGGAAAACCCACAAATCCGGCAGGAGTTCGTCATATGCCGAATCAAAATAAGGCAAAACCGAAAACGAGATAACCGGCTATCGGATGTATCTTGCCGACTCATTCGGTCGCGTGGCCGAAGAGGTGTTGGAATATGAATGGAGATATCGATTTCAAAACACTAGTGCTGTATCTCTCATCGATCGCTCTTGTGCTGTTCTATCTTATCTATATGCCTTGGACAGCAATGTCAGCGTTGACACTTGGGATGTGGGAGTGGGTCTACTACTTCACACTCGTTCTAGGTCTACTATTTCCCCTGTTCTATGCAATCGGTGAGAAGGATATGTCATGGTATTGCCTTGGGCTTGGCATAGTGATCAACTCAATAGTCTGGATGGCCCTTGTGCCGGCAGAGATGCTCGCAGCAGCCATGATCTTCCTTGTTGGACTGTTCTTCTTCTTGACGCCAATCTTGAAGAAGTACATGTCAGGGAATTGGGAGATGCTGAAGAACCTCATACACATCCTTATTGGGCTCTTCTTCTTGCTGGGAGCTGGATTCCATGCCAATTGGGTGCTAGATGATTTCGTGGGCATCACAAGCATAAATCACATCATGCCTCAGTTCATCTTCATCGGGGGAGGCATCGCAGTTGCCTTCGCTGTTGTGCTACTGATGTATGGCCTACTGAATCTGCTTGAGATGTACATTCCAGGGTCTATCGGCGACATATTCGGGAAGCTAGGCAAGGTCTTCTACATGCTGATGGTGCTCGTTTTCCTGCTAGGAATCACATTCGACGTGACCTTCTATCTTGGTACGAATGCCTGGGGTGCTGTGACCTTTCCAACATCGATAGATTACTTCTCAAACATGTCAGTTCTAGGCAACTCAAACTTGGTTGCAATTCTCTTAATCATCCTCTATGTTTACGGCATGATGAAGATTGTAGAGAAGAACGGAGAAGAGGAAACCGCACAGGCGGCGACAACCTACTAGGTCTGTCGCGCCTTTCCCTTTTTTTTGAAGGGTGACTCTGCAGGGCAATCAGCCGCTGTTGTATTTCGTGTATCGGAGCTGATTACTGCCGTTCAACATATTCAGACTTCTTGAGCATCGTTCTGTGTCGAAACTCTTAGTAGACTCCTCTGAATAAGGAGAAGGCATGTACGGCCGTGAAGTCTTCTCTGCGAATGCATACAAGTTTCTTTATTACATCAGACACCTGACCGGAGGGAGAAATGTTGAAAAGAGTGTCCTAGACTGTGGGGCCGGCGGTCCTCGTCCCCCTCTCGCAGTATTCCACTTCTATGGGTTCAAAACGTATGGAATAGAAGTTTCAATGGAGATGATTGCCGAGGCAGACAGCTTCTGCAAGAGGAACGGAATCAATCTCAACATCAAACAGGGGGACATGCGACAGTTGCCCTTTGGGGACGAATCCTTTGGCTATGTGTACTCGCAGAATTCCATATTCCATCTTACGAAGGCTGACACAACAAGGGCCATGAGCGAGATGAAACGCGTGTTGAAGACAGAAGGGTTGCTATACGTGAACTTCCTTTCCACTGATGATCAAGGATTTGGAGAGGGTGAAGCCGTCGGCCCTGGTGAGTGGCGGTCAATGGAGCATGGTGAACCCACAGTTCACAGTTACTACGAACCTTCCGAACCCGACAAGTACTTCGAAGACATGGATATCTTAGTCAAGGAGTTCGTTGTATCCGATAGGAGGGCAGTGGGTTACCGGATGGCAACCATAGAGTATGTTGCCAAGAACGGGTGATTCTCATATCTCTACTGGATGCTTCGGACAGCAGCGTCTACTTCCGCTATCCAGTCATTGATTAGTCCTAACAGGAAAGATTGCATATGCATAAAGCAACATTTGGCGGTGGATGTTTCTGGTGTACCGAAGCTGTCTTTGAGCGACTCAAAGGAGTGAAATCGGTCACCTCAGGTTACGCGGGTGGTCATTCCAAGAATCCGACTTACCAAGAGGTCTCAACTGGTTCAACAGGCCACGCGGAAGTCACTCAGATTGAGTACGATCCAGAGGTAATCAGCTTCGAAGAGCTGCTTGAGGTCTTCTTTGAAACGCATGATCCCACAACTATGAACCGGCAGGGAAATGATGTGGGAACTCAGTATAGGAGTATAATCCTCTATCACAATGAAGAACAGAAGGAGATTGCTGAGAGATTCAAGCAGCGATTGAACCAGAGCGACAAGTATGACCGTCCAATTGTAACAGAAATTGAGCCTTTAGATGAGTTCTATGAGGCTGAAAGATACCATCAAGACTTCTATAGAAAGAATCCGAATCAGCAGTACTGCCGATTGATAATCCGTCCCAAGCTCAAGAAGGTTGACGAAGTCTTCAGACTGAAGCTGGAATAGCCTCGGTGATAGAATAATCACTCTTTCAGATTCTCGGCAATTCATTGCTTCGGTCCTAATGCTTTATTCTCTCTATAGTTCACCCCGATTGCCGGAAGAAAGCAGCTTAGGATCTTGCTGCGGAGTGTGGAAGATGGCTGGATTCATGAAAAAGGCTAGACCCTCGGTAGCGGTTGCAACCTTGATTGTAGTATTTATGGTAGCAAACCAGTCTGGTTTGATGTATTCGGCGGCAGTTGCATCAGAGTTGAATGTGAAGGCTCTATTTCTGATGGATCACGAATACGGAGCGAATTACCACCATATCAGAGATATCCTAGATAGTTGGGGCTGGGACATCACGGTGGCAGGGACTAACGCAAGTCTACAACCATGCGGCTATCAATCTGATGATGAGGTGATTCCTACTGACGTCCTAATCGACGATGTGCAGGATGTCGCGCAATATGACATTGTGTCCATCATGCCTGGGCAGTCCTATTCTCTGATGCTAGATTCCGGCAAGGCTCTGTCTTTGATTGCGGGGGCAGTAGATGCTAGTCTAGTGGTCAGTGCATGGTGTAAGGGTATCCAGATTCTGGCTGCCGCCGATGTGATTGATGGTAAGAATGTCACTGGGCACTGGTTGTACGAAGATGAATGCGAAGAGGCTGGAGCAGCTTTCCTGAGAGATGTACCCCCTGTTACCGATGGTATAATCATCACTACCTCACGTAGCAGATACTACAGGATGGAGATGTGCGTGGCAATGGCTAGGGCACTTGGCGTCTACGAAGAGGATCCTCCTGAGTTGCATGCTACATCTTTGAATGCATCTTGGATGAATCCCAGTCAGGCAATTGAGATATCCGCCTCCGTGACCGATAGCACTCGAGTGTCTGGAGTCTTAGCCCGCATCTATGATGTCAGCAATGGAACAGCTTCGGCCCTCGAAGTAGCGGCAGTTGAACTCAGCTTGGTGGAAGAGGATATCTATAATGGACATATTCTTGGGCTGGATGAGGGTTCCTTTCTTGTTCACATCGAGGTTCAGGATATCTATGGAAACACGGCCCTGTACAACTCTTCGGCAGAGTTCGTGGTTAGTTGGAGTCCGCCGTTTCCATCCTTGAACACGGCATTGGGGATTGCTGGGGCGGCAATAGCGCTGACGTTTGTGACTCTAGTTGTTGTGAAGAGGAAACGGTAGGCATAGCGGCTCAAGGTGAGTTTCGGTGTCGCGCGGACATGGCCCCATAGAGCGTACCTCCAACAGAATTCAGCCTCCTTGGCGATTTCCCTCCTAGTCGATTCTTCCTGAATCTGGGGCTAGATGTATCAATGCTCTATCACATCATGAGTGAGGACACAGCCATCATCCATGTCACAAGAACCGTTGCCATGAATGCTCCTAAGTAGATTCTACCGGTTTCATGATAGAGGACCGTCATCAAGAGGAATATGCACGCGAAAAAGGGTAGTATCGACATGAGGAATATGCCGTAGAGCCCGAAGAAGCCACCCAAGTACAGTAATGGCGGAGTGCCGAATAGCATCATCGGGACATATTGGATGAGTATTGCCACGAGCAGGCCGCCTTCCATTGAGATGACCCCCTTTATCCACCAGATGAGATTCGTCTTTATCGGGTTATCATACTCTTTCTGTCGCAACAAACCAAAGAGGATGAATCCGCCATTGTAGATGAAGAACGGAAGAACTGGCACCAGATACACCAAGAACATAAGGAACCGCTGAGGCGTGAAGATCTTGAACAGAGGCCACATGTACCTCAGTTCAACAAGCAAATAGGACTGGACCAGCGACGCTGTGATGTAGAGATAGGCGAACAATACGGCTGTCAGTATCAGCGTTCTCTTGATAACCTCCATGTCTCTTGGCTCCGGTTCCTTCGGGATCATTCCGATGTCTTCTGCCATCACGTTCTTTTCTCGTGTGGCGGTAGGATACCATCTCCTGAAGACTAGCGTAGCAATCAATGCGTTCACAAGTAGCCATAGAAGAGAGCCGTTCGCGGTCACGAGCTTGAAGACCGGGAGAATGAGGCCCAGAAATATCCCGGCGAGCATGCCAATATACGGCAGGAATAGAAACGTAACTACACCGACCGTTGCATTCAGGGCAGCAACACGCCACCAAGAACCACCGGTGTTCGCTATGAACTCCGGCAGAGGTTTCTTGATCATCTGAAAGTATGGTCTTTCTATGATAATCATGGCCAGAGGAATGACCGAAATGACCGCCATGATGAATGCAAAGAGTGTTCCCCCTTCTTTGAGCATATATGTCTGAGTTGGAATAGCAGACCTTGACCATGCCTCGCTCTCAGAATCCCCCGCCAGTGCCTGCAACATCCATGCGCATGTTTCAGCGATGCTCTTTGCGTTCCAAGTTGCTCCTGGATGAGTACACTCACACAGGGCATAACGACTTGCTGAGCCGTCTGAGAAGGTTCCGTAAGTGAAGTCTGTCTGTGCCTCTGAAGAGTCAGCAAGTTCCTCATTCTCGGCAATCTGCTGTAGGCCTGATTCGACAAAGGATGCTCTATCCCCAGTGTAGAAGAGCTCCTCATAGCGAGGCCAGATATTGAGATAGTTGTTCAGGTAGCTATGCTCCGTAAGGTTTTCCGGTCCCCCGGCCTGTATCACCACCGCACGGTGATCAGGATTGGTTTCAGCTAGAATTCTTGCAACCATTGCACCCATTGAGTGTCCCACAAGACCCGTCTGGGCGGCATCAACGAACGCGAGGTGCTTCAAGAACTGATAGGATGCATTAGCGCCGATGGTCCCTACTTCTCCAAGGAATATGTTTAGCAGGCTCTCGCCACTGTCTGAGTCTCCATGGCTTAGCTGGTCGAGTGCCAGGGCTACAAAGCCCCGTCTAGCCAGTTCAAGGGCTGCCGGCCCCTCGGTATCCTTGTCGTTATTCATTCCGTGAAGTAAGAGGACGCCTGGCGCAGGCGTATCCTCAGTCGCACTCAGTGGTCTATACAGCTTCCCGACGACAGAGATTCCCGACTCGTCCAGTATGGCGACAATTTCGATGTCAATGGTTCCGAAATCGCTCTGAATCATCGATGCGAAGACGGTGGATGACATAATCAGAATAAAGCAGACAAACAGAAACTGCCTCTTTCTGTCAAGCTTGGACATTGCGCTCATTTCGCTACCTCTGGATTGGAGAGACACTCCTCGCATAAATCAGTTCCCAGAGTTCCTGAGGATCTGGATGAGCTCGTCAAGGCTCCTTGCTATCCCACGAGAAGACTCGATAGCCCCCATGACGTACTGGTTCTTGTACATCTGCCCTGCCCCCTTCCGATCTGCGCGGATGTCTGTATAGAGCGCAATGATGGGGATGCCCGATGCCCACGCCATGCCGATCTCACACGCCACGCCTGAGTCTATTGGAAACTGGTCTATGCAAGCGACTAGAGCATCGGACTGCTGGATAGCCTCGGTGTCAACACGGAATATCTCCTCGTTGGTTGGAGCTGATTGAAACGTCATGGGGGTCTCTTGTGGCAGGAAGACGTCATAGCCCTTCTTCCTCAGAAAGCGTGCACACTTCTCATTGAACTCTCGGTCTGCCTGTGAGAATAGGGCATTGGCCCAATAGATGCTTTTTCTTGTCGAATGTGTCATCGCCAGTCAACCGGACTCAGAGGAGCTCCCCAATATCAATCCTTAGCCCCATCAGCCATTAGAGTGAAGACGAAAAAAGAGAGAAGAGGGCCGAAGAGCTCGGCCCAATCGTGAGGTGTTCTACTGTTTCTTCACTTTGATGATCAACACCAAGACAATGACAATTCCGATGACGCTGGCAATGATACCGACGATTA
>SDNO01000089.1 GCA_004524435.1 Candidatus Thorarchaeota archaeon | reverse complement strand
TTGACCTCTCTCCGATGAAGACATCTTCTCGTCCCAGGTACACTCCCGGATATGAACGGCTGCCACTCACACATATGAGTTCCGCACCCTCCGATACCATTCGCGTGGCGAAATTCAACTCCTCGAAGGTCATACCCCTATCTGCTGCAACCGCAACGTAGTCAATGGGTGGATTGTGAGCAACGTGGAGACCCTTCAGAATGAAATCCTCGGTAGCTCCGCCCTCGCTGATAACAAAACAGCGCGCGTGAGGATTTCTATAGTATATATAGGCCGCCGCAGCGGCTCCAGCACTGAAGGTCTTCTCCAATTCGAAATCAAACCCCGCATTTACTACGGCCCTGTGAATATGACGAGAGGAAAGACGGCCCACATTGGTCAGAATCCCAAGAGTCTTGTTATGGTCTCTCAATCCATCAACCAGTGCGAGAGCATCATCAAAGGGTTCAGGATGCTCCACATCCTTGATGAGCGTGTTGTCAACATCGAAAAGCCAGAGCTTGCAAGTTTTGAGATCAGCCTTGGTCATGGATTTCATGTGGTCGGCCTAGAAGAAAAGCTTAGCGGATGGCCCAGCGGGGGGAAATCCATACCGTGAACCCTAGTCATGAATCGGACTATTCTTCAAGTAGGGGGATCACACAGATGAATCTAAACGGTGATTCGCCCTCTGTGTTGTCGTATCCATGAGGTTCATTGGGTTCAATGAAGACCACGTCATCCTTCTTCGCGGTCATTCCCTCATCGCCACCGAGAAGCTTTGCTTCGCCATCAAGGATGAAGATCTCATGTTCCTCAGCATGCTGGTGAAGAGGAATCTTACCCCCAGCCTCTATCTCGAAATATCGCATCGCGTATGTTCTTGCCCCCGATCTCCGACCGACTAGCCAACGCATTGTGGTCTTCTCGGCACCAGGCATGTCAACTCGAATCTCGTCACGTTCTTCGTAGTCAATAACATACAAGCTCTATTCCTCCAGCGCAGATAGACATAATCACAGAAAGAGGCCTCTGAGTCCGTATAATAAGATTAGGATATGGCTTCAGTCCAAGCTTTAGATAGATGGTAACGTGAAATAGCACAGAAAGGTTAATCTTAACCAAGAATCTTGTGAGAGTTGCACTTGATGTCTACTTCCTGACCAACGCATAAGGGGAATGTGCCATGGGAGAAGAAGAAACCTACATTCGCGCGAAGCTCACAGAGATCAACACTTCTATCGATCGGTTGACAGATTTGCTCAACAGAATGATTGAAGTGATATCAAAGATAACTGAATTGGAGGATTCGACTTCCGAACTGGCCCTAGTGGTTGCAGCAAACGGCGAGAAGATTGATGAGCTGACCGAGAGTGTGAAGAAACTAGGAAAGCAGGCACCCGCAGCAGCGGTTCCCAGTACAATTGCGGAGAAAGGAGCTGTTTCCGGCCTTAGTTCTGTCTTGGACACTTTGGACAGCCAAGTTCGTGAGGGAGTCATCGCAAGTGACTTGGCAACCAAAGTTGATGACGCCGCTGGGACCCTCGAGCAGAGAGGTGCGAGTAGCTCACTCATCGTCAAGATGCAGCGTTGGGTACGAATTCTGAAGACATATGGTCCGGTTGATGCCGTCAGTCCAACAGACCTCAGCAAGCTACGAGAGGACTTGAAGGACTGGCAGAAAGAGATTGCACAGATGCGATAGCCGCCAGCATAACTCGAAATACCTGTCCATAAACTGACACGCCATATCCGTGTGCTCAAGGCTTAATAGCACCTGTTACAATCTCTTAAGTAGAAGCCGCCGGGAAACAGAGGTGCAGTGAAATGATATCTGGGGAAATTGAAGAGAGGATTCGAAGTACAATAGAAGAATTCCCGAATCCATACTGTAACGATATCCTCGCCACTTGGGATGCTTGGATAGCCACCAATCCTGAAGCTCCATACTATCTTAGCTGGTCCGAGTTCGCTTCTCAGGAGGAAGATGAGAGCTCGCTCTTTAGCGAAGAGAGGATCTACATCAAGAAGGTCTCCAATGAGCTACGCGATCTGGAGGTCCCCAAGACATTCTGGCAGAAAGTGGCAAAGGCACTCGCGGCTGTCGCGAGCATGTTCCTAGTGATATTCCTTGCACTATCAAGGGTATCGAGAGCCGCAGAATAGAGGCAGCTCGTCTGGCCAGAGAGGCCTACTTATATTGCACAGATTTGACTCTTCCTAGAGGACAATGGGTTCTGTAGGTATTACGATTCCACAAGAAATGCTGGACAGACTTCATGAAGCAACAGAAGCCGTTCGGAATTCCAAGAAAACCTTGGCATTCTCCCACATTGATGCGGATGGTATAACCGCTCTTGCTATTGTTGTACGATTTCTGGAACGTGAGGGAGTCGAAACAGAATGGAAAAATGTTCACCAGATTAACTCCGAATCCATCCTCGACGTCAGAGATACTGTTATGGAAGCAAGACCTGACCTGGTAGTATTCAGCGATTTCGGAACAGGTCAGTTGGGCTTGATTCAGACACACATTGCACCTATCAAGTCTGTCAGAAGAATCATCATACTTGACCATCATCTTCCCAAGAAAAATCATGGAGAGGGCAGACCTAGAGAGAAGATTATCGAGATCAATCCCTGCAATCATGGCCTGAGCGGTAGCGCAGATGTTTCAGGTGCGGGAGTGGCATTCTTACTTGCGATTCATCTCTCCTTGGAGAATACTGACTTGTCAGAACTGGCGGTGGTTGGCGCGTCTGGAGACCTCCAAGACTTCTATGGTAGGGGGTTCAAGGGTATAAATGCCGACATCATCAAGTTGGGCGAAAAGGCGGGATACGTCAGTGTCGACAAAGATTTGACTTTCTTTGGAATCAATACGAGGCCCCTTCCGTTTCTCTTAGAGTACGCCACGGAGCCATACCTGCCGGGATTAACAGGCAATAGGGATGCCTGTTATGCCTTCTTCGAGAATCTCCGAATACCTATGAAGAATTCAGATGACACCTGGAGAACATGGAGCGATCTGCATGATGAAGAGAAGCAGAGAGCAATCCAGGGCCTGTTCCACGAGATTCTGCAGGCATATGACAATCCGAGAATTGCAAAAGGGATCGTGGGAGATGTAATCTCTCTCTTACATCGGCCGCTGAAGAGTGAGATGAGGAATGTCAAAGAGTTCTCGACCCTTCTCAATGCATGTGGGAGGAACAGAGAGCCTGAGGTGGGTGTTCGCATCTGCCTGGGACACGAAGAGGCGTATACGAGAGGCAAGACACTTCTTCAGACCCATAGGTCCAATCTTGCTCAGGCTCTACGCCGAATCGAGGAGCACCGATACGATGAGAGAAGAGGCATGTATCTGATAGATGATAATGAAACTCCAGATACAATCATCGGGATTGTGATAGGAATGGCTCAGGGCGCTCGCCTTGTTCCGGTCGACAAGCCCGTTATCGGCGTTAGCAGAAACACTACTGGTGAGGGTCCAACGATTAAGCTATCCGGACGAGCTCGTTCATTCTTGATCAAGAAGGGGCTCAATCTAAAGGAGGCTTTTGTCGAAGTTGCAGAGAGTCTGAACAAGCAATATGGGGAAACAGTTGCAGAGGCAGGAGGACATCCGATGGCGGCGGGTGCATTCGTGCATGAGATACATCTAGAGGAGTTCCTTGACATGACCTCAGATAGACTTGCCAAAATGCTTGCACAATGAAAAGAAATGAGAAATGGGGGCAGTGCCCCCGAAATTCTTACTAGTAGTCCTCTGCGGTTAATGATGCTCCAATTATGCCAGGCACAAATAGGAGAGCAAAGGCAACGCCCAAGTCTATGGCAGCGTTCTCGGCCACCGTCCAGAGAGCATTGGGATCAAGTCCGGTTCCAAGGTAGAGAAGGGCATATCCTAGGAAGAAGAGCACAAGTGCTATGATAGATACAAAGAACATGCGAACACCACTCTTGGAGATAAGCCCTGCAATGAAGCCTGCGACTCCGAGTGCAACGAGGGGGCCGTACGCTCCGCTTAGGGCAAACGTGTATGGGAATACTAACTCAGCAAAGAGGGCAGCTCCCAGTCCTTCTATAGTAGTCACAGGATCGGGACTCTGTAGTATAGCCTGGATTGCAGCCACATCTAGACCGAGTATCTGAAAGACTCCGATTAGGATGGCAACAACAAGGGCGATTAGTAAGGCTGTTATCGTTCTGAACATATGTTTGGCAACTCCGTATAGATAGGAATCCTAACCACGTAGAGGTCTATGGCTTTTATATTTCTTGGCCCTAGGCGAAACATTCGAGGGGTCGGCCCTGATGGCCCGGAAAAGACCCAAGATTCTGGGCATATGCTCCTGAAGAAGTGATTGGATTCTGTAAGGCATTTCTTCCAGAGGCAGACAATCAGGGCTGAACCAATTGACTTCTGCCCACGGATATTCGGCCTGTGTGGTTAGGGTCTGAGCCACAGCCAGATAGTGGTTGAGGAGGTAGTGGTACTGGATACAGCCTTGTGAATCGACAGTGACAAGATCGGCTGTGCTCACCAGCTCGAGCAGCTCTATCTCAACACCAGTTTCTTCTCGCACCTCACGGATCGCGGCAATCTCTTGAGTTTCCCCGACCTCAACACCACCTCCAGGAATACTCCATAATCCTTTGCCAGGATCTTTGTCGCGTCGAACGAGAAGCAGCCCCCTCTGACTGACTACAATGACTCCAACCCCCGGAATGGGGTGACACGGGTACTGCCTGCGACTCAATATGCGCAACTCCAAGTCAGATATCTGCTAAGGAATCAGGCATGGGGAGAGGCGAGTTGCAGTAGATACACTCTGCATGGTCAAAAGGCTCGTAGTCTGAGTTATCCTCGTACGGCACTTTGAAGTAGGTGTCACAATCGCTACAATGGAGTTTGATGTATCCCCGAATCGTAAACGACTCTCTCCATGCGTAATGAGCTTCTTCCACAAGCCCCTGCTGCATGTATTCTTTCGCAAGATGGATCCATGCGGCTGCGCAACCCTGATCCTTCCTTGTGGCATAGGTCAAGCAGTCAATGAGTCGGTCATGTTTTTCCATCAGCCGATATGAGTCACAGAGTCGTTGCCAAGAAGAGGGCTCCTCTTGTACCAAGGCCTCGGCAAGCTCAAGATACCTCTTAGACTGGGCTTCGTTGCCTCTTTCTGATTCGATGACAGCCAGTCGACCTATAGCCTCTAGGCTGTCAGGGGACAGCTCGAGGGCCTCTCGAAAACGGCTGTATGCCAAGTCAGGTTCGCCTCTTCGAAAACTCAGCTCTGCATCCAGTATGACGGTACGATAACTGGTCGAATCAATCGATTTTGCCTTCTCGACATATGGAAGAGCCTCATTCAAACGATCCAGCATGAGAAGTGAGTAAGCATAGGTAGTAACATACTTCAGATTCTTCGGATCAACCTGACAGAGTGCACCCCATTCCTGTGTCGCTTCGGTATAGTCGCCCAATCTGTAGAGGCTCATCGCACGTATTGAATGGAGAGCGCGATTATCGGGAAAACGAATCACTGCGTCCTCCAGAACACGGGCCGCCTCGCCGTACTCATGGCTGAAATAGAGGACTTTGCCCAAGTCAATCCATGCCTCGACAAGTTCAGGTTCACGAGTAATAGCCCGCTCTAGATAGATCTCAGCACTATCGAAACAACCTGTTGCAGTGTACGCCCGTCCGAGCAACATATCAAGAATACAGTGGTCTTCAACTTGTTCAGCTGCTCTCTCTAGGACATCGACAGCACTGTCAGGCCGCTCTATTTGAAGATAGGCCATACCGAGATAGAGCAAGACATCAGGTTCTTCACAACCGTCCAAGAATAGAGGCTCAAGGATCTGGATTGCATCGGCAAAGCGCCCTTTACTAATCGCCTCTCTGGAACGCCTGATTGCAGCCTCTGTCAATCCGCACTACCTCTTGAGCAGATGGGAGATTCCGATAGCCCATCAAAGTATAGCTCAAGGCCCTCATTCTTGTTATAAGTACCTGATGATATGGCAATCAAGCGTTAAGATGAACAAGAGAAGCTACGCTGTTCCGTTTCCGTTTCTTCATGCTGTGAGCCTTTTGAGCCACAAGAGACGGATTGAGAAGTTCCGGACAGTAATTCATCAGGTGGTCGACAATGGAAGCGTTGTTGTCGACTTGGGATGCGGCTCCGGTGTTCTGGGCATGCTTGCAGCAAAGGCTGGTGCGAAGAAGGTCACGTGTGTAGATATCAACCCTGAGGCAATCGAATACGCGCGACGAACGGCACGTAAGAACAATCTCGAGGATAGAATGGACTTCATTGCAGGTGACTTCAGAGATATGATGCTAGGAGATAGGGCCGACGTTGTCATCTGCGAAATGCTCTCATCCTTCATGTTGGTTGAACAGCAGATTCCTGCCTCAGTTCATGCCAGGAAGCATCTTCTCAAGTCGGACGGCATACTGCTTCCGAGTCGTGTCCGCATCTATTTGGTGCCAGTGGAATGTGAGGGGGTCTGGTCACGATTCAGCCAGAGTGGCATCGAGTTCGAGCCGGTACCCCAGACGGTGGAGAAGGGAATGGCCCGAGACCTAGCAGACCTCGCCTTGGTAAGTGAGCTCACCTTCAACACCGAGAATGAACCGAAGACCATCGATGAGTCGCTGGATTTCAACGTGTGTTCCGACGGCAATCTTCATGGATTTGTCGGTATGTTCGAGGCCGACCTCGGCCAAAAAATCAAACTCAGAATGGAAGATGGCTGGAGAGAGCTATTCATGCCCATCGAGAGTCCTCTCTGCGTGAAGGAGGGCCAGACTCTGAGAGTTCATGTCCGATTCACTCCTGGAGAATACGATACATTGAGGCTACATGTGCAGCTGAGTGCTCAATAGAAACAAGTTTTTAACAGGCCGTTTGTGGCGGGGTATCGTGTTGGTGACACATCATGGATTTGAAGGGCCCGCTCTGCTACGTCCTGGACTTTGATGACATTTACAATTACGCCTATCAGACTGCTCTGAAGATCAGAGAGTCGGGCTGGAGGCCTGACGCCATTGTGGGTATAGCTCGAGGTGGCTGGGTGCATGCACGGATTCAGTGTGACCTCCTTGCTGTGAAGGAGCTCTACAGCGTCAAAATCGACCACTGGGGGGTCACAGCCACGAAAGATGGAAAGGCCAAGCTGACCTGTCCCCTCACCGCTGATGTCGCAGGGAAGCATGTGCTGGTTGTCGATGATATCACGGACACAGGTGAGAGTCTCACCATGGCAGTCGAGCATGTGAAGGCCTGTGGCCCAAAGGACGTCAAGTCTGCGACCCTTATGCATATCGCCGGGTCCAAGTTCGAGCCAGACTACTACGGCGTCGAGATAAGTTGGGCATGGGAGATTTGGCCCTGGAACTTCTATGAGGACTTGACTTCTCTCATCATGAAGATTTTCGAGGGCGAAGGTGTGAAAGAGATGACGACACCTGAACTAAAGAAGCATTTGCGTGAGTACAACAACATCGTGCTATCCGATGACAGGTTGTCCAAGGTCAAGGCACACATGGGATTCCTCGACAAGATTGTCTATCCTCTGGACAAAGCGTGGAAGCTCAAGGAATAGACCCTCTATCCAGCACCCTGATGGTTCGCCGTATCACCTATAAATGACGGTTCTGCAGATTCACTAGCGGACAAAGCAATACTAGGTGAGATTATGGCATTCGAACCAAGACTTGAGTTCGTCCCAATCGACCGGGACAAACAGAAGGATGTAGAGGACCTACTCCCCATCGAGATCGGGATGTTTGGCGGAAGCGGGAACTATGACCCCACCGTGATTGAAGACCCCATTGAGATTAAGGTATTCACACCGTACGGTGCGGCCTCGGACAACTTCATCGTGGGAAAAGCAAGAGGTCGAAGCTTCGCATTTCTTGCACGACATGGAAAGGGGCATACCATTCCACCCCATGCTATCAACTACCGAGCAAACATCTGGGGCATGAAGGCGCTTGGGGTCAAGCGGATTATAAGCCCCGCAGCATGCGGAAGCCTTCAGCCTGACAGAGTGAAACTGGGTGAGTTCGTCATTGCAGACCAGCTCTTCGACAGAACATTCGGACAGCGGAAGGACACATTCTTTGAGGGCGGTCCAATTGCACATCTTCCATTTGGTGAACCTTTCTGTCCCGAACTGAGAGAAGTAGCTCTCGATACGGCAGGGGATCTCGACTACAAGGTTCATGGCAAGGGCACATACGTCTGTATAAACGGACCTAGGTTCTCCACAGCTGCCGAGTCGATGTTCTATCACAATCAGGGATGGGAGGTCATTGGTATGACGGCGTATCCGGAGGCGGCCCTCGCCAGAGAGGCAGGCATCTGCTTCGTGAATGTGTCAATGCCAACTGACTATGATGTTCATGCAGAGGAGCATGTAACGCACGAGATGGTCCTGAAGACCATGTCCAAGAATGTTGAGCGAGTCCGAAAGCTCACTTTCGAGATGATTGATCATATTCCAGAAAAAGCATCATGCTCGTGTCAGACCGCAATGAAGGGCGGGCTTTTCTAAGAGCATAATAAAGGTAGAAGGCCCGGCGAGGAGCCTTCATACCATTTATTGGGATAGAGAAAGAGAACCGTAGTTACCAGTCCTCATCATCATCGTCCCAATCCTCATCGTCATCCCAGTCTTCGTCGTCGTCCAAATCTTCATCATCGAAGTCTTCGTCAAAGAACATGTTTTTTCACCTCCACTGTGCCCCCCTAGTATGTTTGAATCTAAGATTGCCCCATGAAAGGGAAATCACTCATAAGTCATCCAAGCGGATTTAATCGTCTATCACGCCTCCTTTCTTTCGAACGGAAAGAATCAACCTTTGAAAGTGGGGATAGAATGCTACTTCTAGCGAAAAGATAATATTGTAGTCAATGAGGGGCCTTTGCTTGTGTCACCTATGGGGTTTTCGATGGTCAGTCCAATGGTTGATGCAATGGAGACGAAACGTCTGTGTATTTCTGAGCGGTGATAGCTTGAGTGATAGAAGCCTTCCAGACAATTCACAGACAGAGAATAGACTGTCCAGCAGATCCTATCTGTTGGTCATCATAGATGATGACAAGGAGTTCAGAAGGGGGGCACGCAAGACCAAGTCAATCCGAAGACTGGCTAGGGGAATATACAAGGTTCCCATTGAGAACAAGAAGGTTCGAGATTATGTTCAGAGATTTCGCCATCTCACCCTGAAGAGAGCCCGAGAGATTCCAAGAGTCAGAGAAACTGATCCCGAGCTATCGCAGCGACGAACCTATGTGCTCATGTCATATTCCTTCGTTGAACCCACAGCCCAACAGAAGAAGCAGACCCAGCGGCTTCTCAACCGCTCTGCCTACATCCGTATCAGAAAGGGAGCTGTCTTGTTCCCCTACCTCCGATCCAAGGACATTGCAAGGTTCTACCAGACTGATAAGAAAAAGCGAGTACTGACTCCGAAAGAGTTCGCCCATTCAATGAAGGCAATCGGTGCAAAGATGTCACGATGGTCCAGGGTCAGAGCAGTGGGACCAAAGACTGACCGAGAGATTGCGGCAGCCCTCGACACGACGATTAGTAGTCAACTCAGTTCTCTGGAGAAGAGAATCATCGATTTGCAGGAGAAGACAAAGAACAATACAATCCCTGTCAAGAGACTCAAGAGCCGATATTCCGAGCTCATGACACGGATGCGGGAGGCGCGTATGGTCTTCTCTCTGATTAGAGAGGTCTGGAAGTGGGATCATACAAAGCCCCTTAGGAAGCTATACAACAGATTGCTGCGTTGCCGAAAAGCCATTGAAGACCGACTGGAGTAGGAGGGTAGATGGGGGCGTTTTCGGACGAGAGGCTACTTAGAAGTATTCAGTATCGGAGATTGAATCGTCCCAGTAGTCGTCGTCCCAATCCTCTTCAGGCCATTCGACTGTATCCGACCATTCTTCATCGGCAGGATCGAGGGCTTCTTCAGACATATACCCATCCTCATTTACCTTTTGAACGATGTTTTTGAAATGCTTTTCGCTGTATCCCCTCTGCAAAAGTCTTTGAGGACGATATGCCAGAGGAATTCTGAGTAGAAGACTCATGGTCACATTAGGATTGGCCCAAATCAGGCCCCATATTGCTTCAGTCCGGGAGAATCTGGAACTTATTGAGAACACTCTAGAACAAGCAGCAGGTAGAGGTATCGATGTCCTTGTTCTTCCGGAATTAGTGAATTCGGGATATGCCTTCAAATCTAAGGAGGAGGTTGCAGCAAGTGCTGAAACTGTTGGACAAGGTGCTGCATCGGCTTTGTTCAAAGACTGGTCGCGGGTTGGCCGCTTGATTGTCGCAGGAATCTGCGAGAGAATAGAAGACAGGTTCTACAACTCTGCCGTAGCCTTCGCAAAGGGTGAACACATCACCACTTACAGGAAGATCCATC
>SDNO01000088.1 GCA_004524435.1 Candidatus Thorarchaeota archaeon | reverse complement strand
CAATACACTATCATTGCACAGGGCTATGATCAGCCGTTCCAACTGATGGACAACTCGTCTTATCAGACCATAGAGGTTGACCGCGACAGGTTTGTCGAGGATGTTGAAGTGGGCGATACTGTGTATCTGGTCGAAGTGGATGGTCGAATCTTTGTAGTTCCTACACCGGGCCAAGACTGACGGTAAAGCCTGTGATTTCAATACGCTTAAATGGCGTTAGACTCCAGACTCGTTTGAGGTATCTTCAGCTTATGGTCTACCTCGTAGATGGAGGATTACTTTGTCGCGCAGAAATAGGAATTCCAATGGTGACGACGAAACATTCAGAGTGAGGACTCCGAGACGTGATGAGGGTGAGATATTCGGCATTATCATCCAAATGCTCGGCCACGATAGAGTCCGTGTTAGATGCGAGGACGGAGAGATTCGAATTGGTCGCATTCCTGGCAGAATGAAGAAACGTATCTGGATGCGAGTCGGCGACACAGTCTTAGTCGCACCTTGGGCCTTCCAGACAGATGAGAAGTGTGACGTCGTCTGGAGATATCGGGGCAATGAGGTTGACTGGCTAAAGAAGCGCGGCATTCTCAAGATGTTCTAGCCAAGCCTTTTTCTGAATAGGATTCTTCTGTTACCTCAAGTAGAGAATACTGCTATCCTTCGGTGAAGATCTTGGGTGACGCTGAGAAGAAACGACGCCTCATAGAGGACAAGCTAGGGGAGCACCCCAGACGGGGAAAGGACTCCGATGAGTTCAAGGTTGTAGAGGGGGTCATAGATCCTCCCACCCTGAAAATCCTGTACAAGCTTCTCAGCCGCGGTTCAATCAATGCAGTTCATGGTGCCATCAGCACAGGGAAGGAGGCCAATGTGTATAGGGGAGAGGACCTAGAGGGCGCCCCTGTTGCAGTCAAGATCTATCGCATGACAACTGCTGAGTCAGACTTCATGCTTGAGTATATCGTGGGGGACCCCCGTTTCAAGAAGATACGTCGCAATCCACGAACACTGATCCCCCTCTGGGCACTAAAGGAGTTCAAGAATCTTCAACGATACCACGAGGCAGGAGTAGCAGTTCCCAAGCCCTTCGATATAGAACGAAATGTATTGATTATGGAATTCATTGGTGATAAAGAAGCGGCGCTTCCAGCCCCTCTCCTGAAAGACGTGATTTTGGATTCTCCCGCAGAAGCGTTCAATGACATAATCGATATGATCGAAATCGGCTATAACGACGCGGGTCTGGTTCATGCAGATTTAAGCGAATTCAATATCCTCTGGTACGGTGAACCCATCTTCATCGATGTGTCTCAGGCTGTACTCACAGCACATGACTACGCCGGAAAATATCTATTCCGTGACATTCAAAACATGACTCGGTTCTTTAGCAAGATGGATGTTGAAACAGAAGATCCCAAAGTGATTACCCAATATATTCTATCATCCGGTGAATAATCCAATGCTGTTCCATGAAACGATTCGAGTACCTGCCGACCGAATAGGTGTCATAGTGGGTAGAAACGGACGCGTGAAGAAGAAGATCGAGAGACTGACCAATTCCTCACTAGATGTCAATTCTGAGGGATACGTGACAATCACAAACAGAGAGGATAGCGACGATCCTATCCTAGCTTGGAAGGCAAGGGATATTGTGAGAGCCATGGCTCGTGGGTTCAGTCCGAGAAACGCATTTGAGCTTCTGGATGATTACACACGTCTGCTGCTCATCTCTCTGCGTCAGGCTGTTGGCTCCTCCCCATCTCAGCTGAAGCGTGTTGCTGGTAGGATTATTGGTGAGAATGGCCGCTCGCGCAAGGTAATTGAACAGATAACTGAAACTAAGATCTGCGTCTATGGGCGCACGGTTGGTATCATTGGCCGCGATCCCGGTCTCGATTATGCACAACGAGCTGTCAATATGCTCATCGATGGAGCTCCCCATGGAGCAGTATATAGCTACCTTGAGAAGATGCGGCGAGAGATGAATCGCATGCGAGCTCAGCTCTGGGAATGAGAACTCGTCACCTACTCGAGGAGCTCCCGACTTACTCATGTAATACCCTCCCTTATGTAATATCCAAACCATAGAGTCCATGAAACAGATGAGTGGACCGGAGAGTAAACATCTAGATTTCAGCAGCATATCCCCATCTGAGTTCTTCTATAGAAACCGTCAGATGGCGGGTTTCGGCAACCCGGCTCAAGCAACCTATTCCACAGTCCGAGAGCTCGTTGAGAACAGTCTTGACTCATGCGAGGATGCAGGCAGAGCACCCGTCATAGCAGTGTCCTTAGAGACTACAGCGTCAAGTCAGGTTGTCATCTCCGTGGAGGATAATGGACTGGGACTACCCTACGATGAGGTGCCTAGTGCCTTCGGCCAGGTGCTATATGGGAGCAAATATGGGTTACGCCAGAAACGCGGAACCTTCGGACTTGGAGTCACCATGGCGGTGTTGTATGGACAGATAACCACTGATTCTCCTGTCATAATTCATACGCAGAGCGACAATCGTGGTTGGGTGTACCGTCTCTACATAGACATCGAGAATAACCACCCTTTGGTAGAAGAATCTAGCGAACGCATACGGTCAGAAACCGGAACCACCGTCACTGTAAGAATCGAGGGGGACCTTCCACGGGCTGCATCCCGAATTGACGACTATCTCAGATTAACCTCAATCGCAACACCCCATGCAAGACTAGTCCTACGAATTGACGACGAGACTACTCTTGATGTGGGTCCTTGGACAGAGATTCTACCTCCTCAGCCAATGGAGGCAAAACCTCATCCCCGATCTGCGGACACGGAACTGGTACGGAGGACCATGGCAGGGAAACAAGCACTCTCACTAAAGGACTACCTGATTGGATCCTTCCAACAGGTGGGCCGAAAGACCGCATCTGAATTCATTCGTTTTCTCGGCCTAGACTCAAAGAGACGGGTGGGCGACCTCAGTCGTACGGAGATATCCCGTATTTCTTCGGTCCTGAAATCGTATGATAGCTTCAGCCGCCCTGATGGCAATTCGCTAAGTCCTATTGGTAGAGAGGCCTTCCTCAAGGGCGTCCAATCGCTCTATGAGCCGGAGTACTTCTCTTATGCGTCAAGAGGCCCTCTGGAGTGGGACGGCTACCCCTTCATACTGGAGGGCGTAATAGCTTCCGGCGCTGCATTCCCAAAGGGAGAAGAGCCAACCCTATTCAGATTTGCAAACCGCGTTCCTCTCCTGTATGATGCAAGTGATGATATCCTTACGAAGAGTCTCAAGCGGGTATCCTGGTCGCGATATGGGATTCCTAACGGCGTTCCCTGGGGTATCTTCGTCAGCTTCTGTTCTACGAAGGTTCCATACCAAGCGGCGGGGAAGCAGTCTATCGCTACCCTAGATGAGATTGAGTCGGCTGGTCTGGCTCTATTTCGAGCATTGGGCCGTGGAGCCTTGAAACAGACAAAGAGGCAGAAACGGTCGAAGAGATCCCAAAAACGGATGCGCGAGATGAAGGCCTCACTCAGGATGATTGCTAGGTTTAGTGCTGACCTTGCAGAAGTCAATACCCAGTATGCAGACGAACTCGCTGCAAATCTGTTCCGGGGCGATGAACAGTGATTGACCGTGAAGCCAGGCTCGCTCGACTTCAGGCACTTGGAGAATCTGTGCTACAGGATCTCAAACAGGAAACGTTTCCTGTTGTTGAGATTCCCGATAGAGGTACTGGGAACATTGTCTTTGATGAGAATAGCAACCAGTATATACTGGGAACCTCTCGAGTTGAACGAACAGCAGGTAACTACCGACATATCAGAAGCTTCACTCAGCTGATGTGGGTAGCATCATATGCTAAGAGCCTGATAGAGAACTCCCGAACGAGCTCACTACGCGATCTGTATTATTCCAGTGAAGCCTTTGGAGTTGAATTCAGTGATCAGGCCGAATCGGACAGAGTGATTGCCGATCTAGAGAGCTTGGTCAGACTATCCCGTGAAGAGATGGGAATATACCCCGAAGAGAACTCATCCGTATATGGCGAAGTCACCATGAGATACAGCGTTCCGGGGTACGAGGGTCGAGAAGTCGACCTGACAATCAGCCCTGATGGTCTCCCCATTGGTCCCGCTCTCATGAGTTCAGATCCCGTTGAGAGTAACGCAGAGATTATCCTTGCAGTGGAATCAGGAGGCATGTTCTCCAGACTAATAGAAACCCGTTCTTGGGAACGGTTCAATGCTCTTCTTGTACACTTGGGTGGTCAGGCACCGCGTTCAACGCGACGTCTTCTCAGGAGGATTCATGATAGTCTTGGTCTACCGGTCTACATCTTCACCGATGGAGATCCGTGGGGTATGCACATTGCAAAGGTGATTACGTCAGGAAGTGCAAACTCTGCACACATATCCGATCTGACAGTACATGATGCTGAGTGGATCGGAGTCACTGCGGATGATATCGAAGATTATCAACTGCCTACCGAACCCATGACCGATTACGATCTGAAACGTCTTGATGAACTTGCCAATGATGTCAGATACCGTGACAAGCCCTCTCAGAGTCAAATCAGGCGGTTCAAAGAACTGAAGCTCAAGGCTGAACAACAGGCATTCAGCAGACATGGTATGGACTATGTTGTTGAAACCTACCTGCCCGATAAGCTGGAGTAGAATCAGCCCATGATGAATGGCAAGCCAAAGAGAAGAAAGAAAACGGCTGCATATGCTATGATGGCCTGAAGCAACATGAGCAATCGTACATTCTTCTTCTCTGTCATGGTATGGGAGAAGTGAGGTAACACCCAATACATGGTGTATGGTCCAGCAACTTCTAATGTCCCTTCTTCTGTGGGTTCTGCAAACTTCGCACATTCTTCACCGGTCCTCCTTGCGTGGATCCGATAGAGCAGGTACAGAAGGAAGTTGACACCATACGTCAGGTACAGGAAAATCGCAAGACGATCCATATTGCCTAGAATGAGGGCAGCTGCCATGGCCGCTCCCAGAGGCAGCCTCCCCACGTCACCCGGAATCACCTTAGCCGGATATCTGTTGAAGATGAAGAAGGCCATAGCGGCCCCTAATAGGGCTCCTGCCACCACGCCAGAGGCGATTTGGTCGATAGAGCTGACCTGACCTGAGATAATGCCTGATAATATGACATAGACTACCACTGCGGAAGCATTGATGCTCGCAAGGCCTGTTTCTAGTCCGTTCATTCCTCCATACATGTTCGTTGAATCGATGATGAAGGTCATCATCAGGGGGACGACTATCAGGGGATAGAATATACCGAGATTGACTGGTCCAATGAACGGTATGTTCATGGTGGTTGTACCAACCTGCATTGCAATCATTGGGATGGACGCAATGAGGGGCAGGATAATCTTCGTGCGATTTCTGAAGTCGAGATTATCATCGAGCTGTCCAATCATACCGGCCATGAGAATGGACACGAGGGCTGCAAGAATACCTGGATTCACTTGGCCGGACGAGAAAGTTGTCACCCCGACAAAGCCCAGGAGTGTGGTTACTACTGCAAAGAGAAGCACGAACCCTGCCCCCTTTGGCACCTCGGGTCTGCCATACTTGTGAACGTCAATGGCAATATTTCCCTTCTCTCGAAGCAGACGTATTGTGTCAGGCAAGATAGCAATAGTCAGTACAAACGAAAGTAGAATTGATAATAGCACTCCAAGCATTGCCAGTCACCGTGTTTTGTAGTGTCCAATATGCTGTCAGTTTTACACTTTTCGGACAGAAACCCACCATCAGGTTGTGCGTACGAGTCTTATCTTTCCGAAACCTATAATAATTGACCCGAAGCTCGACGGCACCGATTGTGGTCTAGTTAAGACTGCGTTCACAAATAGCGCGTACATTGAGTCTGCGGTGATACAATTTGAAACATCTGAATAGCCAATTTGCAACAATCGCCCTCTTGGCACTCTTCGTTGTGAGTAGTGCTCTGTCGGCACTACCTTCTTCCAGTACTCTGGAGACAACAGATGTGAACGCATATGAGTCTGATAACTCACTTGCTCAGGCAGTATGCAACCTATCTATCCCCTATGTTGACAAGCATTACGGACTTGCAGACGGGATTATCGATCCATATGAGTACTCGTACAACTATACTGACCCCTCTACTGGTATCACTGTCTACCTCGAACACAACTCCACAATCATGTACGTTGGTCTGAAAGCGCAGACAACTGGATGGATCGGTATAAGCTGGAAAGATGTGGGCGAGATATACCACCTAGACGGTCTGAACAACAGCGATATCATCATTGGGTATGCACCGGATGGTGCGTACGAACCTGTGGAACGTGTCCAACCAAGCGATCCTGTCACAGTCCACTACGTTCTATCCTTCAGAAATGGAACTTTCGAACAGGAGAATGACGCTCCTAATGACGACTCCACTACACCCATCTCACAGGAAGGACTCCTTGAGGCATACAAAGAGCAAATCTACGGTATGCGTATCGGCGAAAGCAAGCATTTTGTGATTCCTGCTGAGCAGGGATATACATCCCCTGAAGCCCGACTCTATGGCGAGGATCTGGAGTATGTAATCACATTGACGAGGATTGATGACAACTTCGACAATCCTGCCGATTCCAGCGCCATTGTCTATAGCGACCGACATGGAGTTGACACATTCGGGCACATCCCTGATGCAAATCAGAGTCAGGTCATATCCGCGAATGGTACCGATGATGGCTCGATTACCCAGCTGGAATACTTCATCAGGATGAACAGCACGGATGCAAATGACATAGCCCTCCTAAATGGGTCCGACGTCGCCTATCCCTTTGTGCTCCTCACCGGCCCGAGTGACGACTTCACAGATTTGCCTGTTCAACATACAGAGTGGTCCAATCCCCTTACGATAGTGATACAGCCCAATGATGCTCCTCACTTAGAAGTCATCTCCCCGGCTGCCAATTCAACCCTAGAATGGACGGTATTCATTCAGCTTAATGCCACAGATAGCTCTATCATTCGAAGAGCGGGATACAGATTTGAGGACACAAACTGGACCGACCTTGAATACAATTTCAAGACTGACCTGTGGGCGGGCCCAGTAGATCTGTCCGATTTCGAAGATGGCCCGACAACACTCTACTTGAATGCAACAGATCCGTCCAACCGGACAAGCGTGATTACGGTCAACGTGACGGTGGGGAATCCTATCGTTCCATTGGCAGGAATGAGGTTGAGCGTGGCGCGCGAATTCGTGACCATGATGTATCATGCAGACAAGACAAATGATCAATTCACCGTGACCAACACGAACTCGGTACCAATCGGAGCATTGGAGTTCTATGTCCCTACAACATTCGAATCTAACTACCTCTCCATTGAGGCTGAGGATAGCTCAGAGAATCAGCTGGTTGTGGATCGGCTTCCTAACACAGGCGCACTGATGCGTTGGCGAGTGTACTTCTACGAGCCAGTGGATATCGGAGATAGCTATACATTCACCGTCGTAACCTACTTCCAATCACTCCATGAGCTGAACAACTTCGACGAGAACCTCTATGATATCTCCTATCTGAAATACCCGATAGTTCCACATGTGCTTCAGTACCTGTCGTTCTCCTTTGGTTTTCGAAGCGGCGACTCTCTGGTCAGTGAGAATATCGAAGGATCAACTACGAATATAGCTCCCATGACTGTGGAGCCCTTTACCATAACCATCAAGTCGTTCACACCCCACATTGTTGCAACTCGAAGCACGAGGATTACTCTCGATCCTTGGGGCTGGTTGCACTACGAAGAGACTATCAGCCTAGAAAACATCGGGCCTGCGCGAGAACTGGGCATACCTATGAATTTCCCCGCCTATATGTCCAATGTGGAGGTCTTTGACCGAGTGGGCATTCTTGCAACCTCTCAACCCGACGATTGGGAGTGGAACGCCACACTGAAACAACAGATAAATCTCCAGAAGGATAGATTCGGAAGGGACGGGTTCTGGCCTGGATATAAATACACATTCAATGTTCACTATGATATCCACTTACCAAGCTATCAGAAGTCCGGCAGTGTGGGAGATATCATCAATCTACCCATGTCTGACCTTGGTGAGATAAATGTCAAAGAACACATAGTCGATTTCGTTCTACCTCTTTCGGTCGGTGTGACGGAGGCATCTGGAAACTACAGACTCCTTCATGGGGCCTTCTATTCAACCCTCAGATACACCGTCCATAACACGACACAGTTCAATCCTCCTGACATCACCGTGGCATATGTAACAACAATCGGTGCTGCTGCTCGACCTGCAGTCTTTGGCTCCATCATCGGTGTGGTTGCACTAATCTATGTTGCATACCGAGGAATGAAGCGAGGCGCTGTGGGAGCGACTGCCACTGGAGAAAGTGAGGCGGCAACCACTAGCAGACAGGTGGGCGCCCCTCCTGAGTTACTTCGCGACTTCGCGTCAAGCTACTCCCGAAAGACCTCCCTCGGTCTAGACCTCGAGAAACTGGAGTCTGCTAGGAAGCGAGGAAAGGTGACCAAGAAGGAATTCATGATTCGGGAGCGAGACATCAAGTCACAGCTTGACGAGATTGACAGTGAGCTGGCCGATTTGAAGCAAGAGATGATGTCCCATGGGTCCAAATATCGGGATATTGTCGCACAGCTTGAACTCCAAGAGGAACGAATCGCTGGTGCAAAAGCAGGCCTTCGGCAGCTTCTTCTGCGGAAGAAGAAGCAGAAGATCAGCAGGGCCGCATTTGAGAGGTCTCGCCAGGACTATCTCAAGACCATCAAGCAGGCCATCTCCACTACTGATCGGACTCTTCTCTCACTGGAGGAGGAAGCGGGAGAGATCTAGTAGAAAGGATTGCCATGCAGCAATGCTTATCTCTAGTGATAACTAGGTTTCCAGTCCCTCTGGTGTACGACATGAATGAGAAGAGGAATTTCGTAAGAGAAGACGTTAGTGTTGAAGATCTCCTGAAGCCGGGAACGAAGTCTTTGGAGATGTATCAATATCTGAGTAGTTCGCCTAAGGTACAAGCCTATCTCAGGACGGCCAATAGGATGGCCGTTTCTCGATTGGGCTACACGGATCACGGAAGGACGCATGCCGAGGTTGCAACTTGGAACGCTCTCCGGGCATTTGATATATTGACTCAGACTTTCCTACCAAATGTTGTTGCCGAGGGAATAGGTGACATGGACGATGCAAGACTGATTGTGCTTGCAGCGACGTACCTCCATGACATAGGGATGGTCGTACATCGTACAGAACATGCGCAGGCCACCCTCCAGCTGGCGCGCCCCATTCTGGAAATAAAACTGGAGGAGATTTACGAGGATCCTGCGAAAGCCACCGACATCCTGTCTTTTACGCTCCATGGGATCTACTCCCATGATGATGACACGCAATGCTTGACTTTCGAGGCAGGTGTTACAAAGATCGGTGATGGGTCGGACATGACCAAGGGTCGCACCGTTATCCCCTATCAGAAAGGCAAGGTTGACATTCATTCTGTCAGTGCACTCGCCATTGAGGATGTCATTCTTGAGAAGGGCAAGGAAACCCCGCTCAGAATCACTGTAGCTATGGATAATCCTGCCGGAGTCTTTCAGGTGCAAGCCGTTCTGGAGAAGAAGCTATCCACCTCCGGTCTCGGAGACCACGTGGCTATCGATATTCTAGTCAACGGTGATAGGCTTATTCTGTCCAAGGTGAAGCGGCTGTTCAAGGCACAGGCACCTGAACCTGCAGATGCATTAAGCATTCAAGAACGGGAAGAGTAGGATGGTAGCCCCGCCAGGATTTGAACCTGGGTCGGCGAGGCCAAAACCCGCCATGCTTGACCGCTACACCACGGGGCTTCTCGAATCATCAGTTTTGTTGAGAATATCAGCCTTTGGGTGTGAGTCCAAAGGGTCTTCCTTTTTCTAGGACGTGCTCAGGAATCTCTCTTTGCCACTTCTCCAAGAACTTCGTTTCTTCTATCTTCTGCTTTCCACTCTCTCGAAGATTGTCTGGAAGCATACATGCTATCCCCTCAATCACAGGATACCAACGCCCGCATTTTGGACAGGTAATCAGAGCATCGTCAATCTCCTCGACCTCCACGTCATCGTCCTTGACCAAGTGTGACGTGAATACTTGGATTTCGAGTTCGCTTCTACACTCCGGGATGGGGCAGGCAAGGATATCCATGAGCCACGGTTTCAAACCAAGACCTCCTATGGTCTAGGCTGCTTTGGAGCCGTGCGAATTTAAAAATGATGCTGGACACACCAGACGCGAAAGGCTATTTGTCCGGTTGTGTGGGCATTGGCTTGAAACACGCTTGGTGATACTGACGATGGACCTCAAACACTCGTACATTCCCCTTACCCCAGACACCGAAGAAGAGATGCTCCGTGCAATCGGTGAGAAATCAATCGATGACCTGTTCAGGGATATCCCCACCAAATTCAGACTCAAAGAACGGCTT
>SDNO01000087.1 GCA_004524435.1 Candidatus Thorarchaeota archaeon | reverse complement strand
CGCATTCGGTTTATTGGCTTCTGAAGGATGTCAGCGTATATCTGTGGCCAGAGATCCGACTTCGCACATCCACCAATCATATTGATCTTTGGCACATTACCCAACATCTTTCGCTTCTCGACCCCCTCCAACATCCAGCGCGTATGAAAGGCGACGCCCTCCAATACCGCTCGCACCATATGTTTCTTCGAATGGGACAATGAGAGATTGAAGTAGCCCCCACGCACATTATGGTCATCAAGTGGTGTGCGCTCGCCAAACATCCAAGGAGCAAATAGCAGGTTGTCTGATCCGGGTTCCGCCTCAGCTGCAACCTTGTCGATGACCGAGAACGGATTCCGTGCTCCTGACTCACAAAGCACACACTGTTCGGAAGCAAGAGTGCGAACGTTCTCACACAGATTGCAGTGCCATTCTTCGCGCAAGTGCTTGAGACAGGCTCCTGCCGATTCCTGTTCAGCCACCATGAAATACATGCCCGGTATTGCGCTTCGTATTGATCCAGTATAGGTGCTAATATCCAGCTTCCTGTCCTCGACATGAGCTCCCAACCACGCACTCGACCCTGCATAGAGATGGCATTCCTTCTCATGAACCGCCCCAGAACCAACTCCGGCAGCTGTCATGTCGCCGCTCCCATTCACCACCATGGTTTCTGTAGTAAGTCCCAGTTCCGACGCGGCCTCAGGTGTCAATGATCCGATAACTTCGGTGGACGGAGCCAATCGAGGCAACTGCTCCGCATCTAGATTCATCCATCCGAGAATGGTATCGGACCATACGTTGTTGCCTTTCCGCGTGTTCATGAACCATGTCAGATTGGCGCAGTCCCACGACGTAACATATTCTCCCGTAGTGCGGAACACCAGGTAGTCTTTGCAATCCAGGAACTTGTGTGTCTTCTCGTATATTGCGGGGCGCTCTTCCATGACCCAGAGAATCTTGCCGATGATGTCCTTTGCCGAGGGCAAACCACCTGTGATACGCAACATCCGGAGCATATTGATGGGATTGGAGATGATCTCCTTGTTCTGTCGTGCTGCCCGAGAGTCCATCCACGTCATGCAGTTCATCAAAGGAGAACCTTCTCTGTCCACGGGTATCGTGCCCATCATTTGGGTAGAGAATGTGATTCCTATTACATCATGGGGAGAAACCTCGGACTTGGAAATCACACGGCGCGATGTGTCCCTGATAGCAGCCCACCAGTGTACTTCAGGGTCCTGTTCTGCCCAGTGAACATGCGGATAGAGAACAGGATAGCTCTTCTCCGCAGAGGCAAGAATCTCGCCGTCTATATCAACAAGTGAGGCCTTGTTACCGCCGGTTCCCACATCATGTGCCAAAACGTACCCCGTCATGAGTCAGCCACGCTCCACCTGACCTTCTGTACACTTGGCGTGCAAAATAGATTTCGATTTCCTTCGAGAGGCGCAGTAGTGCTTACCGGCACCACCTATAGATCGATTCGCTTGGTGTTTCCCTCGTGGTCGATGGATTCGATAATCAGGGGTGAGCCTTCACCAGTGACATCATCTAGCTTCAGATACTCCTGCATAAGGCCGAGGAACTCAAGGGGATTAATACACGCCTCAGGAGGTAGCACACCTCGACCTGATACCTTACCTCTCTGCATGAGGAGTGCGCCGATGGCAGCAGGGATACCGGTTCCCTCTCCCATAGACTGACCCTCAGAGGCAAGAGAAAAGTCGAACTGGTGGGGCTTGCCCTCAGCTGTTCCTTTCATCGTAATCTTCAGACAACCTCGTTGGGTCCCGAAACCAACCTCTTCCAGAATCTCATCTCTACGCGAGATGATGTAGGCGATAGTGAAATCCCGAGGAACTACTTCCTGTCCCCTGACGTTGATGGGCTCCTCTTCCACAACGCCAAGTTTCACAATGCCGCGGATGAGGTCATAGTACTCGGTGGGAATCACACAACCGAGATTTGTGACTCGCTGGCAGTCGATGTAGTTGGGGAGCGTGATGGTCTCAGGGTGTGGGTAGGGGTAGCAGCGATAGGTCCCCACGCAATGAAAGTCTACATCTTCCTCCAGGGCGTGACCGCTCTCCTCGAAGTACCGGACCGTGGTGAACCTGCCGTCAAGATACATCGGAATATCGGCCAGCATGCTGTGGATTCTGTGAGCCACCACAGCAGGGCCCTCATTGGGCTCACCTCCGTGAGCATGAAGAATGTCAATTGAGTCCACCTCGTCGAGCATATGATCCGCACAGAATTTCGCCAGGAGATTCGCAACGCCCGGCGAGCTGCCCATTCCGGTTAGAGCGGTGACACCCGCTTCCTCCGCAATCACATTCATCTGCAGCAGCTTCTTTGTGGCGTCAAAGTCATCGCAGACATCAACATAGTCAATGCCAGCCTCGATAACGGCCTTGAGTACAATGGGTCCGTACTTGTAGAAAGGTCCGCAGCAGTTCAGTACCACGTCTGCCCCTTCGACTGCATTCTTGATACTGTCAGGTACTCCAGCATCAACCACAAGGGCAGAACAGGTGTCAGCGCCTATCTCAGCGGCACGTTCACGTGCACCCTCTTCGTTGATATCAGCAATGATGATCTCATCAAAATCGTCAAATGACGCAAGTGTTCGAACTGCGACACTTCCGACAATGCCACAGCCTCCAATGACCACAACTCTTGGCATGACTAGTGCCAAGGAATGCGCGACATATAGATATGTCGAGCTGAAGTAGCGGCTCGGTGGAAATCCGACGCAGTTACTAAATGAAGTGTGGCTCTTGAGGGTTTCTCTGGATCTTGGCTGGATAGAGTTCTTCGATGAGGGCCCTGAATGATGCTACAACACGGCAAAACCGTACGCAAGGCCAGCTGCAATACTGAAGAGTATCAACAGAACTGCATACGCAATCGTTCGTGCTGGTTTCATAATCTTATTGACAACCAAGAGGGTCTGGATTGAAACGGCAGGATCGGCAATAAGATACGCCATGAGAGGGCCGTGATGCATGCCTAGTTCCATGAACATCTCCGCGATCGGGACCTCAACCAGTGTGGGAAAGTAGGCGATTGTTCCAAACATCACCGCGATGAAGTTGGCCAAGACTGTGTTTGTTCCCGTATAATCTACAACCAGAACCTGCGGAATGAGAGGTCTGATAACGCCGGATATGAAGACACCTATCAGAAGAATGGGGAAAATCATCTTCGTGAACCGATAGGTTTCTCTTAACCACGACTTGATTTCCACACGGGTATAGTAGGTAAGCCCTAGGACAGCAGTTATGATGCTGGTGACAAGAACTAAGGCTCCCTTGAGAATGAGATCAACTGGTGCTGTGCCAAATATCATCACTAGCGTAAGAGAGAGAAAGAAGAGTCCTGATTGATATGGCGACCGCTGGGTTTCTTGTTCGTGAGTCACAAGTACAGAATCCACGGCAGGCTGCTGCTTCTCCCTCTTTTCATGAAACCCGATTTCCATAGCGAGGCCAATGACAATAGCGATGACGATCGAGAGGAGGAGTTTGATGAGTGCAAATGACGGTCCTATGACCGCTGCAGTCAGTGGCGTAGAGAGCAGAGTGACTCCCGGTCCTGCGAATAGAAAGGTGATGGCCGGCCCAAAGCCGGCACCTTTCTTCCAGATACCTGCAAACAATGGGAGTATAGTGCAGGAGCAGACTTCCAGAATGAGGCCACTTACGGCGGCAGCCAGGTAGGCTACCGCAATCCTCAGTCGAGTTCCATTCCCGCCAAGATACTTCATTATGGTATCCCGAGAGATGAGAGCACAGAATGCGCCGGAGATGAAGAATGCTGGCACTAGGCATAGTAGGACATGGGCAGAGAGATACTCCCACAGAGCATAGAATCCGGCCTCTATCAATGACATCACTAGTTCATTCATGGTTCCACGGGACCTTCAGTTCAACCATCGAATAATTGCGATATATCGATAGATATATCTGTTGTTATGTGTGATACGCCATTCAGTACACTTGCAGATGACGAACCTCCTCGAAATACTTGGTGAGGAAACCTAGACCATCCGGGGTGATGGTTCTCTGGATTCAGTCAAGAATGGAAGTGACACGTTCAGAGGAAGTAAAAGGAATGCGAATAGAGATACTGGGAACAGGCTGCGCCAAATGCCAGTCTTTGGAGCATGTTGTACGAGAAACCGTTTCGAATTTGAGGCTTGACGCAGAGATAGTGAAGGTTACTGACATCAATGACATAATCGAATATGGAGCTGTTATGACTCCAGCCTTAGTCGTCAATGGCGAGGTGAAGCTTTCAGGGAGAGTCCCTCCGAAGGAAGAGATGGAACATCTTCTCTCTTACTACAAATAGACGGTAGCGTCACTAGACCGTTCTACAATCAGGAGAGTTGCGGGGGTGCCAGCTAATGAGGGGAATTCAACCCCTCTCCTAGCAGTTCAGAAGAGATATTTGGTCCCCGGGTCGCAGATTGATTCTCTGAGCAGCGTTTCCATCCTTTAGGCATATTTCTAGAGTACCAGCACTACCAGTGACTAGGAAGAGATCATCTGAGGGGCCCGTCCCGTAGGTATCGTGGAACTCGAGATCTCTATCGAGCTCTTCGCAGACCAGATGGTAGATGTCCGAGCTTGTCGGGAGTAAATTAGTGATGATGTTCCCGAAGCGGTCGATATGAACGACTTGACCTTCCCGACCATCGAGATGAAACCGCAGGGGCACACCTAGTGACTCCTTGTAGGTGCCTAGTCGGCGCCCCGCAACACCCTTCTCAAGATAGGCCGCCATCCGTGCAAATACGTCACGACCGTGGAATGTCTTTGAGTCGTCCTCCTCAACAGCGATGGTGAAGATTCTCTCCACTCCATCATCGTGAACAGCAGGATATAGAATGCCGTTATCAGGACCAATGAAATCAAAGTTCTCGGTTTTTACCAGCACAGCCTCGCGTTCTGTCCCAACCCCGGGATCCACCACAACTACAAAGGTCGAGTGCCGAGGGAAGTATGAATAGCTCTTCAGAAGAATCCATGCACCCTCGATGATAGAATGGCGACTGACGGAGTGGGTGAGGTCGAGCACACGAGCCTTGTCGCAGATGGAGTAGATCATCCCCTTCATCATGCCGACATACTCGGACTCTCCGAAATCGGTTAGCAGCACAATCACATAGAAGCCTCCAATAATTCATGACATATCCCGCTATTCTATCTTTACCAACCGTATCTCATTGTAGTCGCTAATCACACGAATGTAGCCACGCAACATCTCGTCTACATCGGAGTCGCCGGTGTCAACCTTCAGAGTTTCTCCTTCTATGCTCTTGAGCTTCGACGGTGTAGACAATACCTTGATATGGTCCCGTCCAACTCGTTTGATTACTTCGGGACTGATCTGTTGATTCCCTCGTCCAAACAACATGCCTTGATGGCCGATGGGTGACACAACAATCCAAGCTCTCAAGAAATCATCAACCAGTTCCAAGATTCGTGACTCGTTCACATCGTTATAGACGGTCCCGCTGTGGTAGAGGTCCACTCCAAGGGTTGTCTTCTTAATCTCAAGTATGTCCGCCACGCTTTCGACAGTCGTGCCTGGCCCCAAGATATAGTAGCCATCCTCCTCCATATGCTCCACAACATGGCGGGCTATTGCCTCCTGGGCTTCCTGTTCGTTGACAGTCTCTGGACTGGCCTGTTTGGCACCCTGAAACCTCGCAGGGACTGACGGCCCCTCGAGATAGCCGTACAGTCTAATGTTGAAATTGTCCTCACGAAAGGCCTTCTCATCAGCATCCATGATCTCAAACTTCGATGATTGGGCCGACCCCTCCAGCACCAGCCGGACCACCTCTGCAGCATCTTTCGGGTTAATCACAAAGATGCCGCTATACATCTTAACACCAGAGGGCACACCTAAGACAACTAGATCATCCAACGAGTGCTCATTCGCTGAGTCAAGGATATCTCGTGCAGTGCCATCACCACCGACGAATACAAGGAGTCTTGCGCCTCTATCGTATAGTGCCTTCACACATACTCGCGTGTCCTCAGCGGTTGTTTCCTTATGGATATCAACCTCGACCACCGTGTGATCAACGCTGGACTCCGTCATGACAGCGGCCCCCATGGGCTCCGGACATGCGAAAATCTGAACATCGAATCGCTCATCACTCAGAACCTGGGACTTGAGGGCGTTCAGAAACTCCTTTGCTCTCCCAGGAGCGACAGGCTCGGCCCCTCTACTACGGGCCTCCTCCACAACCCCATCGGTTCCCTTGAGACCCACTCTTCCACCCATTCCTGCTATTGGATTAATCAAGAACCCCAGTTTCATCGTGCGTCTCGCCAACTCATAGGAGGCTGTGCCCACTCTTTAGAGATTTGGTCCGGTAAAGTAAGGGATATAATGCATGCCCAGCGGCCGTCCCCTCAGTGAACAGCGTGCCCAGTAAAATTGCTTTGAACTTTCGAGGGATTGAAATCTTCTGGCGTATCGCTGATGCGTTCCAATCCGGAGGAAGACCGGACGAAGAACTGTGGGAACGTCTCTTCAAGACGCCGGGGTATGCGGCATTGACAAGGAGCGAGTTTGCACCACAGAATCTTCGAAAAGCTATATCCATCGCACTAGACCCCAAGAGAGCATACGAAGCACGGAGCTCGGCCGACACCAGACTGGGGGCGTTTGTAGAGCATTTCCGGGAGGCAGCAGACCGCCGCCTTGAGATAGAGGCAGTAGTGGACGAGCTGAAGAATAGGTCGCTACGTCTTGGCGATACCATATTGAACTTGGTGGAAGAGTATTTGCCGCCAGAGATTCCTCGGGAAGATATTGAGGTAGCTCTGGTCTTTTTTGAGCTGGATGCCAGAGGGTACGAATGGATCGTTGTTGATGGCTTGTTGGCAGCAGAAATGGGAGAACTTCTCCATCTTCTGATTGCACATGAATACCATCATCGATGCCGTGACGCGGTTCTCTGCTATGACAAGAAGAAAGTCGATGAGCAAGATACCGACATCATGTGGGTGTTGAATCAGATTCATGCAGAGGGAATAGCAGACCATATTGATAAGCCACGCTGGTTTTACGGTGAGAATCCCGTACAGGCCTATTCGAATCTTGTTGAGCAATATCGTACTGAGGTCAAGGAAGCAGGGGAAACTCTGGCCCTAATAGATGAGGTCATAGAAACGGGATGCCTGGCAGGGGAAGAACATGACGAGATGGGAAAGAGTATTCGGGAGATTCTACCTCTTGGTGGCCATCCAATAGGGTACTTCATGTCCAATATTATCAGCAAAGCAAATCTGAGTGTCGAGATGATTGAGTCAGTAGGAAATCCGTTCGAATTCATCAGGCTGTACAACAAAGCCAGCGCTTTGCAAGGCACAACCGCCCTTTCGGATTCAACGATGGACCTACTGTCAGCGCTTGAGAAGAGGTATTGTTAGGGGGATTAGTCTTCCCGCCTGCGAGAAGCTGTGAAGAACTAGATTTTTCAGTCGATTCTTTTCAGAACGTCTGTCACCATGAAGTTTCGGTCTTGCCGCCAGCTACCTGAGTTTTCGTCGAAAGCTTCGGCCCAGGGCCCGTAGACTTGACTTGTGTGATAGTCAAGCATTGTAACCACGAAAGCATGACTTATTGCGTGCATTCGGCCTAGCAGAGCAGAAAGATGGCTCGGAGGTAACTGAAGATACCAGAAGAGATAATTCTCGTTTGTCTTGAGAGTGGAGCGAAACGGTATGGGGTGCGCCGTCATTCTTGACTGTAGGCGATAGATTACATCGGAGTCACACGTTGCTGTCAGAATGACATTCGTGTACAGATCAAAGGCCGTGGGCTCGACAAAGACGTGATAACCAGAGATGAATCGGTCTTCTATTCTTTTGAGACGACGGGAGAAGTCCTGGGATGTGAACTCGATCCCCGCCTTGCCAAGTTTCCCAATCATGTCCTTCTGTTTCCGACGAGCACCATGATTCAATTGACAGATGATATGGAGGTCTTTCTTGGTTAGGAGATCGAGGAACTGTTCCCCGCCCCTCTTTTGAGGTATGATAGTATCTGCCTCTTGGTCGAACCAACGATCCCAATCGAACCTCCATGTGAATGTATCGGGATTCCAGTTCGCAACTCTTGAGGTCGAGAATAGAGGGGGCTGTTTGTCCGTAGGTAGGATTGAGAAGGCCTCCACGAAACCAGCAGACTTCGCTCGCTTCAGTAGATCCGTGATCATGGCATTTGTCCCTCGGGGGACTCTAAACTGAGCAAAAAGCCCCGAGTGAGCCCCGTAGCATCTGGCTCGATACTTGGTATAGGGATGTTCATCACAAAGCGCCTCCATCCGCTCCAGATTCTCGAGATGTCGCGACATGATGAAACAGTCAATAGTGTTCAGACCCAGAGCTACCTCATCGAGCTGGGGGACCACTCGGAAGAGCCGGGTGCTCGGGTCTCTTCCCTTACTGCTCATCTTGCGAAGGTACTCGGAGACCGTCGTTCGAGAGAACTTCACGTGTTCGGCTAACTCCTGGATTGTATCCATTGGTCCTTCCTGTAGAGCAACAAGCAGGCTGAGCTGCTTGCCCGTGAGTCCGTCTTTGTTCAAACTCTCGCCCTCTGGATATCTTCTTGTTCAGTTCCTAGACCTTTCAGACCCTCTACCAGCATAGCACTTTTATGTGAGGGTCACCGACACCCGAGCCCGTTGGGGGATCAAACACGTATGATGTTTCCACATACCCGAGAACGGAGCCTCCATACGCAATTGCGGCAACATCGAGATTGTACCATCCTGATTCCCAAGCAGAATCGTACCAGAACACCCTCATGTGTAGTTCGGAGAACCTACCAATCAGTTGCACCAGAGCACGGTGTTCTATACCTGACGGCAGTTGTAGAGTCAGGTAGTACTCAGAATACCTCGGGCTGGCTGCATTCTCAGATACGGTCAGTGTCATATCTATCAAGATGTCATCTTCTGAGCCGTCCAGATCCAGATCGGCATAGAACGCGTCGTCTACTGTCACCAGTAGTCTACTTGACCCGGCAGAAGCATCTGGAATCGACATGAACAAAACTATCAGAAACAAGAGGCCAACCAGACCATGTCTTTTGACCAGCTTCATGACTTGTGAATAATGCAAGTTTGCTTATATATGTTCTTGAATAATTCTCAGTCAAGATTCCGATTTAGAAAAGAAAGGGAAGAGGGGGAACTGCCCCTCTCAAATACTGAAGCTCTCTGAAGTCTCCACGTTTGCCGGCGAGTCATATGTGTAACTAGAGTGCGTGACTCCGGACACGGTCACTGTGTATGAACCCTTTGGCGACTTACCAAGGTCAAACACAGCAACGCCATCACTTCCTGTAGTAGTGGAATAGGTACTCACCGATCCATCGGGATACTGGACATCAATGGTGACAGTCGCTCCGCTCACAGGGTTCCCGTTCTGATCGACTATCGATACATAGATTGTCAGCCATGCGTTTGGTCCGCGATAGGTTGCCTGATAGCTGATACTTGAAACATGCATGTAATTGTCGGTTGAGCCCCCACCGTTATCCACAGTGGCACCGTTGCTGTCAGATGTCGTCTGAGCGTTGGTGTCCGTTGCGCGAGCGTTTACAGTGTGGCTGCCGTCAGCATAGAGAGTCGTATCCCAGTCGTAGTAGTAGTAATCGCCATCAATACTGTTGGTGATATCTACCCAGGTTCCAGAGTCAATCTGAACCTCTACGGACGAAACGCCATTATCATCAGAGGCATCAACGTATACTCGATAGACGCCGCTCACTGTTTCACCCTCGGCTGGTGCTACAATTGAACATGACGGGGGATTGTCTGTTGGAGTGCCTCCGCCAGTCACATAGTCGAGTGCAGCCTTAGCCTGGGCAATCCCATAACCGTAGGTGTTGTCGGCGCCTGTTTCACCCATGTCGAGGGCCGTGGTCGTCAGGACGTTCTTCACATCCATTGCAGTGAGGCTGCCGTCAGCCTGACGAATCATTGCTCCGATTCCCGCCGCCATGGGCGTTGCCATGGATGTACCGCTGTAGGTGATGTATCCGCTTCCGCTGTTAGCCTCGGCGGCTGTGATTGACGAACCCGCAGCGCAAATCTCTGGCTTTATGCGTCCATCGCCTGTTGGACCTTCATTGCTGAAACTTGAATGAGTGCCGTCATCATTGACAGAGCCCACAGTAATTGCGTAGCGGGAAGCAGAGGGACATCCTATGGTGTTGTACCCGTACAGCCTCTCAGGACGACCGTGATTGCCTGCAGCCACAAACAGAGCAACATTGTTCTCCATGATGGAGTCTGCCATGAGACAGATCTCGTCAGTCCCATCACAAGAAGAGGACGGGTTGGTTGAAAGGCTCATAGAGGCAATATCGATGCTGAAAGTATCTCTGTAATCGATCACCCATTGCATGCCGGCAAGTACGCCTTCGAGGGTGCCGCCACCACCTGAGTCGAGGACCTTGATCCCCACCACTTGGGCGGCATATGCCACACCACGATAACGGGAGTCACCCTCACCAGTGCCTGCAGCGATGCTGGAGCAGTGAGTGCCATGTCCGTTGTCAT
>SDNO01000183.1 GCA_004524435.1 Candidatus Thorarchaeota archaeon | reverse complement strand
CTTCCGGGCGTGGTCATTGACATAGCGGAGAACTTCATGTTCTATGCGAGTGGCCTTCATAGCAAGACTCACAATGTCACTCATGGAGCTGGGGGTCATGCCGAGTGCCAGCGAGCGCACCAGGTCCTTGGCCGCGCGTTGATAGTCAATCTCTTGGAGGGCCTGAACAAGTATCCCTGATTCCAGATAGAGGGTTCTCTTGTCAAAGTCCTCGAAGTGTTCTCTGGCAAACGGCGTATCATCACAGAAGTCACCAATTGCACCATAGAGGGCCAGATGCAGTGCATGCATCGGCACCCGTTCCGAGAACTTGCGATAGACCATCTCTGCGGCACTGGGCCCCCGTTCGTGGAAGAACTCCACCCGTTGTTGAAGTCTGCGTTTCAGTCTGGTAGGAATCGGATGATGATCCGTCCAATGGATTGTTGTGCCCTCAGGGAACTTCTCGATTGCCTGCAAAATGGTTTCAAATCTGGATGTATTGATGGCTATGTCGCTAATTGAGACCACTTCGGGGCGGTCCTTTGCAATCCGGAAGAGGTCATGGTGGATCTGAGAGGGTCTTGTGAAATAAAACTCCGCACCAGGAAATGCAAGCATGGCTATTGCGCCAGAGGTGATTCCATCAAGGTCGCCATGGGAAAGAACAACGGGTTTCACAGTGTACCAACTCTTCAATCATCAGCGCTTGTAGGTTTCTTCCAGAGCACGGTCCCATTCGTCTTCTCCGTCCTCTCGACCCTTTTTACGCGCCTTCTCTCTGGCCCTTCTGGCCTTGGCAGCTTCTTCTCTCTTTCGTTTGATTTCCCCCTCGCTCTTTTCCTTGAGGGTTTTCTCTTCTTCGCCAGAAAGACGAATTGCTTCTTCTCTCTTTGTGATCCAGCTGATGATCATCGCAAGAAAGACGAACGTGAGTGTGGTTGGCACTAAGAACAAGAGCACGATCTCTGGCTGGAGAAGCTCGACGCTGTTCTCAATGCCTGGAGGTAATGATAAGAGTTGTACGAAGATATTTGGGCTCATTAGGAGAAATGAGAGGGCAATCACCGCCAGGAAGCGAATCGCTGAACCCATCACTGTGGATAACACAACGTATCCCTTAGAGGGAGCGGCTGCTCTGGCAGTCAGTTCGTTCTTGGCATTTGGATCCCCATCCAGTAGCTCGTCTACAAAGATCTGCAGACGCCGTACATCACTCACAGCATCCAAGTTCTCAAGGGCACTCTTGGAACCGACAACCTTTCTCTCAATCGCCTCTCTCAGGAAAGAGAAGGCCGTTGCACCCGTAGTGCGACTCATAGCAGAGTGGGAAACGGCTTCTCCACGCTCTATTGCGTCTTGCTTTCGAGTAGCGGTTCTCAGAGCAAGCAACTGTTTCTTCAGAGTGTCCTCTCGCTCTTCGACTGGCTTGCCCACAGAGTCACTATAGATCATCTGGTAACTGATTTCAAGATAGGCAAAGGAAACAAGAACGAGAATCTGAAGTGGAGAGGTAACGAAAAGGATGAAGTCCGTTTCGAAGACTAGATTCTCGTAGAACGATAGCTCTCTGAATGCAGCGACGATTAGAATAGCCTGAATGGAGAGAAAGGCACCACCAACATACTTGTGTTCCATTCTTACCAACGACTGGAGAAAGAAGGCTATACCAAGGGCCGCAAACAGGAAGTAGAGAAAGGTGAAGGCGCTTTCATAGACCTGAAACGCCATCGAAATAACATTTCCAACGAAGGAGATGAAGACCTCATTGACATCGGTGACAGGATTTGATATCGCGTAGGGCTGCAGATACCACATTCGAAGAATCAGGGTGTTATACAGACCGCTAAGAAGCGAATTGAGACTCTGCCCCCCGGTGAATATCGCAGCCAGTCCGTTTACAATTAGCACAGCAACGAAGAAGACGACAAAGGAGAGGAGCCGAAATACGGTGACAATGAAGATGTATGGTGCATCCCAGTCCCAGTAACCTGAAAGAAATGAATAGACCGTATATGCCATAATCAGAAACATGACAAAGGAGAGGACCCGGAGAACCCAAGTTACGGCCTTCAAAACAGCGCGACCCCCCGTTGTTTGGCCAGGTTGTATTGTCGAATAATCGTAGGTAGGAAGTCCTCTGGTCCTACATTTACGACCTCAATGCCAAATCGTGCCAGAGCCCTCGCAATCTTCTTTCTCCGCTCCCACAACTCCTCCGACACCGCCTCAGCTAGGACTTTCTCGACTGGACCGAACTGGCCGACCGGAGCCTCAAACCAGGGTCCGAAGGGGCTGATTACTTGAGCTCTATGGCCATTGGCAACAACTGTCTTCATGGCATTCAGAAGAGGTGCTGGACTCTCCTCCAAGTCGGTGAGAAATATGAACAGAGTGCGTTTCCGTGTCTTTTCAATCACATGGGATACGGCATTCTCATAATCGCTCCAACCAGTTGGCTCGGCCATCGCCAGTGCTTCAAGTACATCGTACATATGGTTGGGCTTCAAGCTGGGCCTAATGTAAGAGTGTACGATATCAGAGAAGACACAAGTCCCAATGAGATCCTTTCGTTCTAAACCCATGTATGTGAGAAGGACGGCCGCCCGTATGGCATACTCCAGTTTCGTGTTATCCGGATATCCGTTCCCCATGCTTCCTGAGGTGTCAATCATGCATACAATCTGCACATTCTTCTCCATCTCGTATTGCTTCACCATGAGATTGCCACGTTTTGCACTGGTCTTCCAGTCAATCTTGCGGAACGCATCACCTGGAGTGTACGCTCTGAAGCCTGCAAAATCCGTCCCCATTCCAACAACCCGTGTTCGGTGGGCCCCAAACATCAATCCAAGCTGTCTCTGTTTCCCAAGGGACTCCATTCGTCTGACGTCCTTCCATGTAGGATAGACGAGAATCTCTGTCTCGGCCTCAAGAGTTCGAGTATAGTAATGAAGACCAAGTCGATCACGCATCACGACCTCGGTAGGACCAAGATAGTATCTGCCTCTGTTCTTTGCCTGGAGGATATAGGAGAAGGTGATGCTGCTCCCGGGTTCGATCCTTGATGCCATGAAGTTCTCACCAATGGCTAGAATCCAAGTCTCAGGATATCTGTCCCATACCTCAATGAAGTCGAAGTGACGTCTTGACTTGTTCCTAATGGTGACACGAATCCGCAGAAAATCGCCTGAGAAGACCTTCACCTTGTCGACGTTTCGGTCCACTTCGATGCCAGAGATGTTCGCGGTAGTTGCGAAGAGCGGTAAGGTAACGACCAGTCCCACGATGAGGTATACCCCAAGGACGGTCAGGTAGTAGTTCGAAAATGCGAATCCACTAGTGAGTAGTAGAACACCCGCAAATACAACCACGAAGCCTCTCTCGGTTATCACTTTGGACCTTCTCCGGATCAATCCTCACAGACTATCTAGGACAGTCTACTTCTCCCAAGATCTTCGACACAATACGTTCAACTGTTAGCCCCTCAAGTTCTGCCTCGGGCTTCAACATCAGACGGTGATTGAGGGTCTGCACGCAGAGTCTTCGCACGTCTTCAGGTATGACATAGCTTCTCCCGTGCATGGCAGCTCGAGCCTTCGAAGCGTTCATGAGAACCAATGAGGCGCGTGGGGACCCTCCGAGCAGTATCTGAGGATCGTTCCGGGTTCTCACTACTATGTCGCGTATGTACTCGATGACATCCTCGTCAACGAAGACCGTCTTACACGTGTTCTGCATCTTGATGATGGTTTCAGGACTTGCAAGAACCCTAAGGTCCTCAGCCTCGCCGAGATGCTTCCTGCGGATGACTTCTGCCTCCTCAGTTCTAGTTGGATAGTCCAGTATCAGTCTGAACATGAATCGGTCTAGCTGCGCCTCGGGAAGCGGATAGGTCCCCTCCTGTTCCACAGGATTCTGTGTAGCGATGATGAGGAAGGGCTTCGGCAGCGGGCGTGTAACACCCTCAATAGAAACTTGACGCTCCTCCATGACCTCAAGCAGAGCGCTCTGCGATTTTGGCGGACACCGGTTTATCTCGTCTGCCAACACCAGATTTGCAAACACAGGACCTTTCCGGAACCAGAATTCTCCCGTGCTCTGATTGAAGACATTGCTTCCAAGCAGATCCGCCGGGAGAGTATCCACAGTGAGCTGGATTCGTCTGAACTCGCATCCTAAGATGGATGCAAAGGTGCGAGCCATGTAGGTCTTCGCCAGACCGGGAACACCCTCTAGTACGACGTGCCCGTTGGACAACATCGCAATCAGGCAATCGGTCAATATGTCGGTCTTTCCGACAATAATCCGCTGCACTTCTCGTATTATCTCAGTGGTCAGATTATGAACCTCAGCGATGCTGAGCATCTCCGACGTACCACCAATCTGTCCACTTGTTTCGTCGACTGTCATTTCGTGTTACCTCACCTTTTTGCATTGATAAGTTTAGATTCGATATTTCTTACAAAGAAGAAGAGATCCATCATCTCATTCTCACTAATCTTCATCTTTGGACTGGACGATATCTCCTCGATTCGCTCAATCGTCTGGAAGAATCGCTCTTGCTTCAGTTTGGGATCCTTATATTTCATCAACTCCCACACCTGATGGGGGTCATATTTCGTCCACATATTCTTCTTCATGATGTCTCGACGCAGTTTGCGATATATCATCTTCACGACTCGAGCGTAGTTACCCTCACGTCTATAGTAGGACATTCTCTCACTGAAATACGTCTGACCCCTACGCATGAAGACCTCTGAAACGGCCTTGACCTCGGGTTTCTTCATGTCCGGGAGGTATTTCCTAATTCCCACTGCGGTGACGAAGGGATACAGGGCCGAGAAATAGGGCATGGTGGAGAGCCAAAAGGCACGTGCCAGATAGAGACCGTAGAAGAATTCTGCCGAGTTTGGTGGCACTTCCAGTAGATGCTCACAGAAGACTATTGGTAGACTGCTGTTTCCTTGAGATAGCCACCGGATGGTGTTAGCTGCAAAGCGTGCATTGTCGGGCCATAGACCCATCATGTCATTGGTGAACATACTGGGATCGCTCACAGCCACGATTCTGCCGGTTTCGGATGACGCACCGCCAAAGCCGAGGTCGATGGCTCCGACAACAGGGAGAGAACCATTCCATTCTCCCTCGCTAGGCCAGGGGTCTTCCTTCTCTATCTCGGTCTCGCACCATGTACGTTCGGTGGTCCATGCAATACCTGCTAGTCCCAAGGCGGAACGGGGGCTTAGGGCTGTTGCCCAGTTGAGATGAAGACTGTTCACGCCTTGAGTGAGAGCTCCTCCGTCAAGTCCTGCACGCAGATCAGTTATGACTGGGAGTTTTGGGCTCTTATCATAGGAATCAAGATCAAGAAGCACACCGCCAGTGAATGATAACACGCCGCTGACAGGAAACGGACTTGAGCCGCCCCACGCTTGAGAGATCAGAGTGTTGAGCAACATGAATGAGTTGTTGGCTGTGCCAAAGTCATCGGCAATGAGTATGCTGCCACCTGCCATCAGGTGATCGAATACAACGAGAACGGCATCAACACTGAAGTCACGGACTGGTCCCATAATCACAAGGACTGCATCCCCCTCGTAACGGGTGATTACACTCATAGAAGACTGGATTGAGTAGGTTTCGTACCCTTGGGCCTCTGTCTGTTCTCTGAATCCGCTCAGACCGTTCCACTCTTCATTATATATCCCGAAGTCTTGAGGATATGTTTCGGTCAAGTCGAATGCAGTAGTGGCCAGAAGCATACCAACTGGAAACCAAGCAAATACGAACAGAACCATCCACAGTCCTTCTTTCCAGCCCATTAGTATTCACATCACTCGTTAGGTTATCTCGATTTACTCAGACATTGCTCCAACATCTATTCGTGGGTAGATATCCGTGAAGATCCGTACCGCTTCCTCATACTGCTCTCTAGACATCTCTGATCCCGAAAAACGAGCCTCTTCGTAGATAGACAGGAAATTCTCGACTTCAGCGCTATCCAAGGGAAGCGATTTGAGAACTCTATCGAGATACTCCCGAGCAGTCTCGGATGCAAGTCGTTCCGAACCGATCTTCATCCCGCACATCTGCTCAAAAGTCCGGTATGCAAGTGTGATAGCTTGCCCATATTTCCCGGCACTCGCGAGCTTCTTGATGTTGCGGAGCTTACTTGGTATGTCCAAGCCCGCTCTTTTGACCGGGCTCCTGAACATTCCCTTCACGTAGTATAGATACAGAAGCACAACAATCACTGCTCCAGCAAGTGCTATGCTTGGTACCAATATGTCAATGAGACTCTGCATGAAACCACCTGTATTGGTTTGAATTTGAACTGTATAAGACCCAATGGTCATGTTATTGGCATCGGAGAGAATCATAAGTGTGTAAGTGATGGATCCGTTCTCCAGTTGCCCTAACCATCTATGACTGAAATTCCCGTTGATATCAGTGACTGCCGTCTCCTCACGGTTTCCGATAGAGATCACTAGTGTTCGCCCTGCAATTGGCAGTCTACTCTCCCCACCGTCATTATAGAGTGTGCCACTGATTATCAGGTCATCATCTGACTGGATGCGCTCGGGAGTGTCGTTCTCGAAGTAGCTATCCCTGAAGATGTGGACTGACTGGGATGACTGAACCGTGTTACCCTCGATGAAACCAGCACCATCGTACACAAGCTCTACGAAGTAGAGTCCGCTCCTTCCAGACCATCCTGAAGGAATGGTGACTGTGACTGTAGACCAACTACCAGAATCAACACGGGCGCTCCCAAGGTCAGTGTCGTTCAGCAATATGAATACCACGCCGTCAATGGCACTACCATCTTCATCGATGAGCAAGATGTCAATCTGGAGGGTTTCGCCAAGCATGATATCATCATTGGTGAGGAGATCCACAGAGAGCTCGGAGCGAAGGTGGATCTCGATAGTCCACATGTCAGTATTGCTCTCCACATCAACCAATGAGGACTGCATCATCACCGTGATCTCGTAGACGCCAATCTCCGCGTCAGAGGGGATACTTACGTCAATTGAGAAGATGCCAGTAGACGCCGTCACATCGGTCTGACCGGTTGATGATCCATTAGCATAGACCAGAACAGACAGATCAGATGCTCCTCCACCATCATTTGTGACCGTTCCCGTGATACTCAGCGTTTCACCGCGGACCAGCGTAAATACAGATTGCTCATCTAGAGCGATGGCCACCCGATCTCGAACCTCCACCAGTTGAGTTGAGGTCTCAGCTGGAACATAGGCTTCTGACGGAGGACTGAATCTCACGATGTAGGCCACGTCACCTAACCAGTGGTCCCATGGAATCGTGTAGCCAAGTGTGAATCCACCGCTACCGTTTGTGAGGTGAGTGGATTCGATGGTTCCATCCCACACTAGCTGAACGGTATAATCCACCATTGCAGTTCCATTTCCAAAGGTCAGGATGCCTGTGACCACAACTTCGTCCCCCCGATAGAGGGGCGTGGCGGAGGGATTCGTGTTCAAAGTGACAGGGATTTGTTGTATGTCAATGACCACAACAGCAGACTCACCGGGACTCACGAATAGGTCGGGCGGGAAGCAAGATGCCCAAACATCTGTGGGACCAAGAGGCGTGGTGCTGTTCAATCTGAAGATGTATCCAAAGACGCCATTCGCATCGGTCTGAACAGTCCTGATGAGAAGCCGCCCGTCTGTGTCAGATGAAAAGTCCCAGTAGAGGTCCACATCAACGAAAGCGTATGGAGTACCGTTGTCAAGCGTCATTGTGCCCGATATGTTTAGCAGGTGCTCTCGGTAGACGGGAGAGGGCGTAACCTCAATTGTCAGGACAAGCGTCATAGCACTGACATTGAGTGTGACTGCAGCTGATGTGGTACCCGCAATCCAGTTCTCTGTTGTTTGGAGAGAAATCCAAATATCATGGGGGCCGAGGCTCGTCGACTGTGGGATCTGCCAGAGTGTGTAGAAGTATCCGTTGGCGTCCGTTGAAACAGTGCCAACATTGGTGCCACCAAATACAATCCGCAGTGTTGCATAGGCGTACGGTATATCGGTGACGGGCATGTCGTAGTAGAGTGTACCATTCAGGGGTACATACTCACTGATGTAGTAGTCCGTAGACCCTCCCGTCATGAATCCACTGATTAGCGTCTGCCATTGCTCGAGCTGAAGAGGTTCGTGACTCGACTCATTGGTGGACAGAAGAGAGCTGCCTTCAAAGGTTGCATAGACCTCGATACCGGTCCATTGTGTGTGTTCCTGAAAGCCAGAATGGATGAATGTCTCTTCACCAGTGACATTTGTTAGAATCCAGCCAATCGCATGGTCGGTTCCATTGTTCCACCAGATGGTCACATTCCCGCCTGAGATAGCCGTTCCATTCGGGAAGTATAGATGAATATAGACTGAAAGAGAGCCGTTCAACTTCACCGGATTGGGACTGATGCTTATATCAAGATTCACAGGATACCGTTGAGCATTCACTGTGAACGGAGCTGTTGTGCCATCGTCATCGAGAGAGCTCCCGCTTGTGTAGTTGCATTTGAAGTCATATCCTCCAGCGCCTTGAACACCAATCGTGAAATTGTAGAGGTAGCGAAAACCTCCTGAAGAGTTGGTCTGGACTGTGTCAAGGAGAGTCCATAATCCTCCCTCGAAGAGGTATATGTCAACGCTAGCGGCGGTGAGCGGGGGAGTCCCTCCGCTGTATGTCAGGTTTCCCTGTATAATCAGGCTCTGATCTAGGTACACAGAACTTGGAACGTCCATACTGAAGGTGGGCTGATAGAGAATCAAATCGAAACCACTACCTGGAGCAGATGAGGCATTATCCCAGAGTGCCTCGGTCGATGTATACTCTGCCCAGACAACGACAGACCCAGATGAGTCCTTGGATGGGGAGCAGGTGTAGAGGAGGTTGAAGTACCCGGAGGCATTCGTGGTGAGACCAGGGTAGGGGTCCACCGTGCCATTCTGCCAGTCCCAATAGAGGGTCACATCTTCTCCCGCTATCGAGGTGCCATTCAAGAATGTGAGCCGCCCATATGCCCAGACCGTTTCGTTGAGGTGGTAGGATGTCGAGTTCGTGCTAGTGGTCAGGATAAGCTCATAGGGAATAAGATCTACATCTCGATTTGAGGACTGGGCATCAGCCCACAAGTCAGGATTGCTGCTGGTATAGTTCGCCCATAGACGGACAGTTTCAAAGCTGTCTGCTGTCACACTCAGGTTGTAGAGAAATGAAAAACCGCCTGTAAGATTGGTTACCTTTGTGTAAGAGTATGTGCCTGTGGAGTTCCGGTAGTAGATTGTGATTGATGCTCCAGAGATAGGGGCACCATTCTCATCGAACGTAAGGAGGCCCGAGAAGGTAATCACCTCATCGAGGTGATACTGAGTATTGTCCGTGTTTGCATTCAGATTCAGTTGATATAATTGGAGCGTGATATCAGGGGAGAGGGTATTGCTACAGTTTCCATAGAGCCGGGTCCAAGAGGTGAAGGAAACAGTAACACTGACTGTGCTAGGCCCATCTGAGGTATCAAGTGGGTAAGTCAGGTTGTAGAAGCCTGTTGCGTCTGTGACATCTTGAAACGATTGTATGACCGTGCCATTGTCCCAGTAGATGTCAACGGACCTTCCTGAAATTGGAGTTCCATTAACAAATCGGAGATAGCCGGAGAGATAGGCTGTCTCATTGAGATGGTAGTACGTGCTGTTTGAGAAGACGGAGATCGTTGTTGGATAGTACGTGACCGTGATCGAGACATTGTCCGAAACGTCATCGGCAAAGACGTCGGAGCCCATAGCAAACTCTGCCCAGATATTGAAAGTTTCGTATCCATGTTCAAAGGGAATCTCATGTATGAACTGGTACTGACCCGTCCCACCGTCAGTTAGAACTACTGTCAGATTGTGGGGTCCTGTGCTGTTCCCCCACCAGATGGTCACAGGCGCATTGGTCAAGAGATAGCCTATTTCAGGGAGGGATATATTGCCCACAATACTCACATATTCGAGGGGGTGAAGGGTCGTGACATTCACATCTATGATGACTTCGGTCAGCCATCTCTCAACCAAGATGGTCATGTTCGATGAACGCGCTCCCTGGTATTCCGGATCAGTGGATGTGAACTCAGACCAGTAGGTGACGGGTCCGAGATAACCCACCGGCACTGTATAGTTGTACTCGTAGTATCCGCCGGCTGTCGTTGTGGTTGTATTGATTAACTGAGCAGTAGTTCCTTCTTCCCAGTAGATATCAACATCTTGGCCCACAAGACCAGAGCCATTGGCCACGTCGGTGAGATAGCCAAAGATGGTGATGATCTGGTAGGGGTGAACCACATCAGGAGCACGCGGAGTCGAATCGATAATAATACTACTGGCACGGATGGTGACGTCAATCTGAACAACATTGCTCCAGTTGCCTAGGATACCTGGCAGGGTCGTTGTCCAGTTAGCCACGGCATCGTAGGTGCCGGTTGCTTGACCAGTTGGAAGGGTGTATGACCCACTGAAGCCGCCGGTGACATTGGTTTGATCAGAGTCAACCAGCACTCCATCGAAGAACATGCTGATGGTTTCAGAAACCAAGGGGGTGCCGTTAAGCATCTGGGCACT
>SDNO01000086.1 GCA_004524435.1 Candidatus Thorarchaeota archaeon | reverse complement strand
TTTGAAGAAAACGCCGGCGGGGTCCTTCTCGCCAAGGTAATCGCAGCGATATCCGCCAGTTTCGATACTGGCCCCCTTGGCTAAGGCATCTCTCAATTGATCAAGTAGTAGATAGAGTGCAGTCAGACCGATTGGCGGAAGGCTGACGTCATTATCTGAGGGACGGCCCACCTTGAGCGTCTCAGCCTCTTCGATAACTAAACGCAGGAGTTCATCGTGCAGTGTGTCTTGGACAAGAAGGCGTTTCACGGCCATGCATGCTTGTCCACTGCCAAGAAACCTCCCCTTGACAATCATCTTGGCTGCAAAAGAGAGATCAACATCTCTTCCCCATACAAGACAGGCATCGCTGCCAGCCAGTTCCGGAGCCATCTGGATTCTGTTGGTCACAGCCTGAGACCACAGGTTGATTCCTGTATCACTGTCTCCGTACCAGACGAGGGCGCCAACTGCAGGGTCGCTCATGAAACGACGCATCATCTTCTTCCCTCCACCGGTCAAGGCCTGAACCATTGCTTTGGGTAGCCCAAGATCGATGAATGTCTCTGAGAATATCTTCGTGAGCAGGATGGTGCTCAGAGGGACCTTGCTTGGTGGTTTCAGGATGGTAGCATTCCCCGCAAGTATCGAGGATGTGATGCTCAAGATGCCGAGAGCCAAGGGAGAATTGTACGGTGTAAAAAGGCATGCCACACCATAGGGTTCCCTAAAACGGTAGTTCTTTCCTCCGTCCCGACCCGGATCGGCCACGATGTCCAGATGCTCGCCCCATATCTCGAAGGTCTCCCGCTCCAGATACTCTGTGAACATGTCCCAAGTCCATTCGAAGGTCTTGATTGGAACTCCCTCTTTGACAGAGATATCTCTGACTTCCTTGAAACGGTCTTTCACAGCAAGGCCCGCTCTGTACAGAGCGTCTACCCGATCATCCAGTGTGGCGCCCATGTCTTCAAAACGGAATGGATTGAATAGGTCATCATGGTCTCTAACACCAGCCTTCAGAGCCGCCTTGATGTCTTCTTCCCGAGCGAGAGAAACCTTGGCACATATTGCCGCGTCCAGTTCATCCTTGGAATACTTGGGAACACCATGCGCGTTTCGATAGTCACGTAGATATCGCATCTCAGCTGACTTGGTAGGAATCAACCGTGGAAATCTTGAGAAGACCAGACGTTGTGTACCCGAGGCCTCACGAAGCTGGAGTGCGATTGCCAGACCCGGATCGGCCGCGACTTTGTCCATATCCGGGAAGGGGAGATAGCGTCCAGTGTCTACCTCTTCTCCATCTACAATAATCGGAAAGACTTCCATTCTATTCCCTCGTTCAAGTGTTAGTCTTTGAGGCCGCGGGGTCGCTCTAATAGTCTTTTGTTTCAGGGACTACTCGAGTAGCCGCTCATACATCTGAACAAGCATACCCTCGTCCTGCTCGTAAGGCTCTCCGTACGGACGAAAACCAAACTTCTCCATCAGCCGGGCGGCTATCTCTTGACCAACAAGAATATTGCAGTAGTTCCTCTTGCATCCGTGAGCTTGCCCGTACTCTGCAAACTGGATATACATCGCAGAAGCAAGGCCAGTCCCCCTGCATCCCTGGATAACCGTCTGATGCTCTCCATACAGACCCTTCTCGGTGATCTTTGCCTTGTAGACGCCCACAATTCGTCCTTCAAGTCGGGCCCCAAAATAATGGTACCCGTTTCGCATGTCCTCAATAATCTGCTCAGGGGAGTACTGTCGTCTCTCACGCCAAGACTCTGGATAATCATTTGCAGTTGGCCATACTTCTTCGAAGAGCTCTGAAATCTCCTGAGCATCTTCTTCATGAAACTCAACAATCCTGATTCTATCAGGTGGCCAATCTGCCATTAGTAAGCGCCTCTTTCAATAACAAGACATCACTACGGATAAGCTCTTTCATAAATCTCTTCGTGGCGGCTATCAAATGACGTAGAATCAAGTGCCTTAAGCCTCGGCCCAGTCATAGGCCTCTTGATTAGGAGTGCACCCTCCACACTTGTGACAGCCAGCAGCAGTTGCTGCGGGATTCAGCTCATGATCTACTAGTATCTGGCCTACGCGCTTGTAGAAGAAGATTGTTTCCTCGAACGAGTCAACATATGTAGGGATGAAGTCAGCCAACTGACTCTTCTCCGAGGGGCGGATAGGCGCAACCACAGGTAGGATACCCTCACCTGCCAGCTCCTCTATCAGAGAGAGTGTCTTATCTCGGTCCTCGCCGAGACCCTGCAGGATGAAGGTGCTCACGTTTCCTCGCCCGAAGTATTCAAGAGCTGATTGCCAGCTTCGACGATACATGTCGAGAGATGCATACTCCGTCTTCCCCGGGCAATACTCCTCTCGAACATCTTCGTCAGCACTCTCAATATGAAGACCTACAGCATCAGCGCCTGCTCTGGCAACCACTGAGATGTATTCCTCCCTAACAGGGGGCTCGAACTGGACTGCCACCGGAATATCAGAGATGTTCCGGATTGCCTCTATGATTCTCACGAGCCTCAGAGAACCTGCATCTGGCGTGTCGGGTGTTCCGGTAGTGATCAGTACATTCTCCACTATACCCTCATCCAAGGCAGCCTGAAGGACTTCGGCAATCTGCTCGGGGGTCTTCTCAAGCACTGTATCACCCGCCGAATAGGAATGGGGAATGGTACAGAACTTGCATTGCTTCCCATCAGACCAGTATCTACAGGCCTGATACGCAGTTGTTGCAAGAGTGCTCTTGCCGTGCAAAAGTGCAATCTGACTATATCGGATGCCATCATCTGTGACTCCATCATAGAACTGCGGTCTCGGTACCACTTCTAGTTCTACTCGATTATCGTACAGCCAGACTTTTGGATCCTCGGTAGGCACGAGCACTTTGGAACCAAAACGTTCAGCACGCTCACCACGCCTGACTGGAATGCCAACAGGATTCCCGTTGGGCAACAGAAAATAGCGCCCGCCCACGGGTCCAGCGCCACCTCTCCGCCCCGACCACTCGCTCTCCGGGAAGCGAGCACCTTCGGTAAGGAGTTGCACCTTCAGGCGAAGCAGTTGTTCTGGGCCCATCTTCTTCACATCAGTGTTTCACGCGAAGCCTATTCACTCTTGACCTTCCTGCTGTCCAGCTCGCTTCACAAGCTCGGGCAAATCAATAACCTCAATTCTCTCCAGTGACTGGGCATCAAGTAGATTCTTACAGAATGGACAGGCAGTAATCAGAAAGTCGGCATCGGTTCGTATCGCCTGTTCTACTCTCTCAGTCCCGATTTCTCTCGCCTTATCAGGGAACAATGTTCGCAGGCCTGCGCCGTTCCCACAGCACATGGCATCATCACGATTGTGCTCCATCTCAACAAGACCACCACCCATCAAGCGTTCTACCACATCTCTGGGGGGATCATATATTCCACAATGTCTTCCCAGGTGACATGGATCGTGATAGGTAGCTGTCCCATCGACTGCACCGGATGGGAGCGTCTCAATTCTCTCCTGAAGTACCTGCGAGATGTGGAAGACGGGCTTGTTCAGCTTCAGCCCGTGTTCGGGATAGTCTTGGGTCAACACGCGAAGACAGCCAGGACAGCTGACGATGATGCTCTCTGCATCAACAGAATTTAGCAGGTCTACGTTATGTCGAGCGGTTTCCAGAGCAAGTTCATAATGACCCGTTCGGAGGAGAGGGGACCCACAACACCATTCCTCATCACTCACTATGACATCGTATCCGAGGGTTTCTGATAGAATCGATGCTGTGCTCTCAGCGATAGACTGCTCCCTGTATGATGCCGTACATCCCGCGAAATAGATGACTGACTTTGCGCCCGAGCCCTTCTCCTTGACCCACGAAGTTCTCTCTGAATGTGCCTCCTCAAAGGGGTTGTGGTGGGTTTCTATGGAACGAGCCATCTCTATCAGCCCCTCGGGCTGAGAGCCAGCATCAACAATCTGTCGGCGGGTCGCCTCGACTATACTAGCTATGTCAATCTCGGGCAGACACCATGTTAGACAATGACTGCACTCAAGGCATTGATAGAGTACTTCGATACCGCGTGAGTCAAGTCTTTGCGTTCCAGTGTTGTTGTAGTGGATGATAAGGGCACGACCGTGTGGAGTGGGAGAATCAGACCTCCAGGCAAAGAATGTTGGACAGACATGGCGGCACATCTTCGGACAGGCCGCACACATCCGAACCTGCCCAGCAATTTCATCATTGTCAATCATTCTCTCACCCCCAATCCGACCTTTCCAGGATTCATGATTCCGTTCGGATCAAGTACCTCTTTGATCTGCCTAATCACACTGAAAGCTGCACCCCATTCTCCCTCCATATAGGTGGACCTAGAGAGTCCAACGCCGTGCTGGTGACTCATTGCTCCACCTGCCTTCAGGCAAGCCTCAATACCATCATCCCAGATTCTCTTGTAAGTGGCCCAAGCCTCTTCAGCTGTTGGCTGAGAAGTGAAGAAAATCATGTAGATGCTGCCCCCGTTGGGATACATATGGGAGAAATGAGACATCACGACTGCATCGTGGGCCTCCATGGCGGCCTTCATAGAGTGATAGACATCTTCCAGCTTGTCGTACGTCGCCACAATATCGATGGTGTCGCCAATAGAATAGCCAGCGGTGGTGAATTTTGTTGGGTAGTACATGTCGTAGCGATGCTCCCACCATCGCTTTGATGGACCTTCATTGTAGTCTTTTGCTCCGTGTTTGAGACAGATCTCTGCAGATAGCTGTTCTTCCAGATCTACCTTTTCAGGAAGGCCATCAAATGCCAACATGAGCATACAGTCGCCCTCCTCCACATCAAAATGAACACTGACACTCATGGCTGTGTCATTGGCGTCATAGAGACGGACGACCGAGGGAAAGATACCGCTCTGGAGGATCTCCTTGATTGCACCAAGCCCGCTATGTACATCGGGAAAACACATGCTTCGGAAAGAGCGTTTCTCTGGAATAGGGAATAGCTTCATCGTTGCTCGAGTTATGACACCCAACGTGCCCTCTGAACCTATGAAGAGATTCTTGAGGTCCGGACCAACGGAGTGCCTAGGCAGGGCCTTGCATTCGATGACCCGCCCGTCGGGTAGAACGACTTCAAGACCAAGAGTCAAATCCTCAATCTTCCCATAGAGCGATGACATTGACCCACCAGAACGGGTCGCAATAAAGCCGCCAAGATTAGAGGCCCTAAGAGAAGTCGGCGTATGACCCGTAGTGTAGCCATTACGATTGACAGCCTCTTCCAGTTCAATTCCTACAATACCACCCTCTGCTGTGACCGTTAGCGACTCATGGTCAATGTGCAGAACCCTGTCCATCCTCTTTATGTCTAGTTGAATGCCTCCATAGATTGGGAGTGTTCCACCACACGTTCCCGCACCACCTCCAATGGGAGTGACTGGCACACTGGTTTCGTTCGCAATCTTCAGGACCTCAGCGACTTCCTCCGTTGTCGCTGGGAAAACAATCATGTCAGCTGTGGGTAACAGTTCACCGGCACGAATACGCGCCTCGCTGAGAGGCCAGGCATCATGCGCATTCAGAATCATGTCCGAAACTGATGTGCTGACATTCGCCTCGCCCACTACGTCTGACAGGCGGGTCTTCAGTATTGATAGGGTTTCAGCGTCAACCATCTAGAATCACTCCATAACAAGCCTTTGAGCAATGAACACGCTTAGATCATCGACCTCAATCGAACTCCCGTCACGAAATAGACTGGCTTCAATCTGGGCGGTACATAATGGACAGGGGGTCACAACCCTCTCAGCCTCAGTGTGTGTTATACCGCCCACATTCTCTTGAGTGACTGCTGAGGCTACATCCTTGGCATGGTAGGCCACTAGCCCGCCGCCTCCACAACAGGAATCGCTCACCCCGGAGGGAACTATCTCTACTCCGGGTACTGCATCTAGAAGGGCAAGTGCGTCCTGCATCGTCTGGCGAGAGGTATGCCGAATGAGATGGCACGGGTCGTGCACAGTCACCTTAAGAACCCCATCGCTCCGTGCCTTGAGCGCAGACCTGACACCGTCGAGACCGACCTCATGTACCAGATACTCGACCATATGATAGACAGGCACTCCCCACTCATCACGTCTGGCGATGTCGTTAAGGCTAGATGTACATCCGGCACAGGTTGTTACTACCTGCGAGACCCCCAGCGCTTTGACCTTCCTCCTCAAATCTGCAGCAAGGGAGCGTGCAGTCTCATCATCACCCATGAGTCGTGCAGGAAGACCACAGCAGTTGAACTCCTCAAGTAGAGTGTAGTTGATTCCGAAGTGCTCCAGAATCATTTTTCCTGCCTCTCTTACCTCTTGAGCACGCTCTTCTGCCTGACAGCCAGGATAGAACAGCACATCTGCTTCGTCTTTGATTCGGTCGGGGACAAACTTCAGACCCAATCGTTCAATTCGCATATCGCGACTTGCTTCCTTCTCCTCTACATCATCCCATGGTTCAAAGGCAGTCCTATAGTCCGTCAGGGTCTCATGCACACCAAACAAGCCCTTGGGTACAAGATCTCGACGGGTCTTGAAGATTCTAGCCCGTACGATGTTCACAATCTCCGGAATATCCACGTTCTTGGGACATACTTCTCGGCACGTGCCGCAACCAGTGCACAGGTAGATCGTATCTGCAGTTGCCCAGTACTCTGGGGGTGATCTAGTCAACTGGACTGCAATGCTTCTGGGTCCACTGAAGCGATCCAGCCCAACGGAGGCCACAACAGGACAATGGTTTATGCAGAGACCGCAGTTGATGCAGTTCTCGATGGACTTGACAGTCTCTAGCTCATCATCATGAAACGGAACAATCCCTTCTTCTTCCAACGTGCCTTTAACGAATTCATAGGCTTCTTCTTCGCTCATGCTTATTCCTCCTGCAGGGCGTGGGCCGCATTCGTCCCCGCGAATACACCTGTGGCTAGAGCCACACCGAGACCGCTCTTCTCGACTGGATAGTTGTATCCAGCAAGGACACTGCCAGCAGAGAACAAATTCTCCGCGAATGTGTTTCCTGAACCATCCAACGGACGTAGATGCATATCAACGGCAACTCCGCAGGCAAAGAGCGCATGCCCTCTGCTATTGATGGAGATGGGTCGTGTCAGCCGCTGCGGACGGATGCCGTCTGTCGAGGTCCAGTCCTCCGATACAACTGGTAGACCAAATAGTCTCTCTGACAGACCATTCTCTGAACCAGTGATACCACCGCCGATGAACTTGCCGCTTGCGAGGATGACAGAATCAGGCAGAATGTCCAAGGAACGATGATGGGTCTTACACTGAACTCTAACAATCCGATTCCCCGATTGCTCATAGTTCATGGCCTCATGTGCCTCAAGTATACGAACGTCTAGTCCAGCCAGAGTGTTATCGAGTGACCTGAGTAGTCGGAGGCCAGGAACCGATGGCGGAAACGAGAGCAGCTCGAATACCTGAACATCCAGTCGATCCTCTAAGATACGACGATTCTCAGCGGGCGTCTTGAGACCTAGGATGGGGGGCAGAGCGATGTGAGTTGCTCCGGTCCGTTCAACATCCTTGGAGAGGCTGTCAGCCAAGAAAGCAGTTCCACCCGGATGATCTAGATGGCGGGCAATCTCTACCGGAGATACATTGTAGGGTTTGCCAAAGGGAGAAAGCGTCAGTTCGCTATCTGCAATCTTTTTCGGTGGCTCTCCCACTCGGGCCCGCTCTGCCATGAAGGTCTTTGCAGCCAAAACGGCATTGAAATCCGGATTACCGGCAAACCCTTCAAACAACAGGATAGAGTCATCGTCCCAGTCGGGTGGCAACATCGTCTTCTGAAGGAGACTCGTGGGTTTCGAAGTGCCAAGAACTGTCACCGCGGAAATATTACGTTCTAACGAACCAATAGTCTCTGCGGGAGTCCCTGACAGCCACTTCTTCAACATGTTCACTGAATGCTCCACTCGCTCCAATGCTTTTTCAAACTGGGAACCTGTTTCTGTCGACTCTTGCCCGAGAACCGAATAAGGGTGATATGGGAACAACCCAGTGATTGCTCGGAGCCCTTCCCTACCCGATTGAAATGGCGTATTGCCTCCAGGAAGATAGCCAGCGATATCAATGGCGCCTGAGGAATCAGCCGTAGCACCATGTCCTTTCCGAACGACGATGACACTGGCCCCCGCGTCAGCAGCCGAGCATGCAGCCGCAAGGCCTGCCATGCCACCTCCAATCACCAGAACGTCGGTTTCCAGTTCCATCATGCATCCTCCTCCCACGGGCCAGGCTCGTAGTTGACAACCACACGGTCCAAGTTAGCTACGCATGCGTAGAGACCTTGCACAACTTCTTCTTGAGCAAGCTGTTGCCCCCGCATGGATGGTCGTTTCCCTTTCCATCGTTCTGCGAGATAATTGAGTAGCTCAAGATTTGCCACAGAGGAATCGAGTTCCTTCTCCTCGGCCAGAATGGCGGCAACCTTGTAAGTGCAAAATGTCCCCTGACAGGGACCAGTTCCCACTCTCAAACGACGCCTCAGATCGTTGATGGTCTGTGGAAACTCGTTGCGTAGGCTATAGCGCACCTCAGCCTCGATGACTGGCTCACATGTGCAGATGGTGCTCTTCCATGAGGGGTGATCTCGTGTCAGTGCAAGAATGTCTCTGGTCTCAGTTCCCCGCCGCGCTCTCATTCGCTCAACCGTATGTTGGGATATCCCATACTCCTCGGCAAGAGCAAGAACATCAACATCATCCTCGTTTCCAGGTAGAGGCTCTTTGTCGGTACGACACTCTGATTCAATTCCTAGCTTCTCGCAGACCAGATCTGTGACGGCCTCCGCCATATGGCGACACATGACAAGCTTGCCTCCAGTGAAGCTGAAAAGGCCTGCTACGCCGTCAGTCTTGTGATCCACAATCTCATATCCTCGAGTCACATCATCCTCTGGAACCTTCCAGGTGGCGATAAGGGGTCGAACGCCCTCCATTGTCCGGATTATCCTGGCATCTCTGATAGAGGGAACCACCCACTCCATACTCTTGATCAGGTATTCAATCTCATCATGAGAGGCTGTCAGCGTATCTGGGTCTTCCCAGGTATCAAGAGCAGTAGTCCCTAAGAGAACCGTATTCTCGTGAGGAAAGAGGTAGATCATGCGTCCGTCTACTGCCTTGGTCACAATGCCTACATTGACCACTCGTCGGTCGAGAATAACATGAGCTCCTTTGTTCAGTCGCAACTCCAGAGGGGCCTCTGCGAGAGCCGCAATCTTGTGTGCCCAAGGGCCTGTCGCATTCACAATGGTGCTAGATATGAACTCTGAGGTCTCACCAGTAGTTCTGTCGAACACCTTGACGCCTCTGACAGCTCCTTTCTCCAACAGAATATCTGTGACTTCAGTGTATGTCTTCACATCGGCACCATGACGCTGAGCGTCTAGAGCCTGAAGGAGGCATAGTCGAAAGGGATCGATGAAGAACTCCTCGAAATACATGGAGGCAATTATCTCTGGGTTGAGCATCGGTTCAATCTCTAGAGAGTCCTCGGGTGTGAGGAAGAGAACAGGCGGTACATCTCGCTCTGCAGCTCTCTTCGAGTACTCCTCCGCGAAGTTGCCTCCAGTGGAGAGATCGCTCATTTCCAGCATGGGGGTCAGAATCGGGTCCTTTGCAATGATGTGCCTTGCAATATGGTTGAAGTGCACCACTTCAGCGGAACACATGTCCACGATATCAGGCTCTTCCATATACTTGAGTCCCGAGGAAATCATACCCGCGCAGGTTCCCACTGTGGCTGACGCAATATCATCACGTTCGAGTAGCAGGGTCGATAGTCCTCGCATGGCGCAGTCTCGTGCAACGGCCGTTCCTGTGCTACCGCCACCAATGACGATGACGTCGTAGTCGGTTTTGGTCATGGATGGTTCATTCTCCAGTTTCTCTAGGGCCTAGGTTCCAGAATCTCTATGAATCGAGTTCAGGCTCAACGGCAATACAACTCTTTCGGAATGAATATGGTTTGTGGCCTGTGAGCTGATAGGTCTAGGAGGAGAAACAAGATAGATTAAAAGCAACAGACAGGCGATGCCCCTTTTAATGGTGGCAAGTCAGCCGCTCAGTTTTCCAGGTAGATAACAATGCCAACATACAATCTCGGCACGCTAACGATTACGGAACATGACGCAGAGAAACTTACAATCGCTCTGGGAATCCCCGAGAATAGATTCGAACAACTGGTAGAGATGGCACGTAGCGCTTGGGCGTTCGAAGACACAATCAGTGAACGCATCGAATGGCTCGCCGAGAGGCTTAGTGGGTCTGAACTTGTCTTTGCACTGGTATTTCTGGGTCGCTATTGGGGAGGCACGTCAGCGGAGGACTAGCCACAGTCGCGTATCTTGAAACCAGGATAATGACGACACAACGACCACCTTCATGATGTAAGAGAGAGTATCTCGGGCATCTCAGCAATCATCAGTTTGTTGAAGACAGTGAAGAGCCGGCCGTAGGTTTCGACGTTCTCCGGTATAGGTTCTCGCTTCTCTTCCACCTTGAACATGTTGTAGCTGGCCTCCTCAAATGAACCGTACAGCCCAGAACCAACGGCACCCAGTATCGCAGCACCGATGACAGTCGAGTCCCTTGACCTCGGCAGCACAACCTTCTTGTCGGTACA
>SDNO01000085.1 GCA_004524435.1 Candidatus Thorarchaeota archaeon | reverse complement strand
ATCATACAAAGCCCCTTAGGAAGCTATACAACAGATTGCTGCGTTGCCGAAAAGCCATTGAAGACCGACTGGAGTAGGAGGGTAGATGGGGGCGTTTTCGGCCGAGAGGCTACTTAGAAGTATTCAGTATCGGAGATTGAATCGTCCCAGTAGTCGTCGTCCCAATCCTCTTCAGGCCATTCGACCGTATCCGACCATTCTTCATCGGCAGGATCGAGGGCTTCTTCAGACATATACCCATCCTCATTTACCTGTTGAACGATGTTTTTGAAATGCTTTTCGCTGTATCCCCTCTGCAAAAGTCTTTGAGGACGATATGCCAGAGGAATTCTGAGTAGAAGACTCATGGTCACGTTAGGATTGGCCCAAATCAGGCCTCATATTGCTTCAGTCCGGGAGAATCTGGAACTTATTGAGAACACTCTAGAACAGGCAGCAGGTAGAGGTATCGATGTCCTTGTTCTTCCGGAATTAGTGAATTCGGGATATGCCTTCAAATCTGAGGAGGAGGTTGCTGCAAGTGCTGAAACTGTTGGACAAGGTACTGCATCTGCTTTGTTCAAAGACTGGTCGCGGCTTGGCCGCTTGATTGTCGCAGGAATCTGCGAGAGAATAGAAGACAGGTTCTACAACTCTGCCGTAGCCTTCGCAAAGGGTGAACACATCACCACTTACAGGAAGATCCATCTCTTTGGCGATGAGGCCAGATGGTTCGCAGCGGGTGAATCTGAACCTCCAGTTATTGAATTCGGAGGGAATAGGTACGGCATCATGGTCTGTTTCGACTGGGCGTTTCCCGAAGTGGCCCGCATTCTCGCCTTGAATGGAGCACAGGTCATCCTCCACCCTGCAAATCTGGTTCTGCCTTACTGCCAAACCGCAATGGTAACGAGGTCCATAGAGAATCGGATATTCACCGCAACAGCGAATCGGATTGGGAATGAGAGAGAGCTCGAGTTCTCGGGAATGTCACAGGTCACTGATCCTCGGGGAGAAATCCTTGCACGGGCATCTGAAACCGATGCTGAGCTACTCGTCGTTGAGATCGACCCTAGGCTTGCTGATGACAAGAACATCACACAAGCCAACGATGTGTTAAAGGATCGAAGACCGGAGCTCTACCATAGACTGACCGATTCTACTTGAACTTCTCAGGCCGCTTGCCTCTGTATTCCTCTGCAGGATACTTCTCACGATTTGAGGTCATCTTCTTCAAGATAGCTGCTGTTGGTGATATTCCCGCGGTATCAGCGATTCTGATGAGGTATATCATGACATCAGCAATCTCATCAGCAAGCGCTCCTCGATAGTCACTATCCTCAAGGAGACTGGTTGTTTCCTTGTCGGTTCGCCACTGAAATAGCTCAAGAAGCTCTCCCATCTCGATAGCTGCTGAAATCGCAAGGGCACGGGGCTTCTGGAATTTGGTCCAGTCCCGCTCTTCAACGAATTCTCTGACAACTAACATGATATCATCAAGTGTCATATCAGGGTCAGACAAATCATCCACCTATCATGTTCGATCAGGGTTGGTTGCTCGCTGAAGCAGCCAGAGGCTGTAGAGGCAGAATACGACAATGGCGTTGGTCCCGTAGAGCAACGGAGTTTCAAGCCCCGGGAAGATAGGTGCCGCCAGAAGAATCCAGAGGCCGAGATCAACACTACCCAGAACTCCGACAGCCAATATGACAATGAGGACCGCAATAGCTGCGAACCTGATCTTTGACCCGCCTGACTTCCGCCAAGTCTGCATGGAAAAGACGAACCCAATCGTGACAAGAACCCACATGAAATACAGACCCACAAGCATCCAGTGCCACTGGGACCAGACATTATAGGGCGTGAACAGAACGATCACGAAACCCAATATCATCAGGAAGAATGTCGCTGTTGGCCAGGGGTCGTCCAAAAACCTGCTCAGTCTGCTAGCGCTCGGTTCGGTCAGGACTTCCTCGGTCATCTCGTCCTCATCTTTGTTCTCCTTATCGTCGCGGACTTCGTCTTCACTCATAGGGCCTTCCTCGGATTCCCATTACTGTGGACTCATATGGACCACGTTAAAACCCTTATTGTTTGTCGGGCCAGACATCACCGCCCCTCTGTTGGAAGAGGTTCCTCTGAAGAACCATTAAAACGCTTTCACTGAGAGGTAGGAATATGTCTGTCGAAGGTCGTACCTACGAACAATGGATGGACTTAGCCCGAATAGAACAATCAAAGGGAGAGAACAAAAAGGCAATAGAAGCATATCGGAAAGCCTTGCAGGCCAATGTTGAATCCCTTGATGCCTTGAATGAGATGGGGCTCGTTCATATCAACATCGGTGAGCAGACCGAGGCCATTGATACCTTCGATAGAGCGATTCGGACCGAGCCCAATGATCCGAGAGCATATGCCAATAAGGCAGAGGCATATCTCGGGACAGGAGGGTTTGAGGAGGCACTCGCAGCCGCAGAAGCTGGGATTGCAGCCCAGCCAGATGAGCCACAGTTGTGGGTTATGAAGGCACGGTCTCTGGAGAGCCTCTTCAGGATTGATGATGCTGTAGAGGCGTATCATGAAGCCCTAAGACTGAATTCAAATAATCCCGATACGTGGAAAGCTCTAGCCCTCTGCATGGATGCCCAGCAGAAGTGGGATGAAGTGGCGAGGGCCTATCGAATTGCAGCCGACCTGCACACCCGGAGAGGGGAGACGCAGGATGCGCGTAGTTGCCGCAAGTTCGCTGAGTTGGCTGAGAAGACAGCGGACTAATGCAGGCTACTTCATCTTGGTAGCAACTGGAAGTCGACGTGGCTAGCGAGATAGAAGTGGTCAGGAAGAAAAGGGAGAGGGGCGAGTGTGATTGCACACATCTCGCCGTACTGAGTTACATGGTAGGCAGGGAGTCTCTCTGCTTCTAGCGTCGCTTCTTGTAGACCTTGTAGCCACCGCCCCCGCATACCACAGCAACAATGGCCATGACTATGTATACTCCAAACTCTATGAGGAACTGCTGGATTGGATCGACTGTGGTCGTAGTAGTTGTTGTCGTTGTTGTGGTTGCAGACCCAATCGAGTCCCTCACGCGGATGACCATCGGAAGACCAACATGCCATGTGGACCCAACTCTTATCCTTCCAACCACCGTTATGTTGGTTCCATCAGACTGAGCTGGAATCACATAGAAGTAGTTCTCGGGATCATCCTCCTCCGAATCGACCAGATTGTCTATGATTGAGTTGTTGCTCCAGGCGCCGTCACCCACTTTGTAGTCCAACCAGACTTCATCAACAGGCGATTCATTCAACATATGCGCATAGACTGTGACAGTGATATCAGCCTCATGATTTGGAATATTGGGATCCCAGTAGAGATTGACTTCATCAAGCTCCTCCCAGCTCGCAATAGACCAGTCGAAGTCGTAGACATCCTGATACCATTGAGCAACCTCGGCGTTTTCGATGATGACTCCGGCCTCACGGTTCTCTGTAATGCTGCCGTCACTATAGTTGATGCTGCTAATCAGGACCATGCGTCCATCTACGATGATGCCCTTGTTGTGGTTCGCTGAGAACCAGCGCGTGTCTTGCCAGACGATGGGAATGCCATGCTCTATGAGTATCTCCGAGATCTCAATCCAGTCCTTCACCTCCTCAGATATCACTCTGACAGTGACGCCTCTGTTCTTGGCTGCGAGTATGGCATCGATGATCTCGTCAACAGCACCCTCGTCACCGACGCTGGTGAAGTAAGGAATCTGGATATCCAGAGTGGCCTGAGCGCTGTTGATGCAGTAGAGAATTCCTTGTAGACTGGTATCTGGACTGAAGATGGGAGTGACATTCATCGGTCCGCTGAACTTGCCAGATGTCGCGAAGGGTCGAAGATAGGTTGTTCCCGTTTCGGAGTAGGACAGGGGGTCGCCTGTTCCGTGTGTCCCCGAATCATAGTCAATGCCTCGAGACCAGTCATAGTCGAATACATCGCGAAAGTACCCTGTCACTTGGCTGTCTGTCATTGCTATGCTCCATTCTCGGTTTGCCTTCTTGCCCTCTTCAGGGTAACTAGTCTTTGCCCAGTTTCCTGCGTGTACGACGCTGGTTTCATTGTCGATGATGACAAACTTCTGATGAGCAAAGGTGAAATCATCATCATTAGTCCAACGCACATCGTAGCCCAGCTCCGTGAGATTGTTGGCCACATAGTCATTCTCGGAGTAGTAGCCAAGACTGTTCCATCCAAGCAAGAACTTCATCTCAAGGGAAGGTTTCGTATCGTGGAGCTCGTGAATCAGGTCCAGAATATACGGATTGTTTATCCCGTATATCTCAACGTAGATGCTCTCATCTGCACTCCGAAGCAGATCCCATAGTGCATCACGACTCCCGTCCGGTGATACGAAGGTCGTCACATTCATGTTGCGATTATAGGTCGTCCATTCAAACTGGCTGGGGGCGAACCCATTCTCTGTCGGCAGCACCTTGACAAGGGATGAACCTAGCAAGGGAAACGACCAAGAAACAGTAAGAAGAACGATGAATAGACCAATTAGCTTGTGGCGGTTCAGCATTTCTGCACAATCCTCTCCTCTTTAGGTGACAGAGGAAGCCTCGAATCACTTATACCTTCTGATAGATTCTCACAACACAGAGAAGAATTGGAGATTATGAAGGATGAAACTCTTCTATCGCGTAGATCCAGCACAGTACGGAGAGATGATGAACCAAGTGAAAGAGCACTTCCAGATGCATGAAGAAGTGGACGAAGAAAAAACCATGCTCCTTATGGAGGATGAAACAAAGATCGAGCTCGTGAGTGGGAGTTACAACCCCCATACGGATGATATTGCCAGCATCAGAGTTGTGCTGGTTGACGATTCACTACGGGATTTCTTCGATTCGGTCTTTGGAGAACCCTATAGAGTCAAGTAAAGACCTCGTACAGGTTGCGGAGAAATATAAGTGGTAGTAGCAGACAGGGATATCTACCAATACAGGAGACATCCCCGTCCAGATTTCAGAAGATTCTCGAATCTGCCAAGATGCAGGCGTTCGAACGAATCTATGCTTCTTCGATTGCACCCTCTGGGCAACTGTCCACGCAGGCATAGCACTCAGTGCATTCGTCAGCGCGGTCAACCTGATAGACTGCCATCTCTTCGATCACGTATAGAGTCGGATCGACAGGGCAGACATCAGCGCAAGTTCCACAGGCCGTACAAGCATCTGTTACTTTCCAGATCATTGTATCTCACTTCATCTCGAACTTTCTTCTGAAGTTCGCGTTTCGATTCCCCTATCCGCTCCCATTTAAGTTTCGGGGTCACGCAATTCACCCATTTCACAGGGCGCGAATTCCTACACAAGAACCAGTATCATTGCAAAATCTTCAAAAGAGGCCAGAAGGGCACGACATGAAATGGATGGTCGGTCTGTGGCCATCAATAACCAAGATCATATTCTGGTGAACTAGTTGCACGAAACATTCGGTGAAGAACAGGGGTCCGGCAAGTTCGATAGAACCCTTGGCCTCATTGGTGCCACCAACCTAGGACTTGGCGCGATGCTCGGCGGGGGCATCTATGTCATCTCTGGTGAAGCGGCAGGCATGGTGGGCCCATCAATTGTCCTCGCATACTTGGTCACAGGACTGATGACTCTATTCACCGCCGTTAACTATGCCGAGCTCGCTTGCTCGATTCCGAAACAGGGCGGGGGCTACACATTCGCCCATGACACATATGGAGGCTTTCCAGGGTTTCTCACCGGCTGGTTTCTGTTCATCGGTAATCTTGTCGCTTGTGGGCTCTATGCCTTGGCTGTCGCACATACCCTAGCAGTCTTCATTCCGGGAGCGACAACAATCACAGTGGGACAGATTGCCATTGTGATCATAGCCATCACGTTCATCACCAATATCATCAGCATCAAGGGAGTCAGCGGCGTTCTGGGAATCCTGAACATCGCCCAGGCCGTTGTCCTCTTCTCATTCATTCTTATCGGATCTCTCTTCATTGAGCCAGCCAACCTGACGCCCCTCTTCAAGCCCGGCACGGGAATCTGGGAGTTCATGAGTGCGGTTTCCTTCATCTACATCAGTTTCGTTGGATTCGAGCTCATAACCACAGCAAGCGAGGAGATCAAGGAACCTGCACGCAATATCCCTCGCGCCATAATGCTGACACTGCTGATTGCAACCATTGTCTATATGGCTGCAGCACTAGTGATTGTTGGAGTAGTGCCGTATACTGATGCCGCTAGTTCCTATACCCCCATTTCCTATGTGTTTGGTGAAATGCTAGGGCCGATGGCATTTGCCGTAGGGCTTGCGGGAATGGCAGCATCAAACTACGCAGCGCTCAACGCGACCTTTCTTGCAACGGCGAGAGTAGCATACTCCATGGGCAGGGATAGATACTTCCCTGCCATCCTTTCGAACGTCAGTGAGAGATTCAAGACTCCCATACCTGCCCTTCTACTCACTCTTGTCGCTGTGAGCCTCTTCGCAATTTCAGGAAATGTGAGTCTCGTGGCAGCTATCGCAGACTTTGGATACTTAATCGGGCTGGCCATCGTGAATTCATCGGTGATTGTGCTCCACCAGAAGGGACTCAGCGTTCCCGGAACCTTCAAGGCGAAATGGTTTCCGGCCATACCTCTCCTTGGAGTAGTCACCTGCCTGATACTGGTACCCTTCCTTCATCTCGAATCGTTGTATCTGGGTTCAATTCTGACAGTGATAGGCCTGCTTGTGTATGGTGGCTATGCTAGGAACAAAGAACACAGACACGAAATTGAGGTCAGGCGATTGAATGATGCTAAACGCCTGCTGCAATGAAGGACTCGTAGTCATCAATGCCCACAATGTTTGGGAGAACCTCGAGGGCAAGAACATGATAGTCAGCTATATCCGGTACTTCAACCAGAAGGACCACATCGTAGGGGCCGTTGTGAACAGGACAGGCATTGTGAACATATCGCTCCCCTCTTAGGCGCTCACACACATCTCCGGCTAGACCAGGTTGCGTCTGTATGGCGACGAAGACCACGTGAGTCATGCAATCAAGCACCCAGCGTACTCATCTTTGTAGGCATCGGTATAAACATCTATCTCTAAGTAGGAAGAGCGTACTAGAATTTACAGAGGATCGTTGGTGTCAATCCAAGCACGTAGACTCTTGGCAGATTTCTCGGTCATTCCATCGATGGCGACAAGCTCGGCCAGTGTCGCCTTCCGAACAGCATCATAGCTGCCTAAGGCGTACAACAAGGCGGCTCGGCGCTTAGGACCAATTCCAGGGGCCTCCTCCAGAATCGAGCCGGTGAACCGTTTCTCCCTCAACTTGTGATGGTATCTCTGTGCAAACCGGTGCGCCTCGTCCCGCACCTGCTGAACCAGATGAAGCCCTTCTGAATCGAACTCAAGGGCAATGCCGTCTAGATTCTCCTTTGTGAAGAGGATTTCCTCCCGCTTCGCAATAGATACCAAGGGCACATAGTCAATTCCGAGTTCTTCGAGGGCACGAAGAGCGACGTTGAGCTGTCCTTTTCCACCGTCTATCAGGATCAGGTCGGGGAGTCTGTTTCCGCGTTCAAGAACACCGCGATATCTTCGATAGACGACCTCATGCATCATCGCATAATCGTCCGGAGTATCCTTCACCCGGATTCTGAACATCCGATATCTGCTATTCTCTGGCTCACCATTCTTGAACACAACACACGAACCCGTGGGATCGGTTCCCTGAATATTCGCTATGTCAAATCCTTCGATGTGCATAGGTGCATGACGAAGGCCAAGAGCCATCTTGAGCTCCTTCACACCGTCGTGCACTATCTCCTCCTCGCTCTCACCCAGTATGAGAATCTTGCGCAGATCTCGATAGGCATTCCTGTTGGCCATCTCAATGAGCTCAGCCTCCTTACCCTCCTCAGGTACGCGGATTCTAACTGGCTCCTCGCTGTTCTCCCCGAGCCACTCGGAGTACTGCTCTCTGTCAGGTATATCCAGCGGGAGAAGAATCTCTTCGGGCAATTGCGGCAGGGTGAAGTAGAACTGCTCAATGAAGGACGTCAGAATCTCCGTATCAGGGGTTTCCAAGTCGATCTCAAAATAGAACGAGTCGTGACCGATGAGTCGACCACCTCGAACCACGAGCATCTCAACCAAAGATGCCTGCTCGGTGCGCGCAATCCCGAGCGCATCACGACTTATTCCGTTGACTTCCACCACCCGCTGCCGGCGCATTAGGATTTGGATGTCATGGATTCTATCACGAATCTCTGCGGCCTTCTCATACTCAAGATTCTTCGCCGCTTGGTTCATCTTGTCATCCAAGAGATCGATTAGTTTCTCCTCTTGACCCTCGAGGTATAGGCACATCTGCTCCACTAGGGATCGATATTCATCCAGTTGTACCCGTTCCTTGCAGGGACCCACGCATCTGCCAAGATGATAGTCCATGCATTCCCGTCTAACACTCTCAGGTCCGGTACACATCGCGATTGGTATGTACTTCCTCAGAGTGTCCAGAAAGCGTTCCACACGCTTCGTACTACCATACGGACCATAGTATGTTGCCCCATCCTTCTCTACCTCGCGTGTCACGCTGAAGGTCGGAACCTCCGAATCTAGGTTCACCTTGATCCACGCATGACGGCGGTCGTCCTTCAAGGCAATGTTGTACCTCGGACGATGCTTCTGTATCAGCGTCGCCTCAAGGAGCAGGGCCTCTCTGTCAGTGTTCGTCAAGATGGTCTCCAGGTCCTCAGCGTGTTGCATCATCTCCCAACGTCTTCGATCAAGGCCGTTCAGACGAAGATAAGACTGTACACGCTTTCGGAGCTCCTTTGACTTGCCGATATAGAGAATCTTGCCCTCACTATCCTTCCACATATACACACCGGGTGAAACCGGAAGGTCGTTGGCAAGTTTCTCAAGGTCCGACAAGGTGACTCATCCTCCTCTTGTAGCAGCCGGTCTTGAGGGCTTCGATTCGACCAAGGGTTTCACGTAGAGCATTGCTTCATAACTCGACACACAGCATAAGAAATCCATAGTTCCTGATCGGGGTCTCCGCCACTTCGCAGAAGGTTGAGATTCCAGATACCCTCCGTTGTCTGCTGATCAAAGAACCATTCCATCGCCTTGTGTATCCTAGGGTCGTTGTCGCGAAAACTAGTCTTTGAGAGAGAGTCTAGAGCAGAGAGCAGGTCTGTGAACCAGAAGGGGAAGGAGAACTTGGTCCAGTACTCGGATGCTCGTCTATCCGCGTACTTGTCGGGCTTGAATAGCCTGCCTGCCAGAAGATTGCCTGCGGTGTGTGCCTCCGGTCTACGACGATACTTGTCGTGTGCTGCGAAAGCCCTGAGTACCATTCCGGTCACCATGTGGGAGGAGGGCTTCTCTGGTATCGGTTGGAGAGGTTCTGGGGCATTGACAACTTCTTTGTACCTTGCACCATGGGTTCTCAGGGGTGCTGCCCATCCTCCATCATCTTGCCTCGTCGCCAACAGCCACTGAAAGCCCTTGTCTATCCGGTAATCCTCATCATAGCCAGCCTTAATGAGCAACTCCATGATTGCCGGGGAGTATGTATGCGCATACTGATTCCCATAGATACCGCGGATATCACCCTCATCCGACTGCTTCGAGAAGAAGAATTCGGCTGCGGACTCAATTCCTTCGTGTTCTCTAGTCAGCCCATACTTCTCCACCAGAATGCCAAGATTGCGAAAGGTCTCTAGTTGGGCGTAATCTTCAGTGGAGCGATGGTCATGAACCTTGCCGGGATACTTCCAGGAGCCATCCTCCTGTTGCTTTCTGAAGAGCCCTTCGGGCATGGTAAGGTGCCAGAGCTCAGTGATATCTCCAGACGCCTCATTGAGCAGGTCGCGCTTCACAAAGTATCGCAGCGCTTTGTTCTGGGAGCTCAGAAGAGGGCGTAGGGGATCATGGTGTAGTTGAGATAGCCAGTCCTGCAATCTTGACCACCCGAGAGTATTCCAAGTTGATTCCGTGTCAGTGCTAGCAGAAAAGGAGTTCGATGAAACCCAGCAGTATCGTTCTATGATATCGTGCCGTAGATTGCATCGTGTGCATAAAGAATCGAGCGCAGATGATTTCCAGTATAGGAGTTCCAGACATCGCAGAGATCCTCTGGAGTACCTGTCGCGACAAGCTGTCCGCCGCCTGAACCGCCCTCTGGTCCCAGGTCAATCACCCAGTCGGCCGTCTTGATCACTTCTAGATTGTGCTCGATAGTGATGATTGTATTACCCATAGACACCAGTCTGTCGATGACCTTCAGTAGCACGTGCACATCGGATGCAGCCAGTCCTGTGGTCGGCTCGTCCAGGATGTAGAGGGTATTGCCGGTACTCCTTCGCGAGAGCTCGGAGGCAAGCTTCATACGCTGGGCCTCTCCCCCGCTCAATGTGGTTGCGGGCTGACCGAGCTGGAGATATCCAAGGCCAACATCTTTCAGGGTCTGGAGTTTGTCAGCAATTTTCGGAATATCCGAGAAGAACTCTAGTGCCTCATCGATGGTAAGATTCAGCACATCGGTGATGTTCTTGCTCTTGTATCTGACCTCGAGGGTCTCCCGCTCAAAGCGCTTGCCCTCGCAGACGTCGCAGGTCATGTACACGTCACTCATGAAGTGCATCTCAACTCGAATCGTACCGCTGCCCTTGCACTTCGCACATCGACCCGCACGAGT
>SDNO01000084.1 GCA_004524435.1 Candidatus Thorarchaeota archaeon | reverse complement strand
TGCGAGATACTCCCACGTTATGCCAAGTCCCATTGTCACGGCTAGGAGATATCCCTGTACTGTATATAGAAACCATGAGCTGCCCGCCAGAAGCATGGCAAGTGATACCCTCTTGAGCCCAATTGATCTGATGGTGTTGGGTATGTCGAAGAGAATGCTGCCGCGTACACCCGATGTCATGAGCTTCTTGAGTCGTGCCCTTACTATCCATGGCCAAAGGGTTGCCCTGAGAATCCTGTAGACGCCATACAGCCCAACAATCCAGAGAATAGGAATCAAGAGGGAGCTCACGGTGATCGAGATCTCAAGAATCCGAATCAGGGAGAGTATGGCCACCGAGTATGGAATGATGGATGCTATGATTGCATCAACGAAGATACTGAGAGTTGCTACATCTGCCGAGTTTCCCCTCGAAGTCAGGTATGGAACACGCACAAGGTCTCCAAGTGCACCAGGTAGGACAAGACCAGTAATCTGAGAAACACAGAGGGCATCAACAGCCTCCCTCTTCGAGAAGTTCAGCCCCATCTCTTCACCCAACACCTGCCATCTGACACCCTTTAGGATCATTATGATGGCAACGATACCGACGAGGATAGCAAATACCCCGAGGTCTATGTCTAGTGCCACGGCAACCATCTGCTGGATGTCGATACTCATGACTATGTAGAAGAACAAGGCGAGACCGACAGCTCTTACTGCATAGCTTAGTAGCACTCTACGGCGCAAATGATACCCTCATCTCTCTAGGGATGACTGTTACTCTGATACGCACCAGGCAACAAATGGTTTTCCTTGTGTGACCTTAGATTTCAATTGCTTCCAGCATCCTATTATAGTGGTCTCACAATAGATTGCTCACTTTCACCTGGGATTGTGATTCTACCTTGAATGCAGAAAGTAAGGATTTGGATGAGCCCGAAGAGTTTCGAACCTACGGTCAGGAGAGCCCTTCGGTCAAGAAGCCCCAAGATATGAACTGGCTGTACGTTCTGGCAATCGGTCTGGGATTCTTTACAACAGGTGTAAGCTGGAGTGTGTACAATAGCTACCTTCCGGCTGATTTCCTTCCCACCTTCATCGTTGGAGATCTACAGAACACACTCATCGGTCTTGTTATGGTCCTCGACAACATCTTCGCACTGTTCATGCAACCATACATCGGAGCAAGAAGTGACTCAACTCGAACACGCTGGGGAAGAAGGATGCCTTACATCATGATTGGCACCCCGCTTGCTGCGGTGTTCTTCACCCTGATTGCATATGGCTGGGCCGTTGGACTCTTCTGGCTGATGTTTGCTTTCATCACCATCTTCAATGTTTCAATGGCTTTCTATCGCGCTCCCGTGGTTGCCTTGATGCCTGACCTTGTGCCTGAGGAACAACGGTCCAAGGCCAATGGTGTCATCAATCTCATGGGTGGTATCGGAGCCATCTACGCCTTTGCAGTTGCCTCTCAGATATACAAGGTGAGTGACCCAGGATTGGCCTCTCTCTTCGGAGTCACCGTATCGGAGATTGGTCCGATACTGGCCTTTCTCACTACATCGATAATAATGGTGGTTGCTGTCCTGGTTCTCTTCTACGTGATTAAGGAGCCCGAGGTTCCTTTTGCTCCCGACCAAGAGCGTGTCGGTATTACGAATGCAATCAATCAGGTCTCTATCTCCGAGGATAAATCTGCCATTGCGATTCTTGCTGCAATCGTCTTCTGGTTCTTTGGGTACAATGCGATTGAAACGTGGTTCACACGCTATGGTAATCTCATACTCGGATTTGCTACACCGGATGCATCCTTCTTGCTCAATGGTATTGCCCTTGCGTTTGTCATCTTTGCAGTACCAGCCGGTTTCATTGCGGAACGGTTTGGGCGCAAAAACACGATTCTTGCAGGGTTGCTCATCATGATGGCGGCCCTCGTGCTTCTATGGTTCACGACCAGCTATCTAGGTATTCTAGGAATCTTGGCAGTTGCAGGAGTCGGCTGGGCCATGGTCAACGTGAACAGCATCGTGATGGTCTGGAAGATGTTAGGCCAGGAGCGCGTCGGGGCCGGGACGGGTCTCTATTATCTTGCCAGTATGTCAGCTGCAATCTTTGGTCCATTCATCTCAGGGGTCATATTTGATCTGACTTCTATCGCCTATCTCTATCCTGTTTCGATAGCATTCCTGATTGTGGCATTTGTGCTCACGAGCCTTGTGCGTACCGGTGAGGTTGGAGACCAAGCAATCTCATAGATTCGGACTTGGGCTGGGCGGGACAATCCTTCCAGCCCTCTCTGATCATGACCCGGGGGCATATCCACCGTATCTGTCGAGGTCGTGTGAAGCTACCGGAGGAAGAAGATGGGTGCTAGCCGTGCTCAGGGAACGTGCGGCTTCGTCTACGAATCCGGTTCCTACGATTTCCAAGGTAATCATATTCATCTCCCTCGGACTCTCGCGTCATTCATTCTCCCGAAAACATGAAATGGTTCTGGCTTTGTCTATAGGTGGATTGAGGGAGTCGCGTCGTTCAGGATGATTTGGACAACGGATGGGGAGGAACTTCCCTGTATTTTGCTACTTGCCCATGTATCTATAAGGGGGCTGATTTCTTGTTGAAATGCTCATAGCGAGTCAAGACCTAGAAGGTGCTGAGATGAACTACGAAGGCAAAGGGCGCTGCGTGCTCTGTGATACTCCCTTTACCGAGGACGACCCGCCCGTATCTGTAAAAGGGTGGGTGGCAGAGATGACTGGCCAAGAGGGTCTTGCCCATTACTCCTGCATGGCATTCATGGCCAATGCTGTGGCCTATGAACGGCACAAACTGCCTTGGTCAACTGGCCTCCCTCACCCTGTGGTTGTCAACCTTACCAAGAACGAGGAGATTGCTCCAGGCACATTACTTGAACCTGGTGCAGGCAACGGTGAGAACGCAATCTTCTTGGCGGCTCGAGGTTTTGATGTCACGGCTGTCGACATCTCATCGGCAGCAATTGAGAAGATAAGAGAGCATGCTGAGAAGATGGATGTAGCAATTCACACTGTTGTGGGGGATTTCTTGGGCGATATCTCTCTCCCCCATTCCAAGTATGACTACGTCTTCGAGAGATCCTTTCTACAGACCCTGCCTCCAAGTCTTAGGGAAAAATACGTCGAACGAGTAATCAGCCATCTCAATCCGAATGGCAAATACCTCGCGATTGTGCGAGGGTCCCGTTATCCGGAGCCTGATTCACAACCTTATGCTTTCTCTCGAGAAGATATCCAAGACCTGCTAAGTTCCCATTTTGTGAGCCTCGATATCCGACCAACTGTCTCCGGGACTGGTGGACGAGAGCGGGACTACTGGTTTGTCGAAGCTGCTGTGGAATAGAATCCTGTCAGTGCTGAGATGCTTGGCGAGATAGAAAACTCTCTCTCTTGCTCGTGAAGGCGAAGGTGACAAAGGCTATGACCGACATCACCATACCAAAGAGAAGAATCGCCGTGTACCCCGGCCAGAGAACATAGAGGATGGCTGCAATCACAGGGCCAATCACTTGAGCCAAGGACATGACTGAGGTGAGTATTCCCGAAGCAGTCGCCCGTTCCTCATTCTCTTCTGTCACATATTTGAGTGCTCCAACATAGAGACAGGCCCACGAGAACCCAAGCAGTGCCTGTGCTGGGAAGATCTGGTATATGTCTGTTACCAGTGAGAACCAAGCGAAGGTGGCTGCTGTACTCAGAAGCCCCAGTGACACCAGGTGACTGTACTTCATTCGGTCAGTCATCCCGACCATGAACACAACCTGAGAGATTGAGTTCGTGGCCTGTACCAGACCAATTACGAAGAGGTTACCACCAAGATCAGAGAGGAAGAGTGGCCAGAGCGTCCAGAGCGCGTGAGCACTGCTGTGACGAATCAACACTGCGAGATAGATTGGTAGATTTCGCTTGATGGTTTCAATAGGGAAGCGTGGGACATCAATCTGGACTTCTTGACTTTTCGGAAGAGTCAGGGCACTGCCAAAGGCTAACATGAAGAATACTGACGATACAGCGAATGCGTAGTAGATGTTGAACCCGGCAGCATAGCCTGCAAATGCTGTCCCAGCTCCCCAACCGAGGGCTCCAAACGAGGCAAAACGACCCATCTTCATTTTTGACTCATAGGCATAAGCGGCAAGCGCTCCAGGATACATACCTATTGCAAACCCATTCAGTGCCCTCACAATAAAGAGCAATTCCGGGCTCGTAGCGAAGAATAAAAGTCCGAAACTCGCGGCTCCTATGAGGAGGCCCACTCGCAGTATGATTCTCCGCCCGTAGATATCACCGGCTCTTCCGAAGATATAACTGGAAACGAATGCGGCCATCCCGTACGCTCCCACAAGAAGAGTCACATAGAACTCGTTGGTACCGAGAGCATCACGTGCCAAGATAGGGACATAGGTGAATGCAGCGAGGGTGGCGGCTCCTGCCATAATCTGGATAGTTTCCGTCTTCACGATATGTCCCAGGGCTGCCGAACTCATTGTCCGGTATATATCGGGTTTGGTCCGACCGCCAGTTCCAGCAGAAAGCTTTTGTTAGTTTGCTCCAACTGTTCTACAGAAATAGGTAGTTGGTGCGACAGATGGTAAAACTCTCCCCGACAGCGAAGTTCATACTGATAACGATCGATGAACTCGTATTGGTACCGATAGCATTGGTGCTTGTATGGCTATTCGCGCCAGAGTACCTTCTTCCTGTGTTTGTCATTACTATCATTGGAGCAGCCATATTCGTGGTGATCAAGTACTACATTGTCTATCCAACACTCACTGACGAATATCATCGAATGTATGAATTAGAGGGCATGATCGGACGCGTCATCGAACCGGTGAGCCGTGAATCCGGCAAAATCAAAGTGGGCTCAGAGATATGGGACGCTCGGTACGATGAAGGAGAGCTTCCCGTAGGCACTGAAGTCGAGATAGTGTCCCGAGAGAGCATGAGGGTCCAAGTCAAGCCTCATTCACGCTAATGGATCCGATATCTATCCTCTGGTCAGGAGAAACTCTTCCACCAGCTGGATTGTCCAGTCAAGATCTTCCGGCCTGATAGTTTCGAAGCTGCTATGAGAGTATCTACAAGGGATACCGATTGCTGATACTCTCTGCCCCCTACTCGCAATCTTCTGTCCGTCGGTTGCATAGTTGTGATAGACTGCACGTTGCACAGGAATGCCCCTATTCTGTGCCGCCTGATAGACTAGCTTGTTGAGTTGATGTGAATAGTGTATCTGATTGTCTTTGATAACGACAACAGGTCCTTCTCCTAGCGAAACATTGGCCTCTCCAGAGGTTCCAGGGTAGTCATCTGCAAGCCCTATGTCGAGGACTATGACTCCGTCTACATCCAGTTCATCTGCTATGGCGGCCGCGCCCTTAGCTCCTAGTTCCTCCATGACCGTACTCACAAATGTCACAGACGGACGTTCGCTAACATCAAGACGAGAGAGCATCCTTGCAGTCTCTATCATGATCGTCAGTCCGACCCGATCGTCTATTGCCTTTCCCACCCAGTTTCTGCCCATCCGCTCAAGTCGAGAATCATAGATTGCGGGATCTCCAATTCTTACCCCCCTCTGGGACACGTCCGCTTCGGATGCCTCGCCCACATCGAGGAATATCTCATCGTATTCGGGAATCTTCTTCTTACCTTTGGCCCCTGCTATGTGGGCCGTCTTCACACAGAAACAGGCTGGAACTCTCCCTTCCTCGGTCATGATGACGACCCGCTGACCCGGGAGTAATCGTAGATCTGGCATGTACCCCTGTGTATTCCATTTCGTCTTCATGAATCCGTTTGAGTCAATAGATGAAACAAGGAAACCCACCTCATCGGCGTGGGCAACAAGCGCATAGTGCTGTTTCGAGCCCACCAGGGTTGCAACCACATTACCAATCTTATCCTGCGTTGTCCTCCCGCAGTACGGTTCGATATGAGAGATGAACTTCTTCTGGACCTCGTCTTCGCGCCCTACGGGTCCTGGGGTCTCACAGAGCAGCTTCAGGGTTTCGAACATGTCGTTGGCCATCAGAAATCATCAAGGATTCAGCATATCACTGTTCTTAAGTTGTCCTCTTCAGAGGTCCAGTCCAATCTCCTTGAGCGGCTTTTCCAAGCAGAATTCTCTTCCCGTCTTCCATCCTTCACTCTCTTTGTCCAGTGTCTCCGCCCAGAGTCCGTACGTCTGAGAATGGCGGTAGTCCATAATCAGGAGTTCATAGCTGTCAGCGATTCTCCACACCAAGGAGACAAGTTCTGAGAAGTGTGCAGATGGCAGGCGGGCAAACCAGACGAAACCCTCTGTTGTCTTCCTTATGCTTGAGGAGAATGGAAACTCACCCTCCTTCAGTTTGGCAATCAGTCTGTCTGTTGTTTCAGAGTCTGCCCTCGCGATTATCATCGGTGTGTTATAGACATCAAAGAACGTCCAATTGATGAAGACGCGATATGACTCAATTGCTGCCTTCAGCCGCTTGATCTTCTTGGAGACTTTCTGTTGAATGCTCCCCTCTTGCGGGTCAAGTCCAATGCTTCTGATTATGTCTATGTTCTTCCTTCGTGCATCTGAGGTGAAGGCTTGGAGAATCTGTGCGTCCAGATAGTCCAGGTCGAGGAGATGGGACTCCTTTCGATTGTCTGTGACGCTGGACGTTTCTCGTGTACCTAGGTCAGGTTCTGTCCGCCACCATGATTGCCAGTCAAATACCCAGACCATTCTTTCAGGGTCCCATGCCTCGAGTAGTGGGGTTGTATGGGTTGACCCGTAGATAGATCGAAGAGTTGGGAGCTCTCTGATGCTTGTGACAAGGCCCTCCCTCTTCATGACCTCCAGGGCGGTCTGAAGGTGGGGGAACGTGGTATGCGGCTGCCGAAACTGAATAAGTATTCCTCGATGATTTCCACCGTATACTCGTGCACGATAGAGTGTATATGGATGAATCTCACAGAATCTCTCGATTCTCTCTAGCGCCTCAAAGGACGAGACCTCTAACAAGAAGTCATAGATTTCAAGACCTAGATCATGAACTCTGAGATTGGCCTTCACTCCTCTGAACACGTTGTCCTCTCGCATCTTGTCCAACCATGAGATGGCGGTCGGCGTAGAAACACCAACCTCCTTTGCCAGTCTGACTGCTGGCGCCATAGGATGCTCCTGGAGTTTGAACAGGAGCTGGATCATTCCCTCGTGCACTGGCCTACTACCCTCTTGCGTTAGAAGTACGCATAGACTGTCGGCAGACCCGGTCCCCCTCCTGTTGGAGGGTCAAACGAGAAATCATCGGTGATATACATCTTGCCATTTCCGGCTCCCATGATTGACGCAAGCATCGTGACGGTGTACCAGCCACTCTCACTTGCCATGTCAATACAGTCAATCTGCAGAACAGACTGTGATGGTGCCCTATAGACCGAGACTCTGAAGTTGTATGTCAACCCAGAAGGAAGGGTGATCCACAGATTGAGGTCTACTCGGGAGGGGTCACTATTAGGAAAGGAAAACTCGACAAGAATCTTGATGTCATCCTCGTATCCATCCTCATCCAAGTCTGCATAGTATGCATCCACTATATGGACCGAGTTTGAATTACTCACGCGTGGCTGTGCCTTTGCCGTGGGAAGGGCCACTATCATGAGTAGCGACGCTACCAGCAAAAGAACAAGAAATCTTCTACCCAACTCTCTCACCTTTCTGTCACGAGTATTTGAACCTGCCATATAAGTATGCTTAAGGCTAGTATTTCAAGCAATACTTATAAATAACTTAATTATATCGCAAAGTCAACCCGGAGAGAGTTCGGGAAGCGGTGAAACAAATGAAACGCCTATACGCAACGTTGCTGCTTTTCGGTCTGACTATCGGTCTCATAGCCCCAGGCATCGTGATCGCCTCCGACAATCGGATGGTCATGAAGGGTCCTGGTGGCGGTCAGGGTGGCCCGCCTTCTGGCGGAGAGCCAACTGAGATTGTATATCATACCGGTACAGCAGACAGATGGGCGGTCATCATAGGGATAACGGACTATGATGGACGGTCAAGCGACCTCATGAACCCCCACAATGACGCACTTGAGATGGCCCAGATTCTAGAGGGCTATGGATATCACTACGCTCTTGCTCTGAATGACGCAGGGTCACGTGACAATATCTACATGCTCATGGACTGGCTCATCGCCAATGAAGGCCCATCATCGGAAGTGGTCTTCTTCTATTCAGGGCATGGCTCACGCACTCAGGATGGCAGCTGGGACGCAGACACTGAGTCCGATGGCTACGATGAGTGCTTGGTATCGTGGGACCTCCGCGCAGTGACCGACTCCTATATGTCCAGCAAATTTGCTGAGCTGGAGTCGAACAAGTTTGCAGCTATCTACTGCAGCTGTCACAGCGGCGGCATGTTTGATCAGACCTACGAGGTCCGAAGCGGCGGTCTCTATATTGCTGCTGCCGAGGCGGACCAGTATGGTTGGGACTACGGAACGCTGGAGAACACGTTGTTCTTCTACTATTTTGGTGACGAGGGACTTCTGAACGGACCCCATGACAACCTTCAGGACGCCTTCTGGTATGCACGACCCTACGTCATTGCTGAACAGCCTGACAGTTGTCCCATCATGCTAGACAATGTGGGAGTTCCCTTCTACGTGAAGTAAAGGACTTCGGTCCTTTCTTTCTTTTTTTCTCACGTAATGCCCAGCGAATACTGGACAATTACGGGGGGTTATATTCTCGCGTCGGGATAGAGAGTCATGCCTCTAGAAGACATGATTCTTGGACTTGTTGCAGGGCTGCTAGTTGCAGTGATAGTGTATTTTGCCATGAAGATGCGTCTTCGACAACGGATCGATGTTGTAGAGGCCGAGTTCAGGCAGCTGTGGGCTGAACAGGAGTCCTCGATTCGAAAGGACGCCACGAAGAGAAGTCGCTACGTGCTCAAGGGCAAGATTGCTGAACACATGGTCCCTCTCTTGACTGACGTATTTCGTTATGCTCCCTCAGATGCACGGTTCATCGGCGCCCCCATCGACTATCTCATCTTCGATGGCTACACTGAGGTCAAAGATGGTGATCTAGATCGGCCGATCACCGTTGTTCTTGCTGACATAAAGACCGGCAATGCTTCTCTCAATAAGACCGAACGAAGAATAAAGGAGGCAGTCGAGGCCGGAAGGGTCAAGTGGGAGACTCTGAGGCTCGATTTCTAATGGGGTCGGAGTCGTCTTCTATATCGTCTCTATATCGGCGGTGCACACTGTAGGGCCATCAGATCCCAAGTATGGTGGAAGCACTCGTTCATCATCGCATTGATCAGGAGCTCTCTGAGGGTAGTTCTATCCGGGAGACCAACGACAGTCTGATCGCAGATTCGGACTGCAGGCAAAGCTGATATCTCATCCGAACAGCCACAACTGCATCCCTTCTCAACGTCCACGACCACGACACCTTCATCCCCCATTGAGTACTCCTGCAGTATCTCCCGTACAATCTCGATGGTCATATCGCAGAACAAGCAATGGCTCCCGGAGTAAACAACGATACATCCACATCTACCACATTCACATGCTTGAGTACCGTCCAAGCTCCCGGCTACTTGTGATTTCATCTAGCAAGAACACTCCGTGTGATGAGGGCGGTCTAGAGTAGGTCTCTCGTGGTGGCAATACCTCGTCGAGGTATCAACGACGGGTCCTGTTGCAGACACACTCTATTAGGGCCTGGGATAAGATATCATGTAAATCTATTGTGCATCTCTAGGCAGGGTTGCTCAAAGGAACCCGGCTTCTGGAGAAACAGTTCTAACTCCACATCTTCTTCGGATTGAATGGGTCACCGGGACTAATCTCCGTGTCGATAGCCAGTTCTCCGTTTTCATCCAGATGACCCACAGTGATCTCTCTTGCCCCCGAGACTGTGGTGGTACTCTTGATCAGAAATTGCAGAATATGTGGGTGTTCCTCAAGAAATCCTCTGAGCTGTCCCGCGAATCTCTCTTTTGTCACCAAGAACACATAGTCCGGGGCCAAAATCTCTGCATAACGTTTCAATCTATAGACGTCCTCAAGATTCGGTACTCTCTCAATTGCTTCTATCATGACCATCTTCTTAGCCGAAATGGGAAGGGGCTTCTCAACACTGACCTCTCCAGCGATATCAGGTAGGCCCATAGATGCCTCGATGATGTCCAGCCTTGTATCTCCCACATGGCTTTGTATCATCTCTTCGATTTGATTGGATTCCATTTCGAGCTTACAGAGTCCAATTGCTTGAAACGCGGCCTCAAGAGCCTGGACGATTTTCTTCTGAAAACCCTCTGATACATCCATTGCGATTCATACCCTTCATATGGAATGCTATCGTGTCAGTTGAAAGGTCTTTCGTTCTCATTCGCACCAAACAACGGATGACGCTCCATAAATCTTCTCGAGTACCTTGTTGAGTTATACCAGCAAAACATATGATTATGCTCGTGAAATATGGAATACTACGGCCAAGCGAAGGCCGGAGAGGATATTGGATACCCGGGTCCCCTGCTCATCGCTCCCGGGATGGATGTTGGATAGACGTGGCGAATCAGCAGAGTGATGAGGCAATCGCTCACTACAGACGAGCGATGCACTTCCATCAGTTCGGCCAGATACATGCGGCCATCGATTCCCTTCAAGAGGCCGTGGAGATATCGCCGTCCTATGCGGAGGCATGGGAACAACTAGGAGTGCTCTGCAGTGAAGCCGGAGACAGCGGCCGTGCACGAGAGCACCTTCGAAAGGCTATCTCCCTGGATTCTGATCGACTATCCCCTCTCGCCTGTCTTGGCAGTCTGGAGTATTCCGAGGGGTA
>SDNO01000083.1 GCA_004524435.1 Candidatus Thorarchaeota archaeon | reverse complement strand
GCGTTCTCGTGGGCGTTCGACTACGACACCTACATTGAGAATGTGCTCCAGGGCTTCGGACAGCAACTGCAGGGTCCAGTACCCATCGGTATGTTCGGCCACTATGACGACCTATTCATGTTTGAGTACGACCTCGAAGAAGCTGTTGATGCATGGAACATCGCCATGACCAAGGGTCTCGACGACATCCTAGCAAACATGTCATATGACCTCGAGATCTACTACAACAGCGGCAACACCAACCGTGAGAGAGCCTGTCTGCTCATGAAGGACGGTATCGAAGCGGTCATTGCTGACCCAGACTCAACTGATCCTTCAGAAACGTTGAACATCGACGTTGTGGCGCTCGAGTGGGCGTCCTACCTGTATCAGGTCAGGAACAAGCAGCTTCCGGTCTTCTTCCTCGGTTGGGCTCCAGACTACGCTGACCCAGACAACTACGTCGGGCCATTCGTCAGGAGCACTCTGACCTACGCCAGCAGGATTGGTCTTGCTGTGTCAGAGGGTTGGAACGAAACCTTGGTTGATGGTTGGATCACTGATGCAGCTCAGAGTACTAATCCTTCTGAGCGTGAGGACATCTACGAGGACATCCAGGTTGCGATTGTTGATCACGTCGCATATCTGTGGTGCTACCAAGCAACCACCTTCCATGTCGAGTCCGCTCACATGAACGGGTACCAGTTCAACGCAATGCATGATCCGTACTTCTTCCATTATTGGTCGAGTAAGGCTATCCCTACTGACTGACATTTCGTCCGGCCAGTGGAACTACAAGGACTTTGCCATCGAGTAAGTCCTTGAATGGAGTACGGTGTCGCGCGGTGTTGAACGAACGCTAGTATAAGAAAAAGCAGGGGGTGCGACCCTCTGCTCACATCTTCTTTTTTCTCTTGAATTGATCCAACGAGTTATCCCTCAATCATCATGTAAGGAATCCTGCCGTCGTTCTCTGATTCAAGCCGCGGTTCCCAAAATAGGGAGCCAACACGGAATCGATATTCGGCTCAATTCATCTGGAATCTGAAACAGATGAAAGAAACAATATCAGCGAGAGTCTTCATTGATAACCTCAATTCCGAGTCCCAGCATGCAGAATCCCAAGAAGACGAATGCACCGATGAACGCCAGTATTCCGGGATATGCCTCATCATTCGGCCACGTTAACCTACCGTCAAAAAGGAGTTGGAAGAACCCAAGCACAGGGAGAATGATGAAAACACCCCCGAAGCCCAGCATAAGAGGGCCTCCAATACCAAGTCTTTTTCTCTCAGTCACGACTACCATACCTGTGCCCACATTCAAATCTTGGGATATAACTCCTGCGAGCTAGCTGTAGACCCGTCCCCACCCTGACAACTCACATGCTATCACGAATCTCCCGAGAGAAAGACTGTATGGGCTACTAGGACTGATGGACTTCCCCATCCTTCAACGAAAAGGGCTGAGCACCAGCCGAGTCAACGATAAGGACGGGCAGCAAGAGTTTCGTATCCTGCCTAGTTATGTGTCGAATGATTCTACACTTCCTGCACCGGTATCCCTCTAACTTGGCACAACCCCAGAATGATCTGTCAAGCTTCTCACCGCACCTACACAGAATCACAGGCACATGGTAGCACCAACTCAATCGAACGTTGTTGACAATGTATCCATGCTCCATCCGGTTTCCACACTCAGAACATGTGACATAGGATACCCGTTCCAATCAGAGGGTAAGCCTAAGGCGCCCCAGTTCTCGAAGTCGGCATTCCCGATAGGATGTATTGTAGTTCCAGAGTATTTTGGCAGCGTGTAGCTTCAGCTTGTCGAATTCTCGTCGCTGCGAAGAAGCATCATAATCCCAGCTGTCCCAAGAAGAATCACAACCAGAATTACCATCAGAAACCCAACAGCCCTAATTCGTCTTACTGCGACCCACTCCTGAGAGATGATGCCAATCAAAACAAGAGATGCGCACTCATCACATACTGGCAGTATGGTGGTAGAATCATCTCATATCCTTTTCGAGAGATGCTTTTACTGCTACGTATACCATGCTACAGACCATGTCCATGTTGTCCAATCATCAGTTCTCAATCCATAGCTGATAGACTGTGGCGGAAACTAAAGCCTGGATCAATATACGATTATGAAGACGCGGAGCCAAAGGTATGTTCTCTACTATGAGATTATGAGCTAGCGATTCTTCTTTGTGGTCAGCAACTGCAGTCCAATGATACTCCTTAAGTAAGGGAGTAACCAAATACTATAGGGTGAAGCAAGTTGTCCAAGCGTTTCAGTCAACTCGTGATGTTCCTGCTTCTGTCTTCTCCAGTTCTCTCTTTCATGGTTGGTATTGGGTATGTTCCAAGCCCAGCAACAGAAACGAACTTCAGTCTATCGCAGGATGCCGAATTCATTCGTGGGCCTACAGTGAATATGGTAACCAACCACTCGGCCATGATTTTCTGCAAGACAAACGGACCGACCGATGTAACAGTGAGATATGGTCTGGATACAGATGTCACTGACGAGGTGCACAATGCAACCTTGGATACCGAACATCGAGTCGACCTGACCGAGCTTGCTATCGATTCCAAATACTACTACCAAGTCGTGGCAAACGGCACTGAGAGCGAGATCTATCATTTCCTCACTGCGCCGCCCGATGGCGGTCACTTCAAGATGGTATTGCTAGGTGATAATCGACCAGGCCAAGATGTGGCCCCACAGCAGCCGCAGAACTACAAAGATATCCTAGAGATGATAGTGGGAGAGGAACCGCATATCGTCGTTATGTCGGGAGACTTCGTTTATCATGTATACGATAATCATGAGACAAACCTGAATGTGTGGCGCATGTTCAGTGAGGCAACCGACGCCCTTGGACACTACGCCCCCATCTATGCATGCATTGGAAATCACGATACGGGTAACGGGTGGATGCATGACTGGTACTTCCTGCAGGCTTTTGAGCAGTACGACAATGGCTCAACATACTTCTCCTTTGACTATGCCGGAGTTCACTTCACAATTATCGATACAGAAGTGGAGGGGGAGGAAGGTGAGATTCGGGGAGAGCAGTGGGACTGGCTGGTTAATGACTTGGCAAGCACGAAACAGCCCATGAAGTTCGTCTTTGGACATCGTCCCCTGTATCCGCTGAGCCATCTGGGAAGCTCGATGGACGAGAATAAGACCCATCGGAACGAACTCCAAGAGTTATTCGAAACTCATAATGTCACGCTCTTTGGCTGCGGACACGACCATCTCTACAACCGTATGACTGTCAACAATCTCATACATGTGATTTCTGGTGGAGCCGGAGCACCACTCTACTCAACGCTATGGGGCGGAGCCTACAATCACTACGTTTCCATCGATGTGATGAAGGACAAACTCAACATGACAAGCATAGATATTGAGGGCAGTGCCCGGGATAACTACGTCTATCCGTACGACGGCCCGATTGAAATCTTCCTCAGAGAGATTGCAGATGGAGGACAGGACAGAAATGGTACAATCCCACTCATCCTATTCAGCGAGGAGCCTGAGCAAGCATATTACTCCTGGAATGGAGAGGCGAATTCAACTACACTGAGCGGATTGCCTTCAATTGCCGGAGAAAACACTCTCGACGTGTATGCCGTTGGCGAGAATGGTCTGTGGAATCATGAGGAATACACATTCACAACAATACTGTGGCCACCACCAGATTCTACCACAACGACTACCACCGCTCCCCCTATCAATCCAATCTTGATTTTCAGCATTGTAGGAGCTGTGGCAGTTGTGGTGGTCGTGGCGGTGGTATTCAAGTATCGGAGCAGATGATAAGGCTCCCGTCCATCGCTGGCTGAGAGGGAGGTACGTCTCTCTCAGCAACTCTCTGGAGAACCAAGAGTATGGGGGAAAAGGACGTCTCTGAAGGCACGGACCAAGAATATCTCCAGATTGATATCCTGAAGGCTGCAATGATAGCTCTAGTTATATTCGATCATGCCTTTCCCGCAGGAATCAAGGCAGGCCTAGGTATTCAACTCTGGGAGAGGCTGTCGGTGCCGACATTCCTTGTCATAACCGGATTCAATTACGGGCATTCGTTTCATAGAAGAGGAATCATCCACCTGCTAGACGCCTTCAAAGGATCTTATCTCTCAGAGAAGCTCAAGCGATATCTCATGCCCTTTGCGCTTCTGATGATTCCAATGAGCATCCTATCCATTCTGCTCGCCTTCTTCGATGTGAATCTCCTCTCCGGTCTGGGCCCATTACCATTCTGGGGCCCCGGCATTTGGTATATCCCAGTGATTCTTTGGGGTGTGTTGATTCTCCCTCCACTGTATATTTCGTTTCAACGAAGACCGAAGCTCACCCTAGTGCTCTGTTTCGTCAACGACTTCGCGATGCACTGGCTTCTCTACTGGTTACTGCAAATCACAGAGGGGAACTTGACTCTCCAAGAGGCCATGCTCTTCTTCTTCCAGACGAACGTTCTATACTATCTCTCTGCAGTGGCCCTTGGCATGTGGTTCAGCGGCGGTCACGGGCTTGAAGAGGAGCGAAACCGTTTCATCTGGTTCCTGCTACCCCTGTCCCTCGGGTACCTCCTCTACTACGAAATCATGGACTCGCAGATCTTCTTCTTGTCCAGTGACTACAATCTCTTTGGATTTCCGTATGCAGCATTCATCTTTCTTGTCGGAATGGCAGTTCTTCCTCGAGAATCAGACTCTATTTGGGGCAGAATCTCAGCGAGGCTGGGAAAGGGTACCTACCACATACTCCTCACTCAGGCCTTCTGCTTTTCTATTCTCTATCGCCTCTTCCCGGGCTTCAGAGAGGGGGCCTTGGTCGCAACATCATACATTTTCTGGTATCTTGTTGTCATTGTGTTGAGCTTTACATTTGGCTCCCTCTGGAGAAGAGTCGAGAGAGGAATCCTTGAGAAGGATGCAACGAGCAAACATACCTCGAAAGATGGATAAGGATTGAGGCTCAAGAATGCGAAGAAAGGATGCATGAAACAGATGCAGGTTCTAGTCTTAAACGGTTCACCGCATTTTGATCAAGGCGCAACAGGCCATGTTCTAAGGCCCTTTCGCGAAGGAATGGAACAAGCCGGCGCGACAGTCGAAACCTTCTACACAAAGAAGATGGATGTGAGTCCATGCTTAGGGTGTTTCACTTGCTGGACGAAGACTCCCGGTACATGCGTTCAGAGAGATGACATGGACGAGTTACTGCCCAAAATTGGCAAATCTGATATTGTTGTGTTAGCGACCCCAGTATATGTCGATGGAATGACTAGCACCATGAAGAAGATACTGGATAGGTCTATTCCTCTCATTCATGGCTTCTGCGAAATCATCGATGACCACTGCCGTCACCCTCCTCGCGATATCCTTAATCAGGATGGCAAGATTGCGCTGGTTTCCGTCTGCGGATTTGCCGAGCTCGACAATTTCGATCCACTCCTCTATCATGTCAAGGCGATGGCAAAGAACATGCATCGAGAATTCGCGGGAGCAATATTGCGACCCTATGCTTGGGCCATCCCTCCCGCTCTGAAGATGGATATGGATTTGAGTGAGCTTATGGATGCGCTCAAGAATGCGGGTAGGCAGCTCATCAAAGATGGACAATTCGATTCCGACACCCGGGAGATGATATCGAGAGATATCCTGCCCCGAGAAACCGTTGTCGAGTTTCTGAACGCTTGGATCAGCGAAAACCTGGAGAGGGATACAGACTAGTATTTTGCTATCCAAGAGGAAGACTGGGTAAGGCCTCTCTCCTCCTAAGCCATTCCTGAGGGATGCCTTCGACTCCAGTTGACATCACTACGATTCCGCCAACCATGGCACACGTAGTATCAAGATCCCCAACACCTTGAATCGTCTTCTTCAGGGCCCGTCTGTAGTCCCCCATAAACCGAGCTGAACACCAGATGACAAACGGAACCGTATCCTGTGTCGTGACATGATATCCGGATCCGAGTCTCCGAGCGGCCTCTTCCACTGAAACCTCTGGGCCGAGTTCTAAGGCAAGGGATATGCCTTCTCGGGTGACACTCTGAGGTACGCGTTCAATCACTCGCTCAATGAAGCGCCGGAATCTATGGCTCTTCGAAGTGAAATCAGTTGCCAACGCAGCAGCCATAGCAACCGCAATGGCACCTGCCGTCGCTTCAGGATGATGATGGGTGACCTGCGCAGAGAGGGTTGCGTTCTCAACCAAATCATCAGGCCTTTCAGCAAGGAAGGCTCCTAAGGGAGCCACTCTCATTGACGCACCATTCCCAAAGGATCCCTCATCATCGAAGAGAGATGCGAAGATTTGTCTCCAAGGTTCACCATGTCGCACTCGCGGTATACATTCCTGCATCCCAGGGCCATAACCACGAACAGGATTGTAGTGATTCGCGAAGCTTGCTGCAAGTGCGTCTTGGTCAATCTGTCCCTCTACCATCAACACAGACACTATCGACAGGGCCATTGCTGTGTCATCGGTGTAGGGCCAAGGGCCGGGCGGAAGTGAACCCCCGTCTGATAATCTGCGATGGAAGAAGAACTGCTCGCCAAACGCATCCCCGACCGATAGGCCTTCCAGAGACAGTAGCATTCTTTGGACCCGGGCGTTCATGTGACTCAGATTACATGGAGCACTTTGGAGTCTTTCGGAAGAAGTCAAAAGGGAAAAAACCTCTAAGGCTATCAAGTACCCCTGAAGTTCTCAGAGAAGGTCATGATGTCATTGCGTGTGTTTGCAGTTTCCGGTTACTCCGGTACAGGAAAGACGAGCCTCATAGAACGGCTCGTTCAGGCTCTGAAGCACAGAGGGTATTCTGTGGGAGTAGTCAAGAGCTCGAAGGAAGACGTGAGCCCTCCGGAGGGCACCGATACCTTCAGGCACCTGAAAGCAACTGCAAGTCCAGTTATCCTGCTGGGCCCTTCTACTACGACCATTAGATACCAGAGAAGGCTTGAGTCCATAGAATTGCTCTCGGCAATAGAGGCGGATTTCGTTCTATTGGAGGGTTTCAAGTCAATTGCACTTCCAAGAGTCCTATGCATTGGTGATCAGCGGCTAGACAAGAGCAAGATTCCCGAGGGCACATACGCCATCATCGCATGGGACAAGACTGAACTAGATGAGCAGATCCATCTCCCGGTGCTACAGTCTGATGAGACAGATAGAATCGTCTCTCTTGTAGAGGCAAGTGCGATGAAGTATGAACACATCAGATTCTGAGAAAGAGAAAAAGAGTGATTGGACGAGCAGGACGGAGGAGATCTCTCTCCCAGCGCACATGCTCGACTGCAGGCCACTACGGCTTCATGCCAGTAGCAACTGGTCGGTCAGGATCTTCAGTCCACTCTGTGAAACTACCTTCGTACAACTTGACTTCAGGATAGTCAAGCAGGTGCTTGAAGATGGTGTATTCGTTTGTCGCCTCACGCCCTGTTCCGCACGAGCAGATGATTGTCTTGTCCTTCGTAGCGCCTACCTCCTCGACCAGTTTCCGAATCTCTTTCACTGGTTTCAGCTCAGTTGCGTTCTCAGGATGCATGAGGCTCTTCCAAGGAAGATTCACAGCTCCAGGTATGTGCCCATCGCGAATCCAAGGACTGTCTTCTCCCTTATACCAGTCTGCTGGTCTTGCGTCAAGCAAGATTGCATCATCCTTGTCCTTGAGTTTCTCGACCTCTTTCAGGTCAGCAAACATGTCTTTGTTGACCTTTGCCTTGAATTTGGCAGGTTTGATATCTGGGAACTCCTGCGTGATCAGTTTGCCTTCTTTGATCCACTTGTCAAAGCCCCCGTCAAGCAAGTAGACCTCATTGTGGCCAAACCGCAGAAGCGTGTAGGCAAGCATGGGTTGATCAAGACCGTCACCCCACCCTTGGTGAAGTCCCATTCCAGTGTAGATAACTACCGGCGTATCACTGCTCACTCCGATGCGACTCATGAGTGCTTCAAACTGCTTTGGGTCAATGTACACTCCCGGGCGCCCATTCTCAGGAACCCTGAGGAGCTTCTGTGAGAAGTAAACAGCTCCAGGAATATGAGCCTTGATGTAATCGTGGATATCTGGTTGTACGTCTATTATCCTCATCTTTTCAAGACGGCTCTCAAGCCAGTCTGTTGAAACCCATTTCAAATTTCCAAAACCATATGGCGTTTCATCGCTCTTCATATTCAACATCAAATTAACAATAATGAAGCCAGCCTTTTAGGTCTCACGGCAGGGGAAACAGATTGATACACTTAGGGTCACTGGATTCTAGCTAAGAATAGACGCTCAATGGATAGATAAGTCACCATTCCTCTGGATGCGAAGCAGCAGGCGTTTCCTTCGCTGGTGATACCGCATGTCAGAACTCGTCTTCGACACAATCGGTGAATACATCTTCGCTCCATTCAATACATTCGTATATCTTGATACGGATGAAATGCTTGCACTTGGAACGTCGGAGTGGCAGCGCCGCTTGGTCGATTTCTTGAACGACACCAAGACTGAGGTGTGCAGAACGGGCTACAGAGTGGAATGGGGAACAGAAGTATCAGCGGATTTCAAACTATCTAAGGGTGTTTTCGCTCCCCCCGGCACAGAGAATAGCTTCGTCATGGCTACATTGATTCATGAAGAGTCAGGGAATTCGTCTTGCGGAATTCCCGAGAACATCGAGGGCATCTACCCCGGAAACGCGCTCTCCTTTGAGAATGTCACACTCTATTTCGCAGATTGTGGTGTAGGAACTTTTAGTGTACGTATCTCCCTGGAGAAAGAGGAGGGCTTGAGCATATTGGAGCTCGAAAGAATCTCCGAGTCTGTCAACACGATTTACAAGGAGTACTTCGAAGAAATCGCCTACGAGCTGTCCGAGTGCTACGTAGCCGCAGTCCGCAGTCTGGAGGTCCCACATTACTCCTTCAGCTTCCTGCCCGAGCTCCACGAGATCGAAAGAGCGACCCATTTCATTCCTTGGACCCACAGAATCTACCACATCCAAGATGATCGTCTCTTTGAGATGGAGAATCCCGGTGAGTACTTCAGACACCTGCTCACACCTTCTCGCCAAATGGATATTTCCGACCTCTCAATCTATGACAACCGCTGGGTGTACTTTGGCTGGGGACATTCCATCATCTTTACGTCCAGCGTTGAGGATGGCTATTCTCAGACAAGCAGGCCAGTCTATGACTACGTCCGTCTAGTTGAGATCGCTCAGGCGCAGTGGCAGTTCCTAGACGTTCTGAAAGATGTAGTCAGGTACTCCATCAGCTCATTTAGTCGACACCATGACAGCATGGATATAGATGTGCTTCAGGACGCAATATCAGAGGTACGGAGTTTCAGCAATGGAGTCAACCGATTGCTATCAGACTACAGGGGAATCAAGATCACCTTCGACACGGAGAAGAGGGTCCTATTGTCTGAACTGCATGAGAGATGGCTGACGCAGAGCCTTCTTGATGGTCTCTTGGCCGACCTAGAAAGAATCGAGGATCTTCTCGACCAGTTGTATCAGCGACAGAAGGAACAGCGAGAGGAGTCCCTCAATACGATTGCACTCCTTTTCACGGTTGTGGGCATAGTCGAGGTGATTGCCCTCGTTATAGACACGCTCAGCCCCGTTGTTGAAATATCACCCTATATCCAGCTTTCGCTCATTGCCACGGGCACACTCAGTATGGCGGTACTCATATCTTTATACCTCAGATATGCCTCAAGAGGATGATGAGGGTTGACAGTGGAAGAGCACCAAGAAAGCCAAGTCATTGTTCTACAGGCTGACGGCGCTATCGATGGCCAACACGGCTACGGCCATCCAATACGCCTTCGTTTCGAAGAGTATGGAATACTGGCAGAGATTGTTGATATTCCTAACAATGCGGATGAACTGGATACGCTTCCTCCCAAGCCAATCATCATCTCGGGTGGGATGACTGAGGTAACCTCAAAGACAGAATGGATTACAGAAACCAAGCGGTTCCTGCGGAAACAGATTGAAACCAATCGTCGTAATCCCTCAGCCGAAAAGCGTGGCATTCTCGGCATTTGCTTCGGGGCTCAATTGATTGCAGAAGCATTGCACCCCGGCAGTGTACAGTACCTTGACGACCCCGAGATCGGGACAAGTCATATAGTGCTCGACAAGCCAAATCACCCCCTGTTTCAGGGTTTCGAGAACGAGTTTCAGGCATTCTCTTTCCATTATAATCAGATTCGCCCGGAGAGCATATCGGTCATCTCCGACCATCACTATAAGGGGCATCACTTCATCCAAGCTTTTGAGATTCCGGACAGCGCAACCTACGGGGTACAGTTTCATCCGGAGTTTCGCAGGCAGGAATTCAAGAAGCTACTTGTCACCTACAACACCCTATTGGAGGATTTGGGCGTCGACCTGAAGCCAATCTTGGCCAATCTCCCCTCACTGCAAGGAACCGAGAGGATACTGCTGAACTTCTTGAGCATGCATCCCTACTAGCAACTCTTATTCCAACCGAAGAGTATTAGACTGGGATTCTCCTCCTAGTGAAGGGATTTCGAGATGAGTAGTGAAACCAAGACATCCGCGAATCGTTCAGCAGCTGACAAAGAGGAGCACTCTCTCACAAAGACACCGCTACTGTTCTTCGTCGCGGTCACCTTCTTGCTTAGCTTCCTTGGCTACGCTCCTTGGGTGCTTGAGTCCTATGGGTTGCTCCCAGGCGGACTAGGAATGCCTTTCATGCTTATAGGAGGAGGCTCACCAACGCTCGGGGCATTCGCGGCAGTATACAGGATGAATGGGCGAGAGGGTATTGGAAGACTCTTTGGTGGCTTTTCCAGGCAGTTCCCCAAGAGGTGGGCTGCGGTCGGTTTCCTCCTTCCTGCAGGAATATTCATCGGTGCTCTAGCACTAATGTCCTTCGTAGGATTGCCTCTCGACCTCTTGTCCGTCGAATTGATGCTTCTGCTCATGCTCCTGCCCCAAGCATTGATGATGAATGTGTGGGAAGAAATCGGGTGGCGCGGGTTCCTGCTACCCGGACTTCAAGAGAAACAGAGTGCTTTCACATCAAGCATCATCGTGGGTCTGATTTGGTCCCTATGGCACATACCGCACTTTCTTGTCAAAGATAGTCCACAGCTCGCAATTTTCGGCAACTTCTTGATATTCATATTTCATACGGTCTTGGTCAGTATCGTCTATACTTGGTTGTACAACTCTGGAAGAGGGAATCTCATTCCTGTCACTCTATTCCACGCAACTATGAATGCTGTCG
>SDNO01000082.1 GCA_004524435.1 Candidatus Thorarchaeota archaeon | reverse complement strand
GAGTCCGAGGGTGGTCCATTCGGCGGTGCATTCCGCTGGAGCAACCCGCTCGACCTTGACACGTTCAACTTCATGGCTAGCTCATCAGCTTATACCATGAACGTGCTGAACCAGTTGTACGACAGTCTCATGACTCAGGACATGAATGGTGAAGACACTCTGTGGCTCGCAGAGAGCTACACTGCTCAGACCCATGATGACAATCCTGCTGTCCCCGAGGGACACACACGATTCGTCTTCAACATGATCCAGAATGCGACATGGACTGACGGAGAGCCACTCACTGCCTATGATGTTGCCTTCTCACTGAACTTCTTCCGTGATGCACCGGGCAACCCATACGGCACTGATCTCACAGAGATGACTGCAGCATATGCTCAGACAACCTACACGCTTGTTGTTGAGTTCAACACTGAGTCATTCTGGCACCTGCACACTGTTGCATACAAGCCAGTGATTCCAAAGCACGTGTTCGAGCTCATTCCACTTGCTGAGTGGAACCAGTGGAACCCCAATCCTCCAACAGAGGCGATGGTGACCTCCGGTCCATTCAACGTGTCTGAGTACGTTGCAGGTGAGTTCACAGAGATGACTCGCTACGACAACTACTTCTATGCTCCATCAGAGGCAACCACCACAACCACAACCACAACTACGACAACCACAACCACCACAACCACGACAACCACGACCACTCCGGTCGACTTCACAATGGCCATCGTGGCTGGTGCTGTTGGTGCAGCAGTTGTGATCCTGGTCGGCGGCTATGTGCTGATGCGACAGAGATAGATACAGTTCAGGGGACTCCGGTCCCCTTTTTCCTTCTTTTTTTCCTCATTGCACTGAACCTATCTTCTTTAACAGCGCAAATACATCCAACACTGGGTGCCAGGTTCAATGAGTGTCAAAAGAGATCATCTCACCATGATTGCTCTCTCGTCCTTGCCCATAGCTGCAGGTTCGCTTGTGGCGGGGGGCGTAAGGAATACGGCATTGATTGGGCAAGTGATTGGGACCCCGTCGGGTTTCACACTCGTTGACTTGGCCATTCAGGCTCTCGTATCAACGCTTCTGGGTGTCTTGGTTGTCTATGCTCTGTTCTACATGATGAAGCAGAGAGGGCGGGGGACCAGAAAACTTGTGGTCGCCCTGGTCGTATCTCCGATTCTCGGATTTGTCTCTATATTCATAGGACAGGCCTTCTTGCTCATTCTCTTCAAGGGAACGACAAGTGTCTTGGAAGGAGCTTTGCTCGCTGTTTCTGTGGGTATCTCGATGCTCTCCCTTGCACTTGTGATTATTGATGCCATTCCCCCTCTATTCAGGAATCTTTTCGTGGCATTCTACGGTAGTATCTTCGGAACATTCCTAGGCGTCACTATGGTGACCACAAGTATGGTCGTACTTATTGTGTCCCTAGTGATTGAAGACTATTTCCTGACGAAACACTCGCCTATCGCAGATGATGAGTTCATGGCAGACAGCATAGGGTCCGATCCTTTCGACTACACCAGAATCCAATCCGAACGGGTCATGATCGGCGTGGGTGACTTCGTCGCCTACTCTCTGATTGCGGCGCATGCTATGGTGTTCTTCCCCATATATGTCTGGATTCTTACCGTCGCCCTCGCCATCCTAGGTATCGCAATCAATACCCTAGTGTTTCTCAAACCTGATGAGGTCCTCCCGGCAATACCACTCCCAGCTATACTCTCGGTCTTCCCGTGGATTGTCCACTTGGTCACACTGGCGGTTCTTTCGGCATAGCGGTGCGCAGAGCAAAAACAAGATATTGACTCACGGGTGAATGTCAGGGTGGATGGATATGATATCCGATACGAAACCCCAGAATCTGATAGTGGTTATTACAATCATTGCTGGAATAATTGGCGCTACGACCCTTTACTCTAGCGCCTCATACTATGGCGGTAGTTATGTGCTTGTTCAACGTCTCAACGTTGAACTCACAGAGATACGCCTCGGGCACTTCGACCCCAGTAATGAGAGCATTGACCCTAGTATTTCGGCTTACTTCCGATTTGAAGCTCCAGAGACAATAGGCGGAAAGACCCGAATATATTCACTGACCGTTTCCATCTATCTTAACGGTGAGTCCTTCGACTATGCCTCTTTCCGCAGGATCATCCCCCTTGAAGATCGGCTTGTGACTTCAGGCTACAACAAGACGTTCTCTGTTGGTGACACTATCGATTCGGAAATTGACAAACAGATAATCTTTGACGCGTACGCAGCTGAAGAGTGGACGTTCAGTGTCACACTCAGATTGTTCTATATCGTCTTTGAGAGTCCTGCTCAGTCAGTCCGTATTCTGACATTCAGCCATTCCGGATACGTGGTGGCATAGATGGTGCGGTTCAACCGCCCAGACGTGCCTTGAGTTCGGATATCTTATCCACACTGAGGGAATCGACTCCGTTCAGGTCGGCAAGCTCCAAAGAAACCGTGTCAAGGTACAGAGTGAGTGATAGCATCTCTTCCAGTCGGTCCCGGCTGCCAATCTTCAGTACCAATCCGTTCGCCGATGACAGGATTGCCCTGGTAGCACTGAATCGCTGGTCCATCCTCTTGTTTTCGAAGTGACTCTCCAAGAAGATTGGAAGAAAGGAGAAGCGCTTGTAGGAGGCCGATGCTTCTATCTCGTTATGGTTTGCCTCTGGAATCTCCCATGAGAGGGCAGTGTACTTCGCATTCTCGTTGATCTGACACTTAGCCCTATAGGCCACTGGAGCCAGATGGCCATGAGCAAAGAAGACAGGCACTGAATCGTTTAGTTTGGACGCTAGCGTTTCAGGGCTCATCAGATTCCCCACCCACTCTTTCTTGCTCAATGCCACCTGTCTGGATACTTCGTTGAAGTCTGTATGGTCCAGGCCAAGGAAACTCTGGGTAAGATTGAGCGTCACAGACAGAAGCATGGGAAGAGCTGCTCTGGGTTGAAGCCCGGAGGGTATCAGCTGAACATACGAGGTATCAGAAACTCGTTTGAGCTCTCCACCTGTTGTCACAGAGAATATTGTGCAAGAACGTTTCCTTGCCTCCCGATAAGCAGAAAGGGTTTCTTCCGTGTTGCCGGAATAGCTGACCGCTATGACGACCCAATCCTTGTCCACATGTCTGGGAATCGAATAGTCACGGACACTTATTAGCGGGACCGGTGAAGTTTCCGAGAGGAGTGACCGAACGTATTCGCCTGCAATCGAACTGCCTCCCATCCCCAAGAAGCAGACACCTTTGAGTCCTTTCTCTGATTCTCTCTCTGCGCGTTCTATGATTCTGTCATCTATCTTGACAGTGCGGAGGAGTTCCGGAAATGCCTGAATCATCTCTCGCATGTTTCTCTCGGATATGCTCGATATTCCCAATAGCTTCACATCGAGTCTACCTTCAGCCTACTCCAGCTTATCATGATTTCGTAATACTCCAACCAAGACCGTGGGGAACTTGTCCTTATCCAACAATAACTCGGATTTGGCGTGTCATTTCTCTGGTCCCTAAAAGACAAGACTAATACGATACTGTGAGAGTGCATGCTCTCGCCCGAAGACAACAACATGAGATGTGATAGAACATGGGAGTAATGAAAGCTGCAGCTGTACGGGGTTTGATTCCCCCTGGGAACAAGGTCAGTGAACTTCGTGCCAATTTGACGAGGCTCATGGCTCAAATGGGGTCAGTCCTAGAGGAGAGATTTGGTCAAGAAGGACTAGATGCAATTGCCGAGATATTCCGTAGACTCGGGGAACAAGATGCGAAGAACATGAAGGAACGTCTTGGATTGGGAGATAGCCTGTCTGATGCTGTAGATGCATGGAAAGTAGTGGGCCACGTGATGGGGGCCAAGATGGAGGCACATGAAGTGTCACCGGATCATGTCGAAACTGTTCATCCTTTCTGCCCTCAGTATGAGGCCTTCAAGGATGTTGGAAAACTGTATTGTGAGTCTGTGTGTCTTCCGTATGTCCGAGCAATAGGCGAAGGAATAGGGGAGGGTGTGAAGATGGAGGTTGTTCGTCCGGCTGATGCTGATTCGACTTGCATCAAGGCCCTCGTATTCACACGGAAAGAAACAGACTGAGCGACTCAGGGCTAGAGCGATACAAGAAGAGTCTTAAACTGCTTTCGCAGAATTCCGCCTCAGGTAACAGCGATGCTGAAGGGTGCTGTCTTCGATCTTGATGGGACTATCACAGTTCTAACACTCCCACTGGATGCGATGAGAGAAGATGCCAAGGCATATTTTGTATCCCAAGGTCTTCCTCCCGAAATGCTCGAGCCTGCGGATGGTATTTCCAGCTCAACTCTGAAGGCCAAGAAATACTTCCGACAACAAGGTGGCTCTGAGGAAGAGTGGGCCCGCATGATGCGGGAACTGGACGAAGTCCTGAATCAACATGAAGGTCATGCTGCCGAAGACGTTCGGCTAATAGAGGGCGCCTTTGACGCTGTGGACCAAGTGAGGGCAATGGGTCTCAGGACCGCGATCCTTACGAACAATGGTCGCCATGCAGTCGACATCGTCTTGAAAAACGTGCCACTAGATGACTACTTTGATGTCATTCAGACGCGAAACGAGTCTCCCAATCCGAAACCCTATCCTGACGGCATTCTCTTGGTCGTCGAGAAGCTTGAACTCTTTCTTGACGAGGCAATCTATATTGGCGATGCGAGAATCGATGGTGCTGCTGCACAGCGAGCCGGCATTGAGTTCTGGGGCGTAACGAGCGGGGAAACCCACGCAGAGGATCTCTTGAAGGCGGGTGCAAGTAGAGTCTTTCAATCATTGAGAGAGATTCCTGAGGCTATCAGAGAACGCAACAAGTCCAACGATTGATGGCCATTTGTTAAGACCGCCCCCTCCCAAAATGTACAGAGTTTTCCTTTCGTCATCATTTGAAGCCTATCTTCCTCTGGTCTTTACCTGTTCGGGCTAGAAACGCCGAATTTTGGCTTGAATCGTGATTTCTAGGCGCATCCTCGAAGGGGTCCGGGCCCGGTTCGACAGAGGTCAGTTAAATACGGCAAATATATCCTATTCAATCATGTCAGGACCTTCCCCCTCGTCTAAGACATACTTTGACAACCTAGAGGAAAATGAAACGATGATAATCGATGAGGGTACCTACCTTGTATTGAAATCTGCGGCGGGAGCGTTCACGTGTAGGTCTCCGCCTGTTCCCAAGTACTGGAACAGCGTTGATAGACCACACGTTGCTGTCCTTGTGCCTTCAGATGAGCAGGTATTCCGAGTCTATCTGTCTTCCCTTTCCTCCAATAATGGAACTAAGGATGAGATTCGTACGGTGGAGCTTCCCACTCTCCCGAATGAAAGCATCATTGAGATCCGTCACGATGCTGTCGAGTATAGCTATTATAGGAAAGACGGCGAGGCTGCTTGGACCAAAGTGGCTGAGGCACAGAATCCGTTTCTGGTCGAGGTGTTCTCTTATGGTCTCAGTCCGATTGTCATGAATATGACTGAGCAGTTCAGTTTCACCTATGCGGACTAGGGTTTCCTGGCTGGCATGTAACTAGCAAGTGGTCAGGAGGGGCCCTACGGGGCGCACACTCAAGAAAGAGGAGATGAGAGAATTGAAGGTGCGAGGAGGCGCCCGAAAAGAAAGGTTCGCTTTTGGTTGCTTGAGGAGGAGAGGATATCTGCACTAGAAGTGCATTCGGATTCGGGAGGGGGCACCAATCATTTTCGCGAATGGTGCTGGGCGCATCCTCGGCACACTTTCAGTTGAGAAAGCATCAGAAGCGCATAAAAGCATTGTGATAATCACAGCCTCGTACTACCGAAATTGCGATTATCGCGATAGCCTGCGGGGCGGTCTGTCTGAGGTTTAATTAAAAGAAAAGATGTCGTATCAATAGTTGAAGTGATCGGGGGTTCACATCTCGTAGCAATCCTCTCTCCTCCTCCTTCCAGCGTTCTTCGGAACTCCCGACCACTCCTTCTTATTCTCAACACTCTTACTGGGATAATCTGCATTACCTTCTGATTATCAACAGGTGTCGCGAAGAGGCCTCTCGACTTAGATATACTTATATGATATGATGTACTAATATTTTATGTTGGGGACCGCCCCGCAAACAACCGCTAAAACTCTCTCTCTCTCATCTGAAGTTTGCAGCCTCCCGGCGACTCATTCTCGGTCCCCATTCCCTCTCCTCTTGCCGACAAGGTTTATAGGAATGCGCTTGTCGCCATGACTCGGAGCAAAACCAAATGTCGTCAGCGAAGAAGGTCATAGATAGCACAGTCAAGAGAGTTCTGATCTACACTGCAGAGATAATAATGTCCATCGTGCTTCTTGTGATCGTGTGTTTGCCACTCGCCTTTGCCGTGCCCATGTGGATACAACAGATAGCATTCGGGGTCCCAGGATCCAATCTTGCAGTTGATCCCATAGCATGGTTTGGGTTCACAGGTGCTACTGTGGTGACGGCGCTACTGGCCATTGCCGCGGCAGTCCTGGCGAGTTTCTATATGCAGCGCGTTATTGGATCAGACTCCTCTGAAGAATCCTAGCTGCATAGCTCCCCATCCCACAGGTTCTCGTATCTGGTCCAGAGCGTCTTCATACACAAGCTTAAAGGTTCGTGCTCCATTTCTCATGTGGAGCGGAAGCATTTGGAGCTATCAGAGAAGACACGTTACTGGCAGATTGCCAATCTACTATCGCCGCTGGTTCTGGGCATCATTGGTGCGCTGTTGACAATACCCGCCGGCGAAGTCGAAGATGTATTCACAGCCCCCGAATATGCGAAACTACTTTCTCCAGCACCGATTACCTTCGCAATCTGGGGTCCGATTTTCATATTCCTAGGTCTATTCTATTTCTATCAAGCAAAGGGCGTCATATCCGGCGAGGCTCCACAGCAGGTCGCAGATGTTGTTCATCAGGTTGGTCCCTTCTTCATCCTGTCTACAGCTGCTACCACGGCATGGTATGTACTTTGGTTGTATCGCATCATCTGGCCATCAGTCCTGGCTATGTTCCTCTATTTGATCTTCATTCTAGGCGCCTACTTGCGTCTGAGCATAAATCGGAGGGATAGACCCATCCGTCAGCACATCTTTGTGACTGTTGCATGGAGTATGTACGCTGGTTGGGTCACAGTGGCAGCAATTGTCAATGCAACCACTGGACTCGTGGCTGCAGGCTTCTCGGGTCCGGTCATTGGCGAGGTTGGCTGGACAGTCGTAGTTCTCCTTGTGGCACTGGGAATCTACTTGGCCGTCCTGTTCACTAGAAACGATTTCATCTACGCAGGGGTGGGTGTATGGGCACTGATTGGTTCACTCATCACATGGACGACACCAAGTGCCACTCCGAATATGACCCTTGCCGCAGTGGCTGTGGTAGGAATAGCTGTCTTGGTACTTGCAATGGTATTTCGACTCTACTCAATGTCGAAGAACGATGAGCTCAGCATCTTCCAGAAGATTCGCGACATGAGAGCAGAATAGACCCGGGGGACCAACCCTCTGGTCTATTTGATACCAGTCTTCTCGGCTATGTTGTCGACTAGCTTCTCGAAGTCTTTGGCGGCCTTCGAATCGGGATCGCTTATCACAAAGGGATTCCCTTCATCACTGAGCTGGACAATACGCGGGTCGAGAGGAAGCGTACCGAGCACATCAACTCCATACTCCTCTGAGGCCTGCTTAGCACCGCCGCTTCCGAAGATGTTGTAGGATTCGCCGCAGTTTGGACACAAGAATTCCGCCATATTCTCGACGATTCCGAGTACTGGAACTTCCATCTTCTTGACCAGTCGAATTGCTCGTCGCGCATCCATTACGGCTACTTCCTGAGGTGTGCTCACAATGACCACCCCATCGATATCTGGAATTGACTGCAATATGCTCAGTATCTCGTCCCCTGTTCCGGGCGGGAGGTCTACCACCAGCACATCAAGCTTGCCCCACTGGACATTTCCTAAGAATTGGGTAATGGCCTTGGCAACAAGAGGGCCTCTCCAGGCAACTGCATCATCCATATTGCGGAGGAGAAATGCCATACTCATGACCTTAGTTCCTAGAGGTCCTATGATTGGGTTAATCATTTCTCCCTCTGCGGTGGGGTGTTGTCCCTCCAATCCAAGGAGCTTCGGCACGTTGGGTCCGTAGATGTCTACATCTAGAACGCCGGCTTTGAAATCTCGTTTGGCGAAGGACATCGCGAGATTTGTTGCGACTGTTGTCTTGCCCACTCCGCCTTTTCCGGAGAGAACAACAATCTTATGCTTGACATCCTTCATTGCCTTCATGACTTCTGGGGGAATCATTGGCTTGGACATTGATATCTTCCTCTGCCTGAATCGGATGGATTCAAGTTATAAATCGTTAGATACAGCTAAGTTTTGAAATAGGGATAGAATTTCATGTGCCAGTTTCTTGTTGGAAGCAGCGACAAAGCTCATCCTCTGTGACATTTCGATAGGTAGCAGCAGCCGTTGGCCATCTAGTCCCATGACATATCCTCCTGCTTCCTCCACCATGTGAGTTCCCGAAACATGGACAATCGGAAGAATATTCCTGAAGTCAATCATGGCGTCAAGCCCTCCTCCTGCCACCCAACAGAGGTCTAGTAGATTACTGGCGGTTCGACGAATATCTCTCACTCCGTGGACCACCTTCATAGACTTCTCAAGGAATTCCTGGTTGGATGAGTCATTCGTATCATAGGAGATGATTGTCTCTTCCATAGGAGTACGAGGCCTCACTACCACTTGTGTTCCGTTGCGTGTTACTCCCTCCCTTTTCTTGGCCACGTATGTTTCATCCGTGAAGAGAGACATGATGACGCTGCATTCAATATCATCCGTTGATGGAGCGTTGCCGTAGGGAAGCACGGCTATACCCACGGAGCATAGTGGTATTCTTCGTTCAAGATTCGCTGAACCATCAATTGGATCTATTATGGCGATGTAGTCCGGATTCTCATCCATCAGCAACTGCCCCTCTTCCTCAGTCAGGACCATGAAAGACTCCCCAGAGTCAGCAAGAGTTCTGACTATCGTTTCCTCACACTTCTTGTCTAGCAAAAGCGTCTTATCACCAAAAGGGTTCATTGTACCTGTCCTCTGACTGGCATCTTGAAGATTCTCAAAGACAGTTCTCTTGGCACTATCGGCCGCTTTCAGTAGCAACCTCTCAATGTTCATCTTGTTTTCTCCTTGTTTGTCAAGGGCACACATCTGTCTTGTGAGGCGACATCTTGCAATTGTTTAAATGCTTCAGTTGCCGACATGTCCTTGTAAGGGCTAACCCGGTGGATGAAATGGGCTTTCTGAGCGGCAAGAAAAAGGTTGACACTGAACGTGGGATGCTAGAGATCAAGGGCACCATGAATGCCATGACTCTCAGGATCAGGCGCCTTGAGAACAGAATGGCTGAGGAACAAAAGGCAGCCAAGGAGGCCATGGCACGTGGTGAGAGGAGTATTGCTCGCTCTCATCTCAGTATTGTCGTTGATTTGGAAAACAGGAAGTCGCGATATCAACAGCAGTATCTCACTCTAGAAACGGCATTGCTCAACATCGAAGAGGCGAAAGACCAGGCCGATGTTCTGAAGGCCTTCAACATCGCCAATGAGGCGCTGACTGATGCACGGAAGCTTCTGAGTCCACAGGAGATTCAGCTGCAACTCGACAGACTCTCAGAGTCCTTTGAACACATCTCAGTGGCTGGCGAACTTCTCTCAGAAGACCTGACTTCCACAGGTTCCACCATCGAGGACGAGGAGAAGATTGATCGCCAGCTGGATGCGATGGAGGCAGAGATCCTGCTCGAGAAGGAGGGTGTCCTACCTCCCTTGGAAGTTAAGGACGGATCTGCCGAGACCACAGAGGCAAAGGATCGCGAAGAAAAACGAATCGATGAGCTTCTTGCCGATCTTGAGCGAGAGGCCAAGGAAGAGCGGGAGAGAGAGGCCCAAAGCTAACCTCGCTTTCGCACAGCTTTCCGAATGTGATACTCATGACTTTTGACCTTGTAGTGTTTGACGTAGACGGAACCTTGACGAAGCACAACAGCATCTGGTGGCGGCTGCATGAGGTCTTCGATACGACGGAGGAAGGAAAGAAGTTCTACGACCAGTTCTTTGCTGGAGAGATTAGCTATCAAGAATGGGCGGACTTAGATGCGGGACTGTGGAGGGGGCGCAGTGTGGCGGAGATTATGGCCATTGTACACGCAACTGAACTTGTCGCTGGCGCCGTGGAATCAATCGCAGAGATCCGTAGTCGAGGTTTCGAGGTGGCTATTCTGTCCGGGGGAATCAACTTCCTTGCAGAAGACATCGCCCGACGTGTGAACATTGACTACGTATTGACAAATGAACTCGAGGCCGAAGATGGTATCCTAACAGGCAGGGTCCGTGTACGAGTTGGATGGGGTGAGAAAGTCGAGGAGATCAAAGAGATCCTTCGCCACTTTGGAACCAGCTTTGAGAGGACTATATTCGTTGGTGACGGACGTAATGATGTCAGTGTTATGAAAAAGGCAGGTCTGGCCATCGCTTTCAGGCCGGAGCACCCTGAAGTAGAACGTTCGGCCCATGTCGTTATCAATGAGGAGGACCTTAGAGCAATACTGCCTCACATTCCTTCGGGACCCAGCTAAAACAAAGTTCCCAATGCTATGTGTATCGGAGATTCGTGCCTGTATTCAATAGGACTACTTCTTCGTCGAAATCTATGTCACCAGCCTCCACAAGATTTCGAAGACCTGCGAGGCCAACCGCAGCCTCCGGCCCCATCATAACGCCCTCCATTCTTGCGGCCATCATCTGAGTTGGCTTGATCTCATTCTCTGCCACGGCCACAGCCGATCCTCCTGATCGCCTGATTGAACTCAGAATGAGACGTCCGGCAAATGGGCTCGGTACTCGGAGGCCAAGTGCCTCGGTGTGTGGGTCACTCCAGGGTTCCAGCATATCCAGCCCTTTCTCGATAGCATGGACGATCGGAGCACAGTTTCCGCTTTGTGCCGCATAGAGTCTAGGTCTTTCGTTTCCAATAGCCCCTATGCCCTCGAGTTCATCCATTGCCTTCCATATACCAATCAGAGCTGTACCTCCCCCGGTTGGGCAGATTATGGCGTCAGGCACCTCCCATCCCAATTGCTCGACTATCTCGAATCCCATAGTCTTCTTTCCCTCGACACGATAGGGTTCTTTTGTGGTAGACAAGTCGACCCATTTGCCATTCATGTCTTTCATCTTCTGGCCGGCATCGGAGAT
>SDNO01000081.1 GCA_004524435.1 Candidatus Thorarchaeota archaeon | reverse complement strand
TCGAGTTTCCCGGAGCTGTCCACAGCACTGACTTCGGCCTCTTGATTCTTCGCGAGCTGGACAGCAATAGTACCAATCGAGCCTCCAGCACCATTGATCAATACACTTTGTCCACTCTGAATGCTACCTCTTCTCATGAAATGCAGCGCCTCGAGCCCGCCAACAGGAATAGTTGAGGCCTCAGCATGAGTCATATTCGTGGGTTTTGTTGTCACAAGGGCGTCTTCGGGGAGACAGGTATACTCGGCATACGCACCAAGACGAAGTCCAGTGGCTGCAAAGACTGGGTCTCCTTTCTCGAATCTCGACACTTCTCTGCCTGTTGCTTCCACCTCCCCGGACAACTGCTGGCCTAGTATCCTCTTTCTTGGTCCTCGGACGCCAAAGCCAATTCGCATGAGCAATCGTAACCCAATCCTGTACTGAGGGAATCGGAAACCCCGGAGTTCACAGTCACCCATTATCACTGTTGTTGCATGATTCTTGATCAGAATCTCATTGTCCTTGGGAACGGGCGTTGGCACTTCTTTGACCTGAAGAACATCTGGTGGTCCGTATTTCTCACAAACAATAGCTTTCAATATTCATCCATCTGAGCAGTAGGTGTAAAGAGAAATAAATGGAGCGTCACGGGTTAGTGCGTCTTCTCCTGTCCCGGAAACGGGACCGGTCATGTGGAGCACCCATGACGACCATCGAAGAATCCATAACGAATGCTCTAATCACCGGGCCGCCTTCTATGCTGACTTTCGCCGTTCTGGTGGTCAGATGAATAGCGGATTGGGTGTGAAACCTTCGTCCCTGGCGATAGCCTACTCTGTGGTCCAACGGGATTTGTAGTCCTTTGGCAATGTCAGGGGAGCAATAATGAACTCCGGAAGTTTGTCGTGCTCGTATCGGTTCTTTATCAGATCGCCATATGTTTCCATGTGTATTCTTATGATATCTTCCGCGTTCTCTCTTCTCATGCTACGTTTCTTTCTACTTGAATATCGTCCTGACATTTCTTTGTCTCCGAATTGTCTGACGACAGGGGCATACAGAGCAATACGAGCTGCCTAGCCCTCTTCCTCAAGAGGGCCGCAAGGAGAAAGAGCAGACATCACGAGGAAGAGAACCCAGTACTAGACTCCACTAATGTGGAACCAGTACCTAGGAAGAGTATTTCCTCGTGACATTGTCGTCAATCTGTGACTGAAGGATCTGTACTTAAATGATATGTTCTGAGTATCATTGTACATTGTTGAACAGTGTGTAGGGAGGGGTCGGTTTCCCATGGAGTCTCTCAATGAAACATGAGCGATGAAGGGACGGACCGGTCACTCGTGGGGGATATGTCAACACGGACCCCGCAGGACCAAAATCCCGGGGTTCTGCATCGAGAGGGTAAAACAGAATAGTTGCTATCCTCTTACACATGTCATGCAGACTAAGAAACGCAAGTATCTCGTCCCCCTCGTCCTATCAATCGCCGGAATACTGACCTCCTTAGGCATCGTATCCATATACTCTCGGCGGATTGTTCAGGAGCGACCAGCGTTTGACAGCGTAGTCGCACTCCCAGGTGACTTGGTCAGTGACGCGATCAATCTCATCTACATCATGCTTCCGGTGTACGTAATCGAGTTCCTGCTCCTGACAATACCAATTGCGGCCTTGATGCTTATTCTGAACAGAGCGGTGAGGGCTCGGTGGTACACACAGAGTGTTGTTCACATGGGTGAGAGATTTGATGTGTATCGTATGCTTCGCAGATCGGTTGCACCGGCACTCTTCAGCCTCTCTTTCTCAGAGGCCATTCTTGGGTACGCTCCCGAGTGGTTCTTCGCTCAGCCCGAACTCGGATTTGATAGGACAATAGCCTATCTCTATCTAAACCCAGTATTCTCGTTGAATGGAGCTCTCATCACCTTGGCAGTTGCACTTGCAGTCTATATGCCAACATGGTTGCTCAATGATGCTGGGATTGTCTCACACTTGAAGACAGAGGAGCTTGAGAATCGCCTATGTCCCGACACTCAGTCAGTGGGCAAGTGGTACAGCAACTTCATCTCTGGTTTTGCATTGCTTGCCTATCCGTTGACAGTGTTCCTTCAGTACTTCTACCGGTGGATAGTCGCACCCCCTACAGGAGTGTCACTACCAAACCTAGTCATCTATTCGTCATTGTGGAGTCTGATGCTTCCGCTCCTGCTGATGGCCTTCGTATTGCCGGTGGTGATATTGAACGAGCTACTCCTAGATAGATTCACTCCGCCTCTCCAGGGGCTTGCTCGTCAGCTGGGAGCAGGCGAGATATACGTCAAGAATCTTGGCGACGTCATGATTGATGTCTCTCAGACGCTTGATGACTATACGCCTCCTGAGGAGTGAGCAATGTTCACCTTGAGCCCCCTTTGCCCCTTCAGATGGCATCACAATGACTTCACCAGTTCTCCCATCCTTCCATCTTGGTGCTAGGTGCCTTCGGGGCAAGAGAGGCCTTCCAATGCAACAATCGTCAAGGAAAAAGTAGGAGAGAGAGCAGGAGTAGGTTGGTCCCACTCTCAGAGCGATTTATCTTTTGTATTCTGAACCCGTTTCATCGGGCATTCTGCACACTAGGTGACTTTCAACCCTAGTCCAAGATAGAAAGCCCAGTTCTCCGCCTGGTAGTCAGCATGGTACATTGACCAATAGCTGCTCTCAGTTGGAATCTTGAACCAGAGTCCAAACGTGTACCAGTATCCGGTCTGGCCGCAGTTCGTGCTGAGATAGAAGTGGGCGTAGGGAGTGGTCCAAGATGTATATGGCTCCCATATCGAGCCCGACACCGTCTTGACCCGACCTCGCAGGAGTTCTCCTGTGCCCAGATCGTATGTATGGGCCCAGCAGTCCCTGAGTGAGTCGTCGCCCCAACGAATCTTGGGTTCGCCCCACAGACCGGATAACCAGTCAGTGTCCCAGTCGAAACTGAAGGACATCTTCCATTTCACAAAGGAACCCCCACCACTTGGATAATCATAGTACTCCAAGGTCAGCGCATGGATCTTGATAGTCATCCATGTATAGCGAGTTTTCCCCCCGAAGTCTGTGAAATGCCAGTTCAGTTTGTAGATCCCAGTTGTATTGTTCACAACATAGGTGCTACCGCTCCCGCCGCCCGGGTCGAAAGTAAATGCGGAAGCCGGCATCACGAGCAGAGGTAGCACAAACGCGAGAACCAGTGCTGTAGCAAAAAGTCGTTTCATTCTGAATCTCAACTCTTTCTCTTTACCAATCGAGCAATTCCGTCTCGACAGGCATGACTAGTATGAGCCTTAGGTTTATAACTCTATGCATAATATAAGAATATCTTTTGTTGAGCCTGCTGACTGCCGGTAATCGGTTCAACAACCGTTCCCAAAGAGTGATGAGCAGCCACACTTTCTCTCAAGTGGACGACCATGAAGATTCGGTTCCTTGGCACGAGAGCAAATACAGACCTCTCATCATCTTATCACTCCAAGCACTCAGGAGTTCTCATTGATGACGCCCTCCTGTTTGATCTCGGCGAGAGGGAATTCTTGGAAACGAATCCGTATGTAATCTTTATCACCCATCTGCATCCCGACCATGCATTCTTCGTCCTAGACGACGTTGATGTGAACATCGAGATACCACTCTATGCTCCCGAGGAATACGAGGAGGCCTTTGCCAGGGTCATGCCTGACGAGATAGATGTAGAGGGGCATCATGTGGCCTCTATTCCGACCATTCATAGCAAGCTGGTCAAGTCAACAGCCTATCTCATCGAGTCGGATGCAAGAGTATTGTATACTGGAGACTTGGTCTGGATCGAGAAGGAGTATCATGACACATTTGGCGAGCTGGATCTAGTCATCACGGATGGGAGCTTCATCAGAGAGGGAGGGTTCGTCATGAGTGATGGTGAGAGTGTCTGGGGGCATAATGGCATCGGTAGACTGGTTGACTTGTTCAGCGACTATACCGACCATATCATCTTCACACATCTTGGGAGCTGGTTCTATGAAGACCCCCGGGATGCCCGTAAGAAACTGCAGAGTCTCTCGGACAGTGTGAGGGTTGAGGCCGCATATGATGGGAAGGAGGTCAATGTGGACTCCTGATACCACACACAAGTCAAGGCCTCCGACACGGCCCACTATCTATACGAGAAATCGAGGGTCTGTCCATCACACCCAACAAAAACCTGAAAGGCGGACTCTGTTCTTCTCGCTGCCAGTCCTCCGAGATACGGTTCTCGGTCCGCCGGTTCCAATGGACGTTCAAAGATGGCCCGCTTCATGCACATCATTGCAAGATCGTGGGTGATGTGGAGGTGAATCTCCGTGTCCTCAGGATAATCCAGCCGGCCGAAGGTGTCTCTCAGTAGCCGAGGGATGTATGCATCGAACGGCTCCATCCTTTCTCCGAACCTTCCCTCTGCCCAGTGATTGACGAACTCGGTAACATTCTCGCCGTCAGGATGAAGATTGGTCCAGACCTCCTTCTCACTGACATGAGGGCCCATGAGAACGGAGAGGGCCTCAATATCGCTGACTGTCCCGCCATTCTCCGTTATACCCTCCACTATGGCCTCAGCGGTCTGAAAGCTTCGCGGCACTATACTCGTGAACACACGATAGGGGCGGTCTGCAGGTAGCCGTCGTCCTAGCTCCGTGGAGAGATTCTTTCCAATCTCTGTCAGTTCACCAGTAACCATAGTCTCCACATCGTCTATCTGTTCGCGGTGGGAGTGTCTCAAGAACAGAAGCACGGAAGAAGCAGATGAGGAGCCACGCATCCATTCAACAAGTCTTTGTCCGCTATACAACCAGTCAGCCTCGGTCCAATCCTTCATGCTTACCATCCACGAGGGGCGCGCTCTCAGCACGGATAAACCTAGCTGCTCAGGATGAAAGGGCGGTTCTCATAGCAGAAGATGCTTCAGATGGCGTTAAGTTGTCAGTGGCAGAATTCTTATCCATCTTCTGTGTGCTAACTCAAGAGAGTTGGTGGGATTCTTGGAAGAGAAAGATGAATACCGAGAGCTCAGGGAGTGCCCATTCAGAAAGGAAACATGTGTTGCCAATGCCTGCATGTTCTGGACAGCTGTTGATGCTCAGTCTGGATTCTGTAACTTCAATGCCATGCGAAACTCGATGGGAACGATGCAAACAGCTACAGTCTGCATTGCGGTCTTGCTCGTGATCCTGATCCTCCTAATATTGAGCAGACCATGGTGATCAGAAGTCCGGCTGACTCCTGGCAGCTCGGAGAGGTTATATCACACACTGCAAGTCAATTGTGCCATGCAACTGGCACCCATAGACCTCGTATTCATGATTGGTGACTACGCCGTTTCCGCCGTTCTCATCCTACTCTTTGTCTACTTGTATAGAAGTGGTCGAATCGATAGGGCGCTTTTCTACGCATTCTGGATTGGTTGTCTCATCGGTGCCACCTGGGAGTTTACGTTCATGCTCCTTGGCCCAGAGTTCGCCTACTCGGTGAACCCATGGCCCTTTGGGCTCAGCGGATGGCCTAAGAAACTCAGCCACTCCATCTGGGATGGGGGCATCTTCATGGTGGGTGTCTGGCTCTGCAGACGAATGCTCTCTGAGAGACCTCTATTCACCGCATTTGACTGGAGGGAGTTGGCCATCATGGAGGGGTGGGGAGTGTTTCAGGGATTCTTGGTCGAGTATCTGTTTGTCGGTCGAGTGTGGTTCTATGTACCCCTCCCATGGAATCCGGTCATCATTCCTCCGTTACTAGGGGGTGCAAGTGAGGTGGGCTACACCTTGATTCCGCAGCTCGTCTGGACGGTTGCGCCAATAGTCTTCTACCTAGCATTACTCTGGCTGAAACATAGATATCCACCGGACGGATAGTTTCGCGCCCTATCAATCATCCAGCCGGCTGTTGTGATTCCATCCATCTCAGATAGAGGCCATACAGAACGAGAATCAGGCCAATTGGTATCAAGGCCAGAAAGATAGTACCAGCAATTACTGCAACTGGCGGAGGGATTTCTCCTGGCTCTGGCATGAAACTCCAGTTGTATACCCAGATTGCCAGTTGGTTCAATACAACTCCAAGTATGATCAGGATGACGCCTGCAATCAAGTATTTCGATGAGCGTTTCAGTTCCATATCTCCACACTCCGCATATGATAGCTCAAACTGTCGTAATCAGTCTACTTCTTGAACATGTCAGATGTTCACATAGGTGGTGCGGGTGTCATTGCGAGAGAAAGGCCGGTTCGGAGATGTCAACGCCAAATGCATCACGAACTCTGGGCGTGAGAAGGTACACGGTGACGGCTATAGCCCAGATCACCGAATAATCGTACAGGTATCCAAGGGCAACAGCAGCAACCGCAAGTACGTTGTATGCTATAGCAGCAAACCAACCCCACCTCTTGACACTCGCGAGTCCCCAACCGATGGAGATGGATACTGCTACAAAGACCACCAAAAACGCCAATGGGAGAAGGCTCAATTCAGAGGGGTAGTAAACCATCGCCCAACCGAGGGCCATTGCGTACCCAATCAGTAACGGGAGGGCAAATAGGATATAGAGCACACCCAGGATCTTTGGACCCTCAATTTCCTCAGATATTCACATATCTCTGATATTCAATTGTATATTTTTGCTTATAATACTTAGTGGAGAAATGGAACTTTGTTGGCTGGAAGTGGCAGAAACTCACTGGAAAGGATGCTCCAAGTCAGCGTAAGACAGACCAGTGGGGGTCCGGCGTTCTTGACTCACCGGACCCATGCATTCCGTTTGGGTTCAGGCCTTTGTCCAGCTGTCTGAGGTCTCAATATTGGATGAGGGATCGTACTCATATCCTGTACCAGACAGATTGCCCACGGTGAAGGTGTAGTTTCCGGAGGAGAGGGGCTTGTTGGGTTTCGTGGAATAGATGAAGGTGACCAGTCCACTGCCGTCTGTCTGCCCGGAGTACTCAAAGGTACCATCCGGAGTGATGAGTTGACCTGTGACAGTCACACCTTCCGCAGGGTTACCGCTTGTATCGACAACCTCCACTGTGATATCAAGGTACTCGGTGCGTCCATTCGACGAATAGTGTGTAGAGAAGCTGATGCTCTGTACATGGACTTGGGTCGGTGGTGGGGATTGACCCGTATTGCTGGAGCCCGGAGTTGGTGAACTGAACGTAGTCCAAGTGTCAGAGCCATCAGTCTCGCGCCCATAGCTCACATCATCGGTAGAGGACGAATAGATGTAGGAGTCAAGGACGGTTGTTCCATCAGGCTTGAGGAAGTTCACCGTGTCACCATCGTTGTTCAGAGCGATGCCTGTCGTGCTCTGATAGAACACGACGAATCCAAGTGCAGGAATGGTCGTTCCCGTTGGAATTGTATAGGACCCAGTCCCACCGCCCACGATGTCGTCCAGCACGTAGTCTGAAAGATCTACCTCCACATCGAGAGGATTGTAGAGCTCGATCCATTCCTCCGAGTAGAGCGAGTATGGATCGGGGAGAAACTCATTGATGAGGATAGACTCTGCAGGAGAACTCGTTCCACCATTCGATTCGCCAGGAGTCGGTGATGTGAACGTCGTCCAGACAGTTCCTCCGTCGTTCTCGCGGCCGTAGCTCACATCATCACTCGAGGAGGCATACGTGTAGGAGTCCAGTACAGTGGTACCGTCTGGTTTCAGATAGTTCACTGTATCCCCGTCGTTGTTCAGAGCGATGCCTGTCGCGCTTTGATAGAAGACCAGGAATCCTGAGGCGGGAATCGTTGTACCGAAGGGGATTGTGTATGAACCTGTCCCGCCATCTGTGATATCATCAAGCACGTAGCCTGAAACATCCACCTCTACGGTCAAGGGGTTATACAGCTCTATCCATTCCTCTGAATAGAGGGAATACGGATCGGGGAGAAACTCGTTGAGGACAACCGAGTCCCCGGGAGAGCTAGTACCGCCATTAGTCTCGCCAGGTGTTGGTGAGTCAAAGGTGGTCCATGTTGAGGACCCGTCGCTTTCACGCCCGTAGCTCACATCGTCCGCAGATGAGCTGTAACTGTAGCTATCCTGAACAGTGGATCCATCCGGCTGGATGAGATTGACATCATCACCGTCGTTATTCAGACCAATACCGGTGGCCCCTTGGTAGAAGACCAAGAATCCGTAGCCAGAAATGACTGTACCATCAGGAATAGTGTAGGGGTTGGTCCCACCGCCTATGAGGTCGTCAAGTATGTAACCTGATAGGTCAGCCTCCAGTTCCTGAGGATTGTATAACTCGATCCACTCCTCCGAATACAGGGAATATGGATCAGGTAGGAACTCATTCAAAACGATCAAGTCAGATGACCCACCTTGGTTCGTGGTTGCGCTTGCAGGATCTGATTTCGGCCCTTCGTTAAGACTTGTATCCCGAGCAGATACCTCGTACGTATAGGTGGTGCCAGGCTGGAGACCGGTGTCACTGTAGATTGTCTGATAGGACTGGGCAATGAGTGCACCATCCCGATAGACTCTGTAGTGTGAGAGGTCGTTCTCAGTATTGGCATTCCATGAGAGGTCAATCTGGGACATGCTCACGGTCTGGGCAGTCAACCCTGTGACCTGCCCCGGAGGAGTAGTGTCGGGTTCGGTTGTTGAATTCCACTGAATGAATACGTCCACAGAGTAGTGATCTGACCCCGTATCCGCAGTTGGTGTGTCGCCACAGGTCGAGTTTATGAGCTTGTCCGCGAAGAACGAGTTCACAACAATGAAGTCAATGCGAGACGTATACTCAGGGCTCTGATGGCCATAGGAATAACCAGGATCAGTCGGATTCAGGGTACGAAATACATCGGTGAAGGCATGTACAGAAGATGCGTACTGGCCATAGGTTGGATCAGAGGGATAGAGCTTCATGGTCATGGGACCATATCCAAGATCGCCTAACGGAGCCAAGTCACCAGTGTCATCAGGTGAGAACGAGTTCAGATCGCCCATGTACATAATGGGCACATCACCAAGATTGTCCATGTAGTTGATGATGCCCTCCGTTTCGCGCTCTCGGCGCCACTCGTTCTCAGTGCCAGACATTGCCTTGAGATGGGAGCCGAAGACATGAATGTAGGTACCATCGATGTCAATCACAGCCTCGATGAAGTCATGGGTGACATCATAGTCAGACTCATCGTCAAGGGGAACAAGAGGTATTTGGTTGAATTCCACCACTGGATAGCGGGAGAGGATGGCCTCGCCGCTGGTGGAATAGGTGATGTCTTGAGCACAGTAACCAACGTATGGGACCTCGTCAACAAAGTACGCGTTGAACTCGTCGACAACCGTATTGAGGACGTAGTCTTCTCCATCATCCCATGTGCCTGTTTCAACCAAGATGAGGATGTCCGGATTCTCCTCCTTCACTACCTGCTTCCAGTCAGCATTCTCGCCGGAGGCCTCTATGTTGTAGCTCATGACTTTGAATGCCGCGTCGGTGGGTTCAGATGAGCCAGAATTATCCACCGTGACACTCACAGTGTCCGAGCCGGTGAGACCCCCAGTATCGGTGACCTCAGAAAAGATGGTATGAGGGCCATCAGAATAGGAAGTTGTGTCCCAGTCAAAACTGGAAGCAGTCGTAGTATAGACATCGTCGATGTATACATCCGGAACCAGTGAATCCTCATCGTCTACAGTAACTGTCACTGTGACCGTGTCTGACACAGTGGAGCCGCCGGTCGGGTTCGTGATTGTGACAACAGGAGCAGAATTCTGACCGCCGTTGTCAACTGTGACTGTGATCGATGCCTCCCCCCAGTTCTTGGAGTTGTCGCGAGCGCGACACGTGATCGAGTGTGCAGTGTTGGTTTCCTGGGTTGTATCCCAGTCGTAGTTCTGGGCTGCCACTCGAAGAAGACCATCGACAAGGATCTCATATTCCACTACAGGGTTCTCATCCGTCGCAGTGAATGAGATTGTGACCATGCCAGACACAACTGCCCCGTCAGTTGGAGAGGTTATTGTGACTGCAGGGGGCGTGGTGTCCTTTGGTGGTTTTCCGGCAAGAGTCGGAAGTGTGTAGGCCAGTGTTAACAAGAAACAGAATGTAAGAATGATGCTGATTCTCCTGATCCTCAATGTATTGCCTCCATAATATCTGCGAAATACCTGAGGCGGGCCAGAGTACGGTCCGTATTAAGTGTTAGTTGATTTCGGATCCCCTGCATGACGTTTGGCGCGAAGCGTATGATTTTGCCATATCCTAACGGGACTGCAGTGCATAAATGCGACCAAGCGCTTATCTCCTGAAATGCTATTGGTAGACCTATGTACTCATTTGATGAGATCGACATAGTGGGTCATGCTGGCAGCGTTCCGAATGAGTATCTCCGGTTAAAGAGGGGAACTGACAAGTATGCTATTGTGTTTCCAGGCAGAGGATACACAACCCAAGCACCCCTGCTATACTATACAGATAGATTCCTGCTCCATAGGGGAATCAATGTCTTGAACATCAATTACAACTACGTGAACGACCAGAAGTTTGCGGCAAAGACCCAAGAAGAGCAGATGGAATGGCTACAGGATGACGTTGTTGCTGCCTACCGATCCGCAGAGGAACAGCTGGAAGAGGAGATTTGCTGTCTCGTGGGGAAGTCACTGGGAACAATCGCACTCGCCTATATCCTTGATGAGATTCCCGCCTCCCGGCGACTGAGGTTCATCTGGCATACTCCCTTGATTCTTCTCCCTCAGATACAGAGATCTATCAAGGAGTACACCCCAGACTCGCTCTTTGTGATTGGAACAGAAGACCCGCATTACGATGAGGCTGTTCTGTCGGAACTAGTGAAGACATCAGATGCAAGAAAGGCTGTTATCGAGGGTGCGAACCACGGGATGGAGGTCTCAACGGATCCGAGGGATCTCTTGCAGGTCATGGAACAGGTGGTACAGAGTCTCGATGACTACTTCGAGTCCTGATGCGGGGCACGAGATATGATGGATTGCTTCTGGACTCCGATAGCCGCTCTTCATCCATAGGCAATAGACTGCGTCCATAGGTATTCATTAAGTACAAACGACGCTCCAAGTGAGAGGTGTTTTCACGTGGATGCCTTCAAGCGATACTACGAGGCCAATAAGGGAATGTGGGACAAGTTCGCCGTAGAACACTTTGACTCACCCCAATATAGAACGAAAGAGTTCCTTGAGGGAGGATCTACCCTGCATTCTATCGAGCTTGAGGAACTCGGAGATGTAGAGGGAAAGACACTGCTGCATCTTCAGTGCCATTTTGGGTTGGACACGCTCTCATGGGCCCGAGAGGGAGCAATTGTAACGGGAGTCGACTTCTCTGGAGAAGCGATTCAGATGGCCCGGCACTTGGCCCAGAAGACTGGCATTGATGGAGAGTTCATCCAGGC
>SDNO01000004.1 GCA_004524435.1 Candidatus Thorarchaeota archaeon | reverse complement strand
TGCATTTTGGCCTGAAACCCGATGTGATTGTGACTGATCTAGATGGCAACCGCGGGGCACTTCAGCGATTGATAGAGGATGGAGCAATTGCGATTGTGCATGCTCATGGAGACAATATGGATCTTGTTAGACAAACAGTTCCAACCCTACCACCTGTGCTAGGCAGCACCCAAGTAGAGCCAACAGATAGAGTGTTTCTCTGGGGTGGGTTCACTGATGGAGACAGGGCATGTTACGTAACGGCTGAGTATGAGCCTTCTATGATTCTCTTGGCGGGAATGGACTTCGGAAACTATGTGGGCCGGTGGTCGAAACCCGATGGGCGGGGAGTGCATCCAGCAGTTGAAACTAAGAGAGAGAAGTTGAGAATTGGAGAGGGGCTCCTGAGGGGACTGATCGCGTCTTCTGACATCAAGTTCACTAGGCTATGAGTCTCTCCCCAGTCAATACTTGTGCTCAATACTTCATTCCAAAGAAGTAGGTGATAATGAGGAATGCGGAGCCAGCAAGAATGGCACCGAGTATCATCAGTCTAGAAGCATATCCGGGCTGGAGTACATACTTGGATGAATAGTAAATCAAGCCAAGGCCAAGAGTGCCCATAAAGAATACCACAGAGGAAACAATACCCTCCATCCCGAGTTGGACTTCGGGAGTCGGAGCAATCAGAATGGGGTTACCATCGGAACCAGTGGCAATAGGCGGCGGGGTCTTGACTAGCGTGTAGATGTTCCCACCAAGCACAAAGAGAACTACGATGAACATGACGCCGAATATGATGATATCTGGGGGCCGTGTTGGTGCTGTGAAACGCGGCCGTGTTAGTCTAACTCTTGGCTTGACAATGAACCGTAGCCACCGGTGGCTCACTTTGTGTTACCTCAGCGGATTCGATTGGGGGTCCGCTTTTAAGACTATCGTGGTATGCATTAATGTACTAGGCCTTTTTTGATGGTCCAACAGACAAATAAAACACACAGCAGGCAAGATAGCCCACACTGAGAGTGTATTGTACTGTCCAGAATAATGGTGATATCCGAGAAACCTACCGCGGCCAAGAAGATAGCGCATGCTCTCGATGAATCAGGAGCGCCACAAGAAATCAAGAGAGGCAAGACCTCCTATTTTCAGTGCAAGAGAGGGGCGAACGATCTCCTTGTGGTTCATGCCCTAGGTCATCTCTACGAACTCAAGCAGACAGAGAAAGGATGGAAATACCCGAGATTGGAAACTGAATGGGTCCCCAGATATGAGGTCGATAAGAAGGCTAAGAATGTGAAGCCCATTATCTCTCTCATCAAGAAACTGTCAAAGGAGGCGGAGGTATTTGTTGTTGCAACTGATTACGACATTGAGGGAAGCCTCATCGGTTATCTCACACTCAAGTACGCATGTCGGACCAATCCTGAAGATGCGCAAAGAATGCGATTCTCGACTCTCACCAAGAACGAGCTACAGATGGCCTTCGATGAGCAGCTAGGTGGTCTTGATTTTCAAATGATAGAGTCGGGACATGTGAGGCATGAAATCGATTGGCTGTACGGTATAAACCTGACTCGAGCTCTGACCTTGGCAATCAAGAAAGCCGCGGGCTGGTTCAAGATTGTTTCCACGGGAAGAGTGCAAGGACCAACACTCACCTTCGTTGCAGAAAGAGATCAAGAGGTGAATGTCTTTGTGCCCCTGCCCTATTGGATTATAGTTGCAAATGGACTGTATCAAGGACTAGAGCTGGAGCTTGAATACTCTGAGAAGAGGATTGAAAGGAAAGAGAAGGCTGAGGCAGTGGTTGCGGATGTTAAAGGAAAGACCGCTACCGTTCAGAATGTCAAAAAGCGAAAGATATCTCAGCCAGCACTGCCTCCCTTCAATTTGAGCTCGCTTCAGTCAGAGGCTTATCGACACTTTGGTTTCAAGCCAAGCCGCACGCTTGCAGTGGCTCAGAAGCTGTATCTTGATGCTCTTATCTCATATCCACGGACAAGCAGTGAGAAGATACCAGAGAGTGTCGATACGAAGAGCATACTCGATTCATTAGGGAAGATGAGAAACTACAAGAGCATCGTGCAGGCCATACTAGATTCGGGGAAGCTTGTACCACGACAGGGGAAGAAATCGGATCCGGCACATCCTGCTATTCATCCAACAGGTGAGAAAGCAGAGAGAAGGCTCAGTTCAGCTGAGAAGAAGGTGTACGATCTTGTTGTTAGAAGATTCTTAGCTGCTTTTGGAGAAGACTCGATAAGGGAAACTATTCGGGCGGATCTTCAGTGTGAAGAACACATCTTCTACTTGAGGGGAATAAAGACTCTCAAACCAGGTTGGACAGATTTCTATGGTGAGTATGCTTCTCGCGAAGAAAGGGAGCTTCCCCGGTTAACGGTGGGCAATCAGCTACAAATTACCTCAGTTGAGAACGAAGAAAAGACTACTTCGCCTCCAGCCCGATACAATCCCTCAAGCTTGCTCAAGATGCTTGAGAGGGAGAGCTTGGGTACAAAGGCTACAAGATCAGGAATAGTTGACTCACTCAAGTCACGAGGGTACACTCTGAATGATAGATTTGAGATGTCAAATCTTGGATACGCGGCCTATGAAACGTTGCAGCGCTATGTTCCTCAGCTACTCTCAACGGAATTCACCCGAGGACTCGAAGAGCAAATGGAGAGAATCCAAGGGCGTGAACGCAGCCGGGAACAGGTCTTGACCAGTGCAAAGAACGACCTCTTGAATCTCTTAGAATCCTTCAAGGAAAGGGAGGGGGAGATTGGACAAGCGTTAGTTGCGGGTCTGAAACGTTTTTGGAAAGAGAAAGAGGAAATTGGCCCCTGCCCGAAGTGTGGTTCGGGGACACTACTCATCATACGGTCACCCAAGACTGGAAAACGGTTTGTAGGTTGTTCCAACTATCGTGAAACAGGGTGTGATCAGACGTATCCCTTGCCACAGAAGGGATCGATACAGCCCTTGGACAAGAAATGTGAGTACTGCGGTCACCCAATGCTTAGAGTGATTTCCCGAGGAAGGTCGTGGGAAACTTGTGTAAACTGGGCGGACTGTCCTGGCAGGCAGGATGACCTCAAAGAACTGGAGAGAAGGAGGAAGAAGAATGACCAGTGAAGAAACCGTACCAGATGACCTATGCTCAGTCTGCGGTAGGAGGATTCAAGCGGATCTCCTGTGCGAATATCACCACAAGGCACTTCAGAATCTAAGAGGCGCATTTAATGACTGGCAACATGCCATGGCGATTGATTGGACCACTTACCTGGATAGACTGGAAGAAACGGAGGGAGTCGGTGATTGGGTGCTTGAGATCATCGAATTCATCAAGTCACAAAGCGATCCTTCAGAATTGACACAACCTCCAACATAGTACTGCGATCAAAGTCGCTGACGGCGACGATAGCCATGCAAGGTTGAGCAGTCCATGCACTCAGGCGCTCAGCGATAGTTCTGACCAGTGTGGTGTCAACTCCCATCGTAAAGAGCCCAGTGGAGGACGGACCTGACTGACCTGTGCTCGATGGGATTGCGACTGCAGAAGGCCCGATTCTGTATTTGTTGGAATCCGAGATTAGTACCATCAGGCCGTTGTCCAATTCCATCAAGCGAAACAGGAGCTTGCCTTTGCTGGTTTCTGCTGAAAAATCACTTATGCCACTCGGGGCCTCCGTTTTGTTCATAATAGGTCCGCCTTCTCCGAGATATCAGGAGCGTAAATAAACTAGCAGGGTATGCTATGATAGAACAACAGTATTATCAAGCTAGGAAACTCGAGTGGCGTTGAAGAGAAGATGAGTGACCAGGAACTATCCTATGAAGACTTCTTCCCTTATGCCTCTGCAAGAGCTGGACAGGCAGACATGATGGATAGGATAGAGGGCTGTGTACGTTCAGGAACGAATATTCTGTGTGAGGCGCCCAATGGATTTGGAAAGACGTGTGCCACGCTATGCGCGATTCTACCTTGGACTCAAATAAACGGAGGGAAGATACTCTACTGCGCGAGAACCCATCGGCAGCTGGATAGGGTTGTTGAGGAACTCGCTCAGATTGACGATGTCAGAAACGTTTCGGGACTGTCATTTCGTGGACGAAGTCATATGTGCATCAATAAGTTCGTACTGGACAATGTCGACTGGGTAGTTTCAATCAGTGAGATGTGTCAACAACTGAAAGCCGATGGTAAATGCGCCTTCTACGAGAGAACCAAAAGACTGGGTTATCCAGAAGACCTTCTTGCAAAGATGCCGAAGAAAATCCTGACTGCACCCGAGATAGCTCGAATTGCGAAAAAGCGCAATCTCTGCCCATATGAGCTGGCTAAGAAGCTAGCGAAGGCTGTCGATGTGATAGCTCTCTCATATCTCTATGTATTCGATCCGTCCATCAGAGAAACGTTCATTCCAGAACTGGAGATACCTATGTCGCGGGTGGTACTCGTTCAGGACGAAGCGCATAACGTTCCGTCCACCGCACTCGACTCAGCGAGTGATAGGTTAACCATCGGCATCATTCGTCAAGCAATGCGTGAAGGCCGCACATACAACGACGAAGTGACAAACGACTTCTGTAGAGCTTTAGCACAGTCTATCATCGAAATCTCGGCAGGTCTTTCTAGTAATGATGAGATGATTGTCAATCCAGTTGGAATCTATGAGAGAGCCCTACAAGAGGCTGGAACTGAGGACACAGTGCATCCTCTGGTTCATATGAACGAACTCGGGACGAGTATTCGAAAGAACCAGCTTCGGCATGGAAAACCCCCTAAGTCGTCGATATATCGCGTTGCGGATTTCATGGACAACTGGTTGGACTACGCAGATAGGAACGATTACGCCTTTGTACTCTCATCTGAGCTTAGAAGAGGCCAGAGCAGAAGAATGGCCTTGGAGAGAGTAGCACTTGACCCGACGGCAGTCACAAGTCCTTTACTGCGACTCATTCGATGTTCGGTGGCTGTTTCTGGCACATTATCACCACTCTCGGCCTATGCCGAGATGCTGGGATTTGAGGAAACGTCTGTAAAGGTATCATTTCGTAGCCCGTTCAGCGATCAGACCAGAACCGGATTTGTGGTTGAGGGCCTAGATACTTCTTATAATGCACGTTCGGAAGATATGTTCGCAAGAATGGTCGAACACTGTGCTGCAGTAGTAGGAGCGACTCCTGGAAATACAGGTATTTTCACTACTAGTTATGGAATAGCGGCGGCGCTTCAACGAGCAGGACTAGAGAGGAAACTTTCCAAAAAACTGTATCTTGAGGAGCAAGGGGCTGCAGGAAAGAAGAATGACAAGATGATTGAGGAGTTCAAGAGTCAGGGAAAAGACGGTGGGGCGGTTCTTCTAGGTGTACAAGGGGGAAGGAACTCAGAAGGAGGAGATTTCCCAGGACCCACAATGGAGAGTGTCGTGGTTGTGGGAGTTCCCTATGGGAGACCAACTCCACGCACAGATGCCTTGATTTCATATTACGATGTCCGTTTCAATCGGAGGGGGAGAGACTATGCGTATGTTCTCCCGGCGATGACCCGTGCCATTCAGACTGCAGGTCGACCGGTCAGACGACTTGATGACCGTGGCGTGATAGTCTTGTTGGACCAGAGGTTCAATACGCCCTATCTCAAGAGATTCATGCCTCCTTGGCTTGGAGAGATAGTTCGAAGCATTCCAGATAGCCCGGAGATACTCTCCTCTGCTGTAAGTGATTTCTTCAATGGCGCGGAGTTGGAGTGACAATCTCCTTCAGCGAGAGGGTGCCCGCTAGCACTCTCTTTGCCTCACTTGTAGAGATGGCCACGCGTCCGTTGGTAAGTCTGTTAGCAAGTCGTTTAAGAGAACGGATGTGGCCTGTCTTTGGTTCCAGTGTTAGACTCGAGGTTGTGATTGGCTCCCCGGGTCTAAGGGCAATGAGGACAGCCGATGATATGTCGGCATCCGGACCACTGGTAATGGTCGTGTGATGCTCATCCACCAGCTCAATTTCAGTTGGGAAAATCTCTTCAAGTATCGGTCGAAGAACGAGCACTGTATAGAGGGGGGATCCGGTTCCCACTCGTATCAGAAAACGACAATCCGGATAGCTCTCTGAGATGTATTTGTTCCAGTGGGACACAATATCAGCTGCCTTCAGAGGAGAACGCGTGATGTGAGTCGATACCACAATCTCATCCATATTCAGAGCAAGGCCGTATCTATAGCCCGGGTCAATACCTGAAACAATGACTGATGGGTAAGTGATACCATTCAGCCGCATGAAAATTTCGATTCGCACTTGCTCCTCATCGGGTTCTTCTCCCAGTAGAACAAGACGGGAATCAGAGAGATCTGGTGCCTCGTCTTCTGTGGACAGAAGCACCTTTGCTAAACCGCACGCCTTATCATTGGGGGTGCAGACGACAGAAGACAGCTCGAGTTTCTTGAGAATCTCCAGCGTCAAATAGAGAGTCTTGGGCTTCTCAGTGGCAATAGCAATCTCTGGACGTGACATGCTTCATTTGTCCTCTCTGGAGCTATCCTTATCACTCTGATATTGTATGCCGCTTGTGGTGATATCCCCTTTGACTCTTCCGTCCAGAATCTCACGGCTCGATTTGATGCTTGGAGGGGGCATTCGTACGGGCAATATCACTCATGTCTATGGAAGAGCTGGATCAGGAAAGACAACTCTTGGACTTGAATTCGTCCTGTCATCTCTTCGGATGGGATATCACACTGTGTACGTGAACTCAGAGGGGTCCTCACCGATTGAGAGATTGGAACAGATGGCCGGTAGACCATACCAAGAACTTGTGGACGCCATCAATATCATTGTGCCCAAAGACTTCTCGGAACAAGGAGAGATTATTGAAGATCTCGAGCTTTATGCTCCAGAGAGTACACGTCTTATCGTGATTGATACGCTAACCCGCCTGTATAGAGTTTCCCTAGATGATAAGAAGACGAATTATGCAGCACACCGGGAACTCAACCGGCAAGCTGGTTTTCTGAAGGGTATTGCTAGTCAGAGGGGTATTGCAGTCTTGGTACTGAATCAGGTCAGGGCTAAGCTTGATGGGACTGACGATTTCGAGCCGGTGGCGAAGAACATCATGGAATACTGGTCGGATGTGACACTTAGGCTGAAGGTTGGTAATGCGAGTTCTCAGAGGGTGGTTGAGCGAATGGATCTCCGCTCAGAAAAAGCTCGAATAAGACTGCTAATCCAAGACCGGGGATTTGCCCTTGAAGACAACATACAACAAGAGTGAAAAACAATGCATTCAGCAGACGTGATAGGGAGCGCCACTAGATGTACGAGGAGATAGCAATTGTCGAGCTGGCATTGTGGCTTGGTCTACCCGCTTGGATAGCAAATTCCACCCCTGTCATCTTCGGTGGTGGTGCCCCAATCGATAGAGGCAAGAGATTCCGTGACGGAAGAAGAATTCTGGGTGACGGCAAGACAGTTCGTGGCTTCCTCGTTGGAGTTCTATTTGGAGTCCTTACCGGCGCTGCGCAGGTGCTCCTTGCACCGTTTCTTCTCCCAATCATGTCTGATTATGTAGTTGTCACTGCCCAGATGGAAGAGATTCTCTTCATGTCATTTCCCACAACCGTGTTACTATCAATTGGAGCGCTCCTTGGTGATATGATAGGTTCATTTGTCAAGAGAAGAGTAAGTCTTGAGAGTGGCGGGCCAGCCCCAGTGCTGGATCAGCTTGGTTTCATCATCGCGGCGCTTGCTTTAGCCTCCCCTTTTCTGCAACCAAGTCCCATCTACGTGATTGTGCTCATTTCCGTGACCCTGTTAGTGCATTGGGTATCGAATGTGGGAGGATACCTTCTGGGTTTCAAGGAGAATCCTTGGTAAAGGACTGACTGGAGAGCAGGCAGTTTATTGGTTCAACCTAAGGATACATTAAAAAGGTCGGCGAGTGCCCTTATCACATTCTGTTGTGTTGGCCAAAACCCAGATATTCCAGCAGAGTCGAATCGACCAACGAAATTTCTCAATACCGGAGTCGCTCCTACAATGAAGGTATCAGATTGCATGCAGTCAGACATAGTCTATGTATCCGTTCCTGGCACAAGAGAGGATGTTCTACAGATTATGGCAGAGCAAGAAATCATGGGCTTGCCAGTCGTAAAAAAGGGAACCAAGAAACTAGTGGGAATTGTGACAAGAACTGATCTATTGCAAAAGGCCGATGAGAATCAGTTGGCACTACTGATGATAAGAGACCCCAAGACCGTAACCCCTCGGTCCGAAGTCAAGACAGCTGCAAGAATAATGTTGGAGAACGATTTTCGTAGGCTCCCAGTTGTCGACAACGACGAACTGGTTGGGCTCATTACGGTAGCTGATATCCTTGGTGCCGTACTGGAAGGCAAAGAGAAGTTTGAGGAGATGGATATCCGCGATTTTGTCAGGACACAAGTGAATGCCATCTGGGAACAAACCCCTCTCCCACTCTCATACCTCATTATGGAGATGGCAGGTGTCACGAACTTGGTGGTGCTGAATGCTGCAGGCGGAATATCAGGAATGATTTCTGTCACGGATTTCGTGCGTCTGTCCGAAGTGACTATCGAAGATAATATCTCGAAGACCTACAGCGGCACTGATAGTGCGGCAGATTGGGGATGGACGTCCAAAGACTTCCTGGTCGTGACTAAGAAGCTACTCAAATTGCCGAACGTACCCATCGAAGCCATAATGACCAAGAACATCATCACTGTGAGTGAAGTCACAACGGTTTCAGAATGCGTTCAGACACTTAGAAAGAACAATATCGACCAAGCTCCCGTTATCTCAGCAACCGGCAATCTCATTGGGATGATTGAAGACAGGAGTCTGTTGCAGCTATCTCTGGAGCATGCCTGATCAGATAAAGAAGTCCTCCAGACTTGTCTGTTCTGTGAAGAATAGAGAGTCTAGGGCTGACTGGATGAGACGTATTCTCTGCCCCAGATAGCCACCCAGGCCGTTATCATTGATAATCTTCTCTGACATCTCAAGGTACTTTGAGATATTCTTTTGACTGACAGTGAGAGAGAGCGGTGAACCACACTCGCAGATGCCTGATAGTGGAATCCTTCTGTATACACGATTACAGCGTCTGCACTGAATCTTCTGAGTAGAATATGCACGAAGATTGCCGCGGATATCACGAATGAAATGATGAGAGATGACCCGTTCAGCCACATCTTTCTCATCTACTGCATCAATCAGTTTAGCAAGTCTTAGTTGTGCCTCGAGCTTCTCTAACATGCTTCCTAGAGTCTTGTAGCGCGTGTTTCTTGGACCAGAGTCAATGGAACTTGTAGCATGAGTGAACTGGAATCCCTCATATTGCGCTTCTGAGTCCAGACGGTTGGCAATGATGTCTACAAGCGATTCTACTTCTCGAGGATGTTTTGCTTTTGAAACATGTCGATAGAATTCAGCCGGGTACCTACTACAGACCTCCATGTTGTGACTTTCATCATCGACTTCCTCTGGGTTCAGGATTACTGACAAAACGAGAGGCGCATCCATGAATCCCCCTCGCCCCGCGGGCAGGTATGCCTTTGAGAAGTTGATAAGAGCGTCCATTACCAGTATCAAAGCATCCTCATCACCGTCACAGTTGCGTCTCTTCGCGGCATGCCAGTATGGGTGTGCATAGCAGACACTAGCATTAGTGAATCCGACAATCCTGCCAATTATTCCTGCAGATGTATGAGGAGCAAGACCAATCACCAGTGTGCCCAGAATATCTTCTTGATTCGTGAATCTGTAGTATCTGTCAAGTCCATAGATCTTCTCCAGACAGTCATCTATGAAAAGACCAACGCGGACCATGTAGTCTGCACATTTCTCGGAAACTATGAGGTCTTGTGCCTTCAACTCGACTACCTGCTCGTCAGAGACGAGCTTGTCCCCATTGACATCTGTCGTATACCCCATGTCTTTCAGCTTGGAAAGGGAGACGCCAATCTCCCTAGGTATGAAATGGGTCAGGGGAGCGTCCGTAGCATCAAATCGAGCAGTACCGTCCCGGTAGCAATACACCTCATGCTTCGCTCTCAGAATTCCTTTTCCGAGATACTCGGGAATCTTGTAGTCGTTCGTGAGTCCAAGTACTCCCTTGACCCCGTACATCTGGTGCTCGCCAATCTCGCTCTTGATTCGTTCAAGATGCAAGGCAAGCTCCTGGGGCAACGGTCTGGGTCTTGTGGCGCGGATTAGATTCATATCATGATTATAGGGACAGCGACCTGTGTTCTCATCAATGGGTTGTCCACAGCCCTCATGTGAACACCACCTCTGGATTAGAGTATGAGATCCGCATTGGGAACATCTAGATTCGAATGTTTCTGCACCACATTTCGGACAGACTCTAGAAACGAGTTCAACATCAATGTCGCTGGTTTCCTGTATAGATTGTTTCTCTTCATATAGAGTTGTCTGATTCTGTGAGTGATCATTCTCACTTGCAACTTTCTCAATCTCTCTTTCTGTTCCGAGGGCCCGGCCAACGGGAAAGAGCGCTTGAACTGCAGGCCTCATTTTCCGCACTTCGGCTTTCTCAGGACGGCCCATGCGCGCCCCGATGGAGAATCCGAGTTTGTCCCCAATCTCAGCAGTGGAACACGAGTTGATAACTTCAAGTGCTGAGTTGCCGGATGGTGATGATTTCTTGTCGCCTATCTGAGCATAGATAGTGACAGGATTGTCGAGCAGTTCTATCTGTCCGGTCGGACCAAGAATTCTGTGCGGAACCCCAAGACGTTCCAAGTACGTCTTCTGGTGGCTGTTCGCCGGTAGTAGAACTCGATCTCGACTCTTCCTCTTGGTGGTCTTTCTCTTTTCCAGAATCCAAGTGCGAAGCTCGAAAATCTCTTCGACAGACAATACTCGCCATCGATACACGTACCGTGGGTGAAGTGGTATTCCTAATACATGAGAAGCTAAAACAGCCTCTTCGGGCATTGGAACTTCAGTGAGCGGCGATTTGATCCAAGACTCGAGTCGGCCATTGTTGATTCCAATCTTTTCCAGTGCCATTTCGAAATCCTTTTTCCCTAGTTGACTACAGGCCTCATCCAATTCATGGGACCACCACTCCTCACAATAGCCTGAGGGAACCAGAGGATGGTTGTTTTCCAAGAACTCTCCTAGAGCCACAAGAATATCGCCTAGAAAGATAATGCGTTCGACTTCCTCACAGAGCCGTTGTGCCTCTCCAACATCTGAAATCTGCCTGACAGTGCCATTCTTCAGAAGCACTATGGGCCCCTCGATAGTGTCTACAGGTGCAACTATCGATCCCTTTCCAGGACGTTCCGTTCGGATATGAGTCCCTGCAGCCAAAAACTCATCCACCATATACATAGTCGCAGGATGCACGCCTACCCCTGCTAAGCCGGTGTTTCTAGATCGGCCATATCGCAGACGAAATCCACCATTTCGGGACGGGTGCGAGAAGACAGGTCGACCGCCGATGACATCCGCCAAGTAATCATCCTTGGGCGATAGCGGGCTCTTCTGTGATTTCTTCTTCGATGAGTCTGACTTTGACACCTTCTTAGCAATCTCTTGGAGCCAGTCCCAACCGGGCATTTCCAGTCTGCTCACAATTTTGGCCAGTTTAGCGGCTCTGCCCACTACTCCGTCGTTCAGAACGAGAACCGACCCTCCTCTGACACGATTTGATTCTACTCGTGGTAAGTCGCGACTCCCCGATACCTCATAGTCCTCGGTAGGTTCACCCGTCAGCATTATCGGCAGGTGAGAAGCGGCAAACCGGAGAAGCTCAGGATGTATAGGATACTGAAGGTGTACATTCCGCGCGTACAGCTCGACCTCTTCCAGAGCACGTTCTACTTCGTCATCAGTGGGAACAAGAGCCGGCAACCCCAACACTTGGCGGACGTAGTCCGCAACAAGGACTGTCACTGCTGCCTCAGTTCCGCCAGCAGCCCTGATGGGGCCAGCAAGATAGAGTGCAAGATATTCTGAAGCGCCTGAGCCCCGAATCCGTACCTTTGATATTCCCTCCAAGGGGGCAGCTGTTATGCTCTCGGTGAGGATTGCCAGAGCAACACGGACAGCTTTGTCTGCCGCCTTCTCTTTGTCCTCAATCCTGCCCAGTGATCCTTCGGCTATCTCTCTAGCTATGGCGAATGCAACCTCTTCCCGTGACATTGTTTCCTGGAGTTCACGAATTCGTTTTGCCACGCCGACGGGGCCCTCGAGAGTTGCCTCTACCCGGGCTGCAACGTCATGTGCCGGAGGAATCTCCACCTTGAGTTCCGGGTCGTAGCCCTTGGCCCTTGCAGCCTCTGCAACAGCATAGATTCTCTTCACTTCATTGTTAAGCGAACTGAAGTATGCCTTGTAGGCAATACTGTGTTTTGGTAGGGGGAGTTCCTCGTCCGACAACATTAACCACTCAAATATCAGGAGAGCCAGTCTTTTGGGTTTTGCCAAGAATCAATATGCATCTCCAGAACTCGGTCATAACGAGCAGTGAGCTTTAAAGCCTAACTGAGAACACAACAGACTGAAACCACCATCACGGGGAAGAGAGAGATGCTAACACTAGAGGAAACGATTCAGCTCATTCTGAAGAATTCTCCCGAATATGAGAGAAAAGACATTATGAAAATGATTGAGGAGAAAAGACAAGAGCTGGGTCCCGAAGTTGTCAACGAGGAGTCGGCCGCAATGATTGTGGCTCGAGAGCTTGGGATTGACCTCCAACAAGTCTCTGCTAGGGCAAGAATGAAGATTGAAGATATCACGGAATCGACAAGGAGCGTCGCTCTCACCGCGAAAGTTGTTGGTGTAAGTGGTGTCCGGACCTTTTCGAGGTCTGACGGAGGAGAAGGAAAAGTTGCAAGCATCACGATTGCAGATAGTACCGGAAAGATGAGAGTTGCCCTGTGGGATGATCGGACCAAAGCTGTTTCTGAGGATTACGTTTCGGTAGGGAGTATCATTCAGATTCGAAATGCCTACGTGAAGAAAGGTCTGAGAGACTCGCTTGAGCTTAATCTGGGAAGAATGGGGAATCTGAAAGTCCTAGACGAATACGAGTTAGATGATCTGGATATAGAAATTCCAAAAGATGAAACAACTAGCATCTCCAATCTGGAAGAGAATATGTATGACGTTAGCATCAAGTTTCAAGTCCAAAGAGCCTTTCCACTCAGTACCTTCACACGAAAATCTGATGGCAGTGAAGGAAAGGTTCTGAGCGTGATTGGAGCTGACGAAACCGGCAGCACAAGGGTCACCTTCTGGAACGGGCACGCAGAACAGATGAAAGATGCAGAAGAGGGAGAGGTCATCCGGCTCTCTGGGGCCTACACCCGGGCTGGAAGGTATGGGGATGTTGAGGTCCACTCTGGAAGGTCAGCTATAATTGAACGGGATGTCGAAGAGGACATTGATGCTGTTGAAGTTCAGGGTTTCGGAGTGAGTAGCGAACCTCTTGGACGAAAGAATATTGAAGATTTGACAGTTGAGATGAGAGATGTCGACATCGAGGGGAAGGTCATCCGGATATTTCCTCCCAATGAATTTGAGAGGGATGGTGGAAAAGGGCGTGTTCAAAATATCATAGTCGCAGATGACACGGGAACCACGAGAATGACCTTCTGGAATGACGATGTTGAAGAGATAGCAGATCTCAAGGAAGAAGATGTTGTGCGTGTTCGTCATGGATATGTCCGAGAGGGCTTCCGCGGTGGCGTTGAATTCCATGCAGGGCGGCGAAGTGAGATAGAGTTGAATCCTTCCGATTCCACACTGCAAGAACTCGATGTGTCTGAGGTTTCGGCCAGACCTACGACACGGGCAAACAGAATCATGATTGGCGATATTGATGAATCCATGGTCCAGAAGAATGTCGAGATCTATGGCAATATTATGAAGATCTTTGACAGCCGACCGGTATACCCTGCCTGTCCCGATTGCCGTAAGAAGGTTGAGGAAACTGAAGAAGGCTTCAGCTGTGACGTGCACGGAGATATCGAAAATGTGGAATACAGGACCCTGTTCAAAGTGGTGCTAGACGATGGAACAGGCTCGATTACCGTGACTCTATTCGGAGAGGCCGGGGAACAGTTGCTGGATATGTCCGCAGATGAGGCTCAAAAACTCATCGAGAAGACAGGAAACATGACCGAACCAATTGACTTGGCAAGACCGAAGATTCAAGGGCGGGATGTGGTTGTTCAAGGAAGGGTATCTATGTTCAGAAAATCTCTCGATATCACGGCGAGCTCCTTGGAGTTTGGGAATCCTATTGATGAGATAGCTCGCCAGAAAGATGAGATTGAGAAACTCATCAGTTAGTAAGAGGGTCACGGACAGTCATCATGAGCTCACACGTATCAGTTGGCGAAGACCTGTGAGAAAGCGGTCCAGATCATTTGCATTATTGTAGACATAGAAGCTGGCCCGAACAGAACCGTGTTTTGGGTCTATTCCTAGCTGATAATGAAAGGGACCTGCGCAGTGCCATCCACTTCGGACCATCACACCAAATTCCGTATCAAGGAAAGTAGCAACATCGTGAGCAGACTCCACCGTGTCAACTGTGAAGGTGACAAGTCCAGTTCTAATTTCGGTGTCCTGAGTTCCGATAATGTGTACATTCTCCATGTTGAGAAGTTCTTGAAGAGCTTTTGATAAGAGAGCCTTCTCGTGTTTCTCGATCTCTTGCATACCAATAGACTGAAGATATTCAGCTGCGGCCCCCGCCCCGATTGCACCGGCATAGTTTTGAAGACCAGCCTCGAACTTCTCTGGTGGAGGCAGATACTCAGGAATAATTTGACCGTTCTCAAAACGTACGTCTGCAACTGTGTCCCCTCCAGTGAGAAACATATCCATCTCATCTAGGAGCTCTGCCTTTCCATACAGAAGACCCATACCCGACGGGCCGCACATTTTGTGAATCGATATGGCTGAGAAGTCAACATCAGAGGACTGAACATCCATTGGGTGGTGGGGAGCGTACTGAGCATCATCCGACAGAACAAGGGCGCCTCTATCGTGAGCGAGTTCGACGATTGTATCAAGAGGAGCAACGGTCCCTGTTACATTCGAGGAGTGCACGACTGAAATCATGCGTGTGTCGTTGTCAATGGCGTCTTTCCATGACTCAATATCGAATGTACCATCGGGCCTCGCTTTCACCACCTCAACCCTCAGACCATCCCTTCTAGCACGCTCTACAAAGGGCAGAGAACCGCTATGGTGTTCTAGAGAGGTTGTAACAATCTTTGAACCCTTGGGGAGTTTCACGGATCGAGCAACTATGTTTATGGACTCGCTAGCATTGCGGGTCCAGATACATTCGTGAGGACTCTTGGCATTGATAAAGGCCGCGAAGACTTCTCTTGATCTGTCATATGCCTCAGAAACTTCCTGACCGAAGGTATGTATGCTACGACCACCACATGCAGGGTATCTCTCATAATACTCATTCATGGCATCAATGACTTGCTGCGGTTTGAGTGCCATACAGGCACTATCCAAATAGACGGGGGAATGTCCGTCTATTGTCCTCTTTAATGCAGGGAAATCATTTCGGATTTTTTTCCAATCGGCCATATCTACTTCCTCGTCAATTGCCAGCGATAGCCACCCTTTCCGAATTCTCTGGTCACCAGACCTCTGTCAACGAGTTGGTTGGCTGCAGCCACAAATGCGTCACCACCAGCACAATCAGAGCAGATATCTGTATATTGTACACTCTGAGCATATTCTAGTATCTGTGAAGTCGTCAGCGGACCGGTATTCTCCAGTATTTTCAGAACACATCGTGCGTTTGCAGTGAGAGTTGACATCATCCTCGGCTCCGCAAGAAGCATAATATGAAGGCTTCTGTCGAGTATCTGCAGGTTATTCTTAACAAAATGCTTAAAACAGGTCTGTCAAGGGACACCTTGCTCTATTTCTATCAGGGCTAAGCTCTGTTTGTGGGAAATAGGCAAGGTGTTTCATCATGGGACGAAGACGCAGACAGAAGGTGAGCAGAAGGCCAAGGAAGAGAATTCCGGACGTCTATCCATGTCCAGACTGTGGAAACACGGCAATCAAAATAGAGCTCTACCGGAAGAATGGTATGGCCATGGTCAAGTGTGGATCATGCGGCCTAGAGATGACCATTGAGGATGTCAATGAATTGACAGAACCGGTTGATATCTATGGCAGTTTCATAGATCAGTTCTACGAGCAGAGGAAAGCAGAAGCATAGATACGTTCCTTGAAGTTCAGCAACGATTATAAGCCAGATTCTTTGGAGGACACGAGATTCACATGCAAAGCAGTTTGTTCACTCAAGTAGTTGGACTCATTCTAACGGGCCTCGGCATTCTCGCCTTGTTATTGAGTCTTGTCTATACTGTGTATGGTGACGATGAAACTGAAGAGTGATGAATCTAGGGTGTCACGCAGGTGACAGACTCCCATTCAATCATCCGAGTTGCTTTTCAAAGGGTTGCACCCCATGCCTCAAACATACAGAGACTGAGAGAGATCACCGAAGTCATTGCTGGCAATAGCGAGGCCCCCGAAGAAATCGTCGCAAGACTCCGAAGTATAATGGTCCATGAAGATATTACAGTTAGAACCGATATCCGCATCTTGATTAACGAAATCCGTCACATCGTGGCGGGGAACAAATCAACATGAATGCCTTCGATATTCTTGATGGAGAAATAATCCGGTTTCTGTCTAGAGACGGCATTCTGTTTCCAACCCCTATTCAAGAGAGAGCGATACCACAGCTTCTGAAGACAGAAGACAACTTCCTGCTTCTGGCTCCAACAGGAAGTGGAAAGACAGAGGCGGCAGTTCTTCCCCTTCTGAATAGACTCTATGAGATGCAGGCGGAGAGTGAGCTCTTTGGATTCTATGTGCTCTACGTCACCCCTCTGAGGGCGCTGAATAGAGATGTATTCAAACGAATTCAAGGGCTATGTGAACATCTAGGTCTCTCCGTCCAAGTGAGACATGGAGACACGACACAATATCAGAGAAGAAAACAAGCCATTCTTCCACCGAATCTTCTCATTACCACGCCTGAAACGCTCCAGGCCATTCTCCCAGGCAAACGCCTCCGATATCATCTCAAGAGTGTCTTTGCTGTGGTGGTAGATGAGATACACGAACTTGCTGATAGCAAACGTGGAACACAACTCAGTCTGGGACTAGATCGGCTGGAGAGGTTGGTTGGTAAGAGAATCCAAAGGATAGGACTATCAGCAACGGTGGGCAACCCTGATGATGTAGGTTCTCTACTGTCAGGTCCTGACAGACCGGTCAGAAAGATATGGGCGGGGTATGATGCCCGTCAGATGCAATTGGATGTCGTCATGCCGCAACCAACAGATGATGATATAGTCATGGCACGCAGGCTGCATTATCCTCCACATTCGACTGCGCGACTCAGATACATAGTCGACCAAATCTCCAATCACAACTCCACCATAGTGTTTACCAATACCAGATCCTTTGCGGAAGTTCTAGGGTCGAAGATGAGAGGGCTGGATCCCTCATTTGATTTCGACGTTCATCATGGATCTCTCTCAAAGGATGTGCGACTCGCTGCAGAAGATAGACTCAAAGAAGGCAAGTCGAAAGCCATCGTCGCCACTTCAAGTCTTGAACTTGGCATCGACATCGGTCAGGCAGACCTTGTCATCCAGTACAGCTCTCCCAGAGAAGTCAGGCGGGCATTGCAGAGATCGGGTCGTGCAGGACACGGAGTGGGCCGGAAAGCAAAAGGGCTCTTCATTGCAACAGCCAACTTAGACGATATCACCGAGTCGGCGGTCATAGTGCGCAGGGCCTTGTCCAACAAGGTAGAAGCAGCAGCGATTCCCGAGAGGTCTTGGGATGTATTGTGTCACCAGATTGCAGGTATGCTGTTGGATGAAGACAGGCTGAGTTTCGATGAGATACATAGTCGTATTCGAGTGGCCTATCCGTTCAGAAATGTCACGCGTGAAGAGCTCGAGCGTGTACTAGATTTTATGATAGATAGAAAGCTCGTAAAGAAAGAGAAAGACTCTATTGAGCGATGGGGAAAGACCCGGATTTTCTATTATGAGAGGCTAAGCACCATCCCCGATGTCCAACAGGTGAGTGCCATTGACATAACCTCCAGAACAGGAATTGGAGTCCTCGACGAGGACTACGTGTCCGAGAATATAGAAGCCGGATCTCTCTTTGTCATTCGTGGCAGACCGTATAGAGTAGTGAGCATAGAGGAAGACGAGGTTCTGTGTGCTCCTGCTGGAGAATCAGATAGCGACGCCCCACGCTGGATTGGAGAGATGATACCAGTTCCATTTGAAGTTGCAACTGAAGTAGCAGAGGTCTGGAAAAGGACCGGGCAGATGGAGAAGAATCGAGTCGTGCCATGGTTGACACAACAATATCGGTTGTCAAAGGAGGCTCAAGAACACGTTATTGAAGCAGTGGCCGGGAGTAGGCAGTGTCTTGGAAAACTCTCATCGAAGAACAGAATTGTCATTGAGGACTTCGGAAACGGATTGGTACTCCATGCACCCTATGGGACGAAGACAAATGAGGCGCTTGGAATTGTAATTGCCGCTCTCCTGACCACAAGAAGGGGAGTAGATGTGGCTGTGGAGCGGGATCCTTACCGAATCTTGTTCTCATCTTCAGAGAGAATTGATCCGCAGCATGTGTTGGATGTTTTTTCAGAATATAGTCCCCCGCAGGTTTCTGCAGTGCTAAGACTAGCAATGAAGAACACGCAGACCTTCTCGTCAAGGTTTGTCCATGTAGCAAGGCGAATGGATGTTATTCGTAGAGATGCCAAGCTTCGCGAGGTCCCTGTCAGACTTCTTATCACGATCTATGAAGATACACCTGTCTTTGAAGAAGCAATGAGAGAAGTGATTGCGGATAAGATGGATGAACAACATACAATGGAGGTATTTGATAGAGTATCAAAGGGTGAAATCGAGTTACACATTGCGACAACAGAAAGGCCGTCGCCCTTGGCACGGTTGATACTGGAAGAGAGAACTAGGTTCGAAGTGATGGGCGAGATAACGGAGGAAGATGAGGTGCTTCGGATGATGGAGGAACGACTTCTATCAACCAAATTCCGGCTCTTATGTGTCAATAGGCACTGGAATTCAGTAAGAACGATTTCAACTCTTGAAGAGGAAGTCAGTTGTCCCATATGTGAATCGAAAATGATTCTGGCAATGCATCCGTCTCAGAAGAACGTCGAAAAGATATTGGCAAAGGTTTCAAAGGGAGAGAAGCTATCTCAAACTGAGCGGAAAGAATACAGAAGAGCTATGTTAACAGCATCCCTGATTTCAGAATACGGTAAGACGGCCCTGATTGTACTGGCAGGAAGAGGCATCGGTCCCGACACGGCTTCACGAGTACTGCGGCCAGGACGTCTAGCAAGAAGAGATCTATTGCAGGAGATAGCAAAGGCGGAGAAGATGTATGCAAGAACGCGACAGTTCTGGGACTAAGAAACCCTTGGTGGTCTTTGCAGGTAGAAGTAATGTTGGAAAGAGCAGTACAATAAGAGCTCTTACGGGAGTCAAGCTTCGTGTGGGTAAGAAGCCTGGCAGCACGAGAAGAGAGAGAAAGGTAGACCTTGGCCCAGTGATGCTTGTTGATATCCCTGGATTTGGCTATATGAGCGGGACCAGTAAGACCGACATAGAAAAGATGAAGGTAGACGTGATTCAGCAGCTTGAGGAGTGGAGCGAGGATATAGTACTGGGAGTATTGGTACTAGATATTTCAATATTCAGAGAGATTGCCGAAAGATGGGAACGCCGGAGGGAAATTCCCATCGATGTGGAATTCTATACGTTTCTCCACGAGTTGGCTGACAACGTTCTAGTCGTAGCAAACAAGGTTGACAAGGTGAAGAAGAAAGATCGGCATGATGAACTTGAGTTTCTCAGATACAAATTGATCGCGGCAGTCCCAACCGTCGAACCACTGATTGTACCAATATCAGCCTCGAGAGAGCAGGGGATCGGGGAGCTAAGGGCAATTATGACAGAGATGATACAGGCCACAGAGCTGGGCAGTCCGCAGTGGTAGCGCGCGTCATCTAATCTTTTTCAGCACATAGTATGCTACACCGACTAGGAAGATGCCCGTTGAGATCATGATTAGAGGCTCAATTGCACTAGGTGGATCTACAAACCCCTCTGATAGCCAATCCAGCATGTTCATGAATAGGCGAGAATTGTCCGCAGAGTAGAACCACTGCTGTTCGTTTCTAGAGTCGGATTCGGGGAGGTCCAGAGTACGGCCAGAGAACATTATGGTCGACCCCGACATTATCACTCTGCTATTTCCATATTGAAACGCACTAAGCCACGGGGGGAATGTTCCATTGATGGCAGAATAGGCTAGAGGTTGTTCTTCAAACTCAGCCAAAGACATGTTCGGAAACGAGAAGTTGGCAAATGTGTTGGGCCCACGTCTATACTGAGCAAAGGAAGACTCAGATCCAGTTGCAAGAACGCCTATTGCGTCGAGTGGTTTGAGAGTAGCCGTCATGAGGAGGAGCTCATTTATGTCTCGGAAGATGGGATGTTCTGTATCCCAGTTGTTGGTGTCCATCCGAAGAACCCAAGGATAGGTTTCGTTCAGGGCCAGTTCATAGTCAAACATTGTATCCTGCCAATACCTGTCATTACTGGTTTCGTTAATACTGAAACGAACTCCTGTCACATTCAGCGAGTCCAGTACTCGATTTAGTGCTATGTTATCACCCAAGTCTTGAAACTGCTGTTCATTCCAATAGGTAGAATTCTGACTGATTGCAGGATCGCCCAAGACCAAGAGCGAACTCCCATTCGTCATCATCTCCTTGATGGCCGATACCTCTTCGCTTTCAAACTCGGAACTGCTGTCAGGTGATGCAACTATTAGAACATCAACATCTTCGAGGACTGTTTCGTTGATGGGATAACCCTGATGGACTTTCAGGATATATCTAGTCGATGCATTGACCATGTCAAGCATGAGCTTCAGACCATCCTCCTCATCTGCTGCGGCAAACTGAGGAGCGTGTCGTGCATCATAGAGAACAACAACAGGATCAAGTTCTCCCTGTGCCCGGACCTCAACCTGAACACTTGTGAATACAATCATGAGTGCAATGATGGCTACGCAGACCTTAGTGAGTTTCCCGAGCTTTACCATTTGCTCCTTCCGACCTTTCTTGCTCAGTCAGCGTGGTCGAATCGGGGCGATGTTAAAAACTTATCTTCAGACACATTGCCTTAGTATCATTCAATCGGTTCTACGCCACTTATCGTAGAGTCTTCTTCTCTCTGAATCGCTAGTTTCTGCATCCTTCTGTAAGCTGCGAACCTCTGCTATGTTCTGGGCAAGCATATGATAGCACATCTCGAAGTCCCGTGCGATGACCACAGACTGGTAGAAACTTCTGCAGCTGCAGTAAATGCCCGGAATGACCAGATACTCGCGTTTCCCACCTTGTACAATCCAAGCTGTTGTATCACTGGGTCGAAAGTGGTAGTGCATTACGCGTCCCTCTTCAGCCGCCCGTAATGCTCGGATAAAGCGGTTGTTGTACTTCTTGCGGAAGTATTGGACCGTGTCCTGAGTCAGCTCATCCTCTGACAAAAGACGAATCTCATAGGGATTGAGCGGCATTGTTCTCCTGATTCTGTTCACAAGACCATGTTAAAATGGTATAGATTTCTCAGAGGTCAGTATGGAAACCGTCTTTGACGACCGATCATTGGTTATTCGGTCAGATGGTGCGAATATTCTGCTTGTAGCAGACTTGCACCTTGGTTTCCATGAGGCCCTACATCAACAGAAAGGGGTGGTATTTCCATCCCAAGACGGTCCCATGCTACATCGCATCAAATTCTTGGTTGACAAGTATGGTACAAAGAAGCTATATGTTCTAGGTGACGTCAAGCACGAGATTCTTGTGGACCATATCTACAACTGGGACAGAATTCCTCATTTCATGAATGAACTTACGAAATTTACCGATGTGAGTGTCATACCAGGGAATCATGACGGAAACCTATCTGCACTTCTTCCAAGGAATATTGAACTGCTCGATGTCAGAGGTCATCTGATTGCTGATGGGACTGTGGGGCTTGTGCACGGTCATGCTTGGCCGGACCCAGATATCCTCCATGCCTCTCTGATTGTGTGTGGTCACAGTCATCCTGGGGTGAAACGGTTCCGAAGCGCAGACGTACCAGACATAGGCCGCCCAAAGAGAATCAGATATGCGGGTACGCTACCAGTCTTCCTCCGCTCTTCCTTGGACAGAAACTGTGTCAGAGAGCACATTGGAGTCCTGCCCTTGGGGGAGGAGAGCAAGGCAGTTCTACTCACCATGCCGAGCTTCAATAAACTCATTTCAGGTGGAGGAATCAACAGCAGAGGTTCAGAGATGCAGGGCCCACTGTTCGCAAGTAGTTGTGTGGATGTACCCTCTTCAGAGGTCTACAGCATAGATGGACTCTTTCTAGGTACAGTGGAAGATATCGCCAACCAGCTCAACGAAATGATTAAATGACCGCCGAGAGGGAACTCTGATTGTAATGGGTCGGTGGTCTAGCTTGGTATGATTCTTGGTTCGGATCCAAGAGGCCGCGAGTTCAAATCTCGTCCGGCCCACCATACATTTTATCGTTCTGAACTATCGTCCTCCCACGGTAAGAACGGAGTCTCCGCCACGTTTTTCTTATCGAATGTAATAGGGACTAGGCGAGTGATATGTCGCGTGTGGGAATCGTCGATATTGGTGACAACATAGATGGGGCTGTGAGGGCCCTATTTGATAAAACGACACCAGGGAAGGACCTCCTCAAGGAGTCCGGCAGAGTCTATCTGAAACCGAATGGCATCGATTTCAAACCCTATGCTTTTACCGATACACGCGTAGTCAAGGCTTTGATAGAGTATTTCTATGATTGCGGAGCCTCTGAGATCTTTGTGATAGAGAATTCAACTCAGGCCAACATGACACGAATTGTGTTCAAATTCACCGGTTATGGCGATATCTGCAAAGAAACTGGTGCGAGGGCTGTCTATCTTGATGAGGAGGAGCTCGTTGGGGTTAGACTGCCTCATTTTGAGGAGGGTGTATCATTTCCAAGGTTGGTTGTGGAGGAATTGATAGAACGCCGCACCGAGAACACCTACGTTTCGTTACCCAAGCTCAAGACCCACTCTATGAGCACAGTGACCTTGGGAGTCAAGAATCAGATGGCGTTTCCTTCTCATACGGACAGAGGGTATCAACACAACTATAATCTTCACAGGTACTTGGCGGACCTCTATAAGGTGGTAAGACCTGACTACACCCTTATCGATGGCACTCATGCAGTATTCAATGGGCACTATCCGCTGGAAACGTTTCTGAGCCAGTCCATTGAGAGATTAGATGTACTGATTGGTGGCAAGGATACGCTATCCGTCGATGTTGTTGGTGCAAGGGTCTTAGGCTATCGCATAGATGAGGTGAAGCATCTGGCCATTGTCAAAGGAGACGGGCTGGGAGAGGGAGATATCGAGAAGATAGAGGTCCTTGGAAATCTCTCTCGTTTCAGGAAACGATATCCATGCGATATTCTTGACAAGATGCCGGATGACGTTCGAATTGTCCGAGGGACTGAGATGCTCTGCCCCGAGGGCTGTGACCTTAATGTGAGAATGGTCCTACAGTTGCTGTATTTCGATCATGGTGGAAAGGGAGGTTTCACCATTGTGATGGGCAAGGGGTTTGATAGAGAGGTCCTCGAGTCCATCGAAGGACGAGTCTTGATTGCTGGTGATTGTGCCATCGGAGAGACACAAGAGATTCTTGAGAGTAGATTAGGGAGGAAGAATATCTTCACATCGCCGACCTGTAACAGGCTGGCAGACACCACATCTGCATTGTGCAAACTGATGGGGATTAGCCCACTAGAACTGCTACCTTCACGACTAGCGGCTGCAAAGGATCTCATACTGGCCAAGTTGAAAGGCTCGAAGGCACTGATTCCAGATTTGATGTAGGAGGTCAGAAGATATCTCTCAGCCCGCTTCCTAATACGTGCAGTCTGCCAAGTGCAAATGGAATCTGACCCTATTTATGCGCTTAATTAGGCATTCCATGGCTCGCAGTACGGAATTAGCTAGTTGTCGAAGGAAGAGTTCAAAAGCAGCGATTATCTACCGCGGTTTAGAGCTTCAAGCTACGAGAGTGAGAGAATGGGCAAAGGTTCCGGTAAGGGAAAGACCATACTCTTCGGCGAGCATTTTGTTGTATATGGGCTTCCTGCCATAGCTGCAGGAATCTCATCTGAAACTACTGCCGAAGTAACAAGAATAGACGAGCCAGGTTGGACCCTGGATGATGACAGACCTGCGATGCCAGGATACAAGAACGAAAAAGCTGATGAACAGGAAGTATCGATCAACAATGTCATCGATTTCACAGGCGTAGACCTCTCCAAGAGAGGGATTCATATCAGATTTGCAGGAAATCTCGTCTGTGCCTCTGGGATTGGAGCAAGTGCAGCAAGTTGTGTTGCTCTGGCACGAGCCCTCGATGATGAATTCGATCTTGGGTATGATGATGAGCGGGTCAATGAAGCCGCTTACGAAGGCGAGAAGGGCTATCATGGTACCCCATCAGGAATAGACAACACAGCTTCTACCTTTGGGGGATTGGTCTGGTACGTTCGAGACCTTGACGGAGGACCTCCTGTGTTCAATAAGATGAAGCTGGACAAGCCGGTTCATCTGGTGATTGCATCGACGGGTCTGACAGCAAGCACGAAAGAGGTGGTGGGAGATGTCAGAGCTAAAAAGGAGGAGGATCCTGACTGGTTCGAGAAGATAGAGGACGAGTACAAGGATGTGGTGTACCAAGGGCGCGATGCACTCCTCAACATGGACTTGAAAGAGGTCGGAACCCTCATGGATAGAAATCATGAGCTTTTGCGTCAATTGACCGTTTCCTGTCGAGAGTTGAACGATTTGGTGGAGGTAGCTCGGAAGAGCGGTGCATTGGGAGCCAAGATGACAGGAACAGGACGAGGGGGTAACATGATTGCTATTGCACAGACCAAGGAAGAGGCTAAGAAGATTGCATCAGTCCTTGAGGATAACGGGGCTGCAGGCGTCTGGACGACCTCGTTTGGGGTCTGAGAGGTGAAGAATAATGATTCTTGAAGGATATCTGAATCAACTAAAGGAAAAGGGGAAAATCCACATCGTGGACAAGCCTATCTCGAAGAAGCTGGAAATCGCCGCTGTTCTCAACAAGATGCAGCCGGAACCGGTACTCTTTAAGAATGTCAAGGAGTCCGACTTCCATGTGGTGGGTAACTTGTTTTGTACAAAGCAGCAGATTGCATCATATTTTGACATAGGTGTTCAGGACATCATTCCAACCCTGACGGAAGCAATCGAGAGGCGTTCGCCGCCGCAGGAGGTCGAGAATGCTGCTTGTCAGGAGGTTGTGGAGAGTGATGTGGATCTGACCAGACTGCCGATTCTTTTCCACAATGAGGTGGATGGAGGGCCCTATATCTCTTCAGGCGTTGTAGTGGCCTCTCACCCTGACTATGGACAGAACTTGGATTTCCATAGAGCTATGCAGATAGGCAAGGATAGAATGGTGACCCGTGTCGTAAGGGGACGTGACTTCCATGGATTCCTTGAGGAGGAGGGTGAGCTGGATGTGGCCTATTGTATAGGAAACACTCCTGAGGTCCTGATTGCTGCTGCTACTTCCGTGGAAACGGGTGTCAATGAGCTCGAGATTGCCAATGCTTTGCGTGAGATGAGGGTCACAAAGGCCAAGACCGTGGACCTGCTGATTCCTGCAGACTGTGAGTTTGTCTTAGAAGGGACGGTATATCTGGAGGAGAAGCAAGACGAGGGACCATTTATTGATCTGACCGAAACGGTGGATGTCGTTCGTCAAGAGCCCGTTTTTGAAGTCAAGAAGATTACCCATAGAAAGACAGGAATCTGGCAAGCACTTCTCCCCGGGAAACTGGAACACAAACTCTTGATGGGTATGCCCAGAGAACCGACGGTCTTTCGAAAAGTGAAGGAAAGAGGGGTTGACGTTCTTGATGTCTATATCACACCAGGCGGAGCAAGCTGGCTACATATTGCTCTCAAGATAGACAAGAAGCATGACGATGATGGACTGAGAGCAATTGAAGCTGCATTTGAGGGGCATACGAGTGGAAAGCATGTCTGGGTCTATGACAAGGACATCGACATCTATGACGAGCGCGAGAGAGAATGGGCCATGGCGACGAGATTTCAGGCTGATGAGGACCTACTCGTCAAGGATAGGGAACCAGGGAGTTCACTAGACCCAAGTGCAGAACCAGACACAAAGATGACTACAAAAGTAGGATTTGACTGTACGAAGAGTCTGGAAACAAAAGGCAAGAGTTTTGCCAAGGCGAAATTCCCAGATGTCGATTTGAAGAAATTCATGGGGTGATTAGTTTGGGATTACGACTCACTGCAGAAGAAGAAGAGATGTTGGATGGAAGACGTGGTAATGCAACAGCAAAGGCCATGGAAATCATTACTACCTTGGGCGAGATATATGGAGCGGAACGGCTCATTCCAGTGTCTAGCGTCCAGATAGCTGGTGTTTCATACCATAACTTGGGAGAGGCGGGGCTCGAATACCTCGCAGAGATGGCTGAAGATGGACAAACGAGGGTCCTGACCACACTGAATCCAGCAGGCATGGATTTAGAGGAGTGGAAGAAACATGGGATATCTCCGGACTTTGCAGCCAATCAGAAGCGAGTGATTGAGGCTTTTGCAAAGATGGGAGTGATCACTACTTGTACCTGTACTCCCTATCTTGTCGGGAATCTACCTCACTATGGGGAGCACATTGCTTGGGCCGAGTCATCTGCAGTCGCCTTTGCCAACTCAGTGATTGGCGCGCGTACCAACCGTGAGGGAGGACCCAGCGCACTTGCGGCCGCCCTGACCGGCCGGACCGCCGAGTATGGGCTCCACCTCGATGAGAATCGACATGCTGAAGTCAAGTATGAGATAGAAACTGAGCTGCATAACACCGATGACTTCGGACTTCTGGGTCAAGTCATAGGAAACCGTACGAAGAATGCTATCCCCTATATTGCAGGTGTCCCTCGTGCAACTTCAGAGGAGTTGAAGTCGTTTTGTGCGTCTATTGCGACATATGGAGGGGTGGCACTATTCCACATAGAGAAGATTACCCCCAATCGGACCCCAATTCCTGAGAAGATTGAAACTGTCACCAAGAGTGACTTGGACAACGCTCGGAAGGAACTGGATGATGAGGGTGCAACAATTGATTTCATCAGTGTTGGATGTCCACATGCAAGCATTGGCGAGATTGCAAGAATCGCTGAGATGCTGGATGGAAAGAAGGTATCGGAAAAGAAGACGGTCTGGATTACAACTGCAAAGCCGACCAAGGACCTCGCAATCAAGATGGGCTACTATGATAAGATAGAAGAAGCGGGGGCATATCTCGTTAGCGATGCCTGTTGTGCCGTTGCCCCCTTGAAGGGCAGATTTACCGGCCTGATGACTGATTCTGCAAAGGCGTGTTTCTATGCGCGGGGCAAGAACAACTTCAAGACCGAGATAAGGACTGTTGAAGAATGCATAGAGGAGGCGATATCATGAAACTAGAGGGACGGAGGATTTTCAGAGGAAAGACTACGGGCGAGGTCTTGTTCAGCTCGGAGGACATCTCATTTTATGGAGGATGCGACCCTGAAACCGGCGAGATTGTGGAGAAAAGCCATCCTCTTGAGGGAAAATCAGTTTCAGGAAAAGTACTCGTCTTTCCCACCGGCAAGGGGAGCACGGTCGGTTCCTATGTTCTTTATGCACTCAGTAAGGCAGGAATGGCGCCATTGGCAATCGTAAATGAGGCGACGGATCCGGTCGTTGCTGTGGGCTGTATAATCGGAGAGATACCTGCGATAGACCAGATAAATATCGACAAGCTAGAAGACGGGCAAAAAGTGGAGGTTGACGCCGACGCCGGCGTCATCTCAATACTGGAGCAGTGACTAAAGTCGCTGTAGCTGCGGCTCGAAGTCCTCAGGCGTGAAAGCGACCTCTTCATCCACTGGGATGTCGCCCCTCTCACGAAGTACTTGCCTTGTAAGTAGGAAGTAGATGAGTGCCAATGCCTTTCGTCCTCTGTTGTTTGTGGGAATCACAAAGTCAACATTCGTGGTCACATTGTCTGTGTCGCACAGGGCCGCCACGGGGACACCAATTCTAGCTGCCTCGGAGAGGGCCTGTTGATCGGTCCTTGGGTCCGTCAGAATAACAAGTTCGGGCTCAATGTAGGTCCTCGGACCAGCGATGTTAGCGTTTGTCAGGGTCCCTGGAACAAAGCGTTCCGTGAAGGCATTTGCACCGATGTAATAGGCAAAGGTTTCGACGGGCCGTTTTCCGTAGACACGGCCTGATATGACTGCAATCTTATCCGGATTGAATCGAGCAAAGAACTTACCAGCAGTTCGGATTCGCTCATCTGTCTTGCGAACATCAAGCACATAGAGACCTATGGGACGCTGGCGATAGACAAAGGGCTCCATGTCCTGTGTCTTGACTTGTGTACCTATGTGGCATCCTGCTGCAAGGTACTTGTCCATCGAAATCAGAAGATCGGCATCTGAGATTTCCATTTCGCTCAATCTAGGTTTCCTCCACTAGTTCAGATGTGGCAAATGCCATGAAGCTGTCAATAATGTCAATGTGCGACAACAACATTCGCCGACAGCAATATCGATGCAGGCCGAGCCGATCAAGCACGATGGCAGGATCCTCCCCCTGCCGCACCTCACGCCTGAACTCCTCGAACTTGTCTGCGACTACTTTTCCGCATGTGAAACAACGTACTGGAATTATCATATCTCTGGCCACCTTACCTGTACGACTTCTGATAGCGCGACCGCGCAGAGGGCCCACCGAACTTCTTTGGTTCTGTTCTTCGGGGGTCTCCAACAAGCATAGTCCTATCATGATCTAGCATCTTGGACCGCGCCTCGAAATCCTGACTCATTCTTATTAGACCTGTGGCTACTGCCATCCGGATTGCATCGGCCTGACCCATGAATCCACCACCCTGGACTCTGACCTTTATGTCGTACCTTTTCCAATCCTCGCCAAATAGCACCAATGGCTCCATGATTCTGAAGCGGGCAATCTCTGGTTGATATATCTCAAGTGGTTGCCCATTTATCCTGATTCTGCCAGAACCGTCCTTTACGGTAGCCTTAGCCAATGAGGTCTTTCTCTTTCCTGTGGTTACTACTACTCGCATTCTATGCTACCCCCTTTCGTTTCCAACCTAGCTCATGACTCAATTCTTCCACTGTGATGTGCTTCCCTGTCAGACTAGTGTAGCGGGAGCCCTCAAGAACTATCATATCCTTGTCCACGTATTTCTCGGGAACACCCATATACACATGGATTCGTCTATAGGCCTCCTTTCCACGGGGTTTAGGCCAAGGAAGCATTCCGCGAATCATCTTTCGGACCAACTTGTCAGGTCGTCGTTCATGAAACGGGCCCTTGCGAGGGTTGTAAGAGGTTCTGATGTTACGTTTCTCCTTCTGTGCCTTAATGACCGTGCGTCTGTCACCTGTCAAAATCGCCTTCTCAGCATTTACGATGACGACTTTGTTTCCTAGAATTGCAGCCTTTGCAGCTTTAGATGCAAGTCGACCTACGACCATGTTCTCGGCGTCGAATATTTTCTCTGGTTGTTCGCTCATCAAGACCACCTACGTAATTATCGTGACACCAGTCCCATTCGGGATCTGTGAGATTAGCTCATCAATTGTGATTAGAGAGCCTCCCGCTGTTACTATCATTGACCGTGCTGTTGTAGACGCATTCAGTGCTGCCACTGTCACCTTGTGACCAAGTGTTCCAGAACCGAGTACCTTACCAGGTATTACAACAACATCACCATCATTCGTGTGCCGATCTATCTTTCCGACATTGACTGTGGCACGCTTCCTTGATGGTCTTGCGACAAGCTCGGCAACGCGTTTCCATATTCCGACATCGTTCTTGGACGATGCCTTTGTAAGCGCGTTGATTAGAGCGCGTGTGTTTGGATCAGATGCTCGTGTCTCAATCATTTATTCCTAAACTCCTAGAGTGAGTTTGCAAAGTCTAGAGCCTCGCCGATTCGTTCCTTGAGAATCTCTGCGGCTCTCTCCACAATTTCCTCCGGTGGCAGAGCTCCCGTGGACTCCACCTTAAACAGAAAACTGTCTTCTTTGGAATCGATAGTCACTGCGCCAGGTTCACATACACGAACGCAGGCCTCACAAAGACTACATTCCAGCGTATTCTGGGTTGATAGGACGTCGTCTTCAAGTACCAAGATGTTCTTGGGACATACCTCTACGCAGTCACCGCATTGATTGCACTTTGACTTATCAACACTAACCAAGGGAACGTTCTTGTATGCTACTGTAGCAACGGGTTGGAACTTTGCATTTTCCAGACCGGTGCCCAGTCGAGCATATGCCTCAAGTATCAGAGTCTGATGTGGAGCGAGCTTGACGAGAGGAATCCCTTCTGTAGCAGGCATAACCTCCGGGTCTTGCGAGGAGAGGTCTCCTGAATAGACCATCATGTCTTGGTCCCCAGCTTCCTTTTCAAGTGTGAGTGTGCACTGACAGAGGCTACAGCCCTTGCCCTCACAATCACATTCCTCGGGGAGATTGTAATCGTCCAGTTTTGTAACGAGAGGCACAAGTCCCAAGCGATGGGCGAGAATCTCGTCATACATGACGCTTGTATTCTCAAGTATCAGAACCTCATCAATTGACATTGAGGGGACTCTGGTCAACATTGTTCTACGAAGAGCGTTCGCAAAACCGACGTGTGCACCCTCGAGGAGAAAATGGATTGCATCATCTTGTTTGCGAATGATTGTAATTTCCATTCTGTCACCTGACCTCAGAGGTATTTTGGTTACCCAAAAGACACTATTCCCGGACGGACTCGCTAACAACCGTGTTGAAGGTTAGCTCACTCGCCCGTGTCCTGGGCTAAGCTGCTTCGATTTACAAGGCATAAAAGCATTGTCCTAAAGCGAAAGAGGGATGATTGCCGTGCGCCATTCAGGCAGCCACTTGAACCATATCCCTCAGGCCATCGACAATGAGTTTGTATCCTTTCAGGCGCTGCTTGGGATCAATAGCTACCATCCCATAGGTGGGAATCCCGAGGAGATCCTGAACCGAGGCGGGCTTCATCGAACCAGGGAGATCCTGTTTGTTCGCAATGGCAATGACTTGAGCGCCATCAAGTCGATGTCTGTGTTTCTCCAGCAGTTGGCGCGTCTTCAGAACTGCCTTTGGAGTACTCTCTGTCACCACAACGACCATACGACTCCCCTGCAACATATCAGGCCACATGAACTCAAAATGCGATTGACCGCCCATTTCAACCAGAGAGATCTTTGTATCTTCGTCAAGGGTAATTGTCCCACAGTCCATTCCGACCGTTGGCCGGTAGTTGCATTCCAGTTTAGATGTGCTATCGGTCAACAGCTTAATCAAAGTGGACTTCCCAGCGTATCCTGATCCCATGAGGGCAACCTTGACATATTGGGTCATTCCTGTAGACTCCAGGTGGTCGTCACAATGTCGGGGGAAGCAGAACATATCAGGTGTCGTGTTACCAAGATAACACTCCCTACGGTCTAGGTTAGACCCGGGCACTTGAAACAAATAGAATGTCACAATGAGATTGAAACCATAATTCGAGTCAGATAGAAGCTCTTAACAATGGGTGAGAAGTGCCTTGAAGCGAGCTGATTGGATGTCTCAGGTGTGCCCCAATACAATAATTGTTGAGGAGGATGCACTCCAGAAGCTCGGAGATCTTCTCCAGGGGTACGAAGAAGTCATCTGTATTTCAGATGAAACGATAATTGGGCACTACAGTACGCAACTCAAGGATATTCTTGAGAGAGAGCCAAGATGGATATTGGCAGAAGACGCCAGAAGCGGCTGGAATGAGCCCCTCTCTAAGGAGAGTGTGATTTTGGGTTTTGGAGGAGGCAGAAGTCTGGATGCAGCCAAAATACTTGCAGCTCAAGCAGATCTAGACTGGATTTCAATTCCCACGGCAGCCTCGCATGACGGAATAGCAAGCGAGGTAGCATCGGTGAGCCAAGACGGTTACAGATATTCGAAGAAGTGCAGGTTGCCCATCGCCATTGTTGCAGATCTGACTATCATGGCAAAAGCACCAGAACAGCTACGCCGTGCAGGAATGGGAGATATACTGTGCAAAGCATCCAGTCTCAGTGAATGGAAACTCGCGCATGAAAAGACCGGAGAGCGTATTGATAGGGATGCATTCGATTTGGTTCAAAGAGCTCTAGAAAATGTGTTGAAGAAGGACGACCTGAAGACACTTGTTCACGCAGAGATTGATGCAGGCACTGCTATGTGTATGCATGGCAGCTCAAGACCATGTTCCGGGTCCGAGCATGCAATTTCGCATGCCATGGATATTGATCAGCGCAGTCTGCACGGGTTGCAGGTCATCTTTGCCACGCCCTTGTGTCTGCATTTCTTGGAGAGGAGGGGATATGCGATATATGAGCAGGAATACATCAGTAATATCATGGTGAGAAGAGGCCTTCCTTCAAAGTGTGAAGATATGAGTATTAGCAGAGACGATTATCTGGACTATATTGGTCATGCCATTAAAATCATGAAAGAACGTGGGCGCTATTCGGTTCTGGAGAACGTAGAAACGAGGGCCCTGTCCAAAGTGATTGATCAATTGTACGAATGTGAGTAACACTTCGACAGTTTTAAAAGACGACTAGACTTCGACCCCGAGAGCACATGACCCTCATGTCGTGTACTTTTCACGCTTAATACCAATGAAGTGAGAACAGAGGTAGATAATAGATGCCAAAACCAAGTTTTGTAGAATGGGAGCCAACTGAAGAGCTCCAGAAGAAAGCTCTAGATTCCCTAGAAACAGCCCGTGACACGGGCAGAATAAAGAAGGGAATCAATGAAGCGACAAAAGCAGTTGAGCGCGGAAATGCTCAACTTGTATTGATTGCCGAGGATGTTGATCCACCAGAGATCATCATGTTCTTACCCGGGCTTTGTGATGACAAGAAGGCCCCGTACATCTTTGTCAACAACAAGAACAAGCTAGGCGAAGCTGCAGGGATTGATCGACCTACCGCTGCTGCGGCAATTGTGGTCGAAGGCAAGGCGAAGGACCTTGTTGCTGATGTCGTTGAGAAGATTGCCGGAATTCGGAAGTAAAACATCAGGTGATGATTCTCAATGAGTAGTGATGAAAAAGAGCCCTCTATCCCTGCTGAGGTAATTCAGTTGCTCGGTCGCACCGGTGTCACTGGTGAGATTACCCAAGTTCGGGTAAAGGTACTCGAAGGAAGAGACAAGGGACGTGTTTTGACGAGAAATGTCAAGGGCCCAATAAGAATGGGGGACATCCTGATTCTTCGAGAAACCGAGCGCGAAGCCCGGAAGATGAGGAGGCGCTAAGATTGGTAGGGACACAGCGCTGCGAATTCTGTGGTAAGGACATCGAGCCAGGGACAGGGATGGCATTTGTGAGAACAAAGGATGGGTCCATTCACTGGTTCTGTTCAAAGAAGTGCAAGGTGAAAGGGTTCGAACAGGGTTTCAAACCAAGAGAGACGAAGTGGACTACTGCCTATGAAAAAGGCGGGAAAGAGAAGTAGATTGAGGGAAGAGGGGGCGCCTCTTGGCACCAACTCTTTCTACTTTGCTTTTTCAACCTGTTCTTCAATAGTTGCATGGATTGCTGAAGCAAGGGCTTCAATCTCTTGTTCTTCGATACCTTCTGCATCCTTGCTGAGAAGACGCTTGAGGGATTCGACTACTTCATGCCCTGTTTTCTCTTTGCTGATGGCCTCATGTATGACGCTGCGAAGCTCTTCGGTATAGTCAGCATCGGAGTCCGCGTATTTCTGAACATACTCGCGTGCTCGTTCCTCTGCATCCTCAGAGAACTCTAGGCCACCATGTTCTGTCCACAACTGAATCTCATTCTTGGCAGTATCAGGAGAGTCGGATGCATGAGCAATATTGACACCAGCAATCAGACCGTATTTGCCCCTCAATGAGTCCGGCGATGCTTTCTCAACGAAAGTTGCACCAAGAGCATCGCGAATTCCTTGGATCACGTCTTCACCTTCAAAGACCATGACTAGCACTCTGCCGGAGGTAATGAACTGGACCAACCAGGGAAAGAAGGGCCGCTCCTTGTGTATATCGTAGTGTTTCTCTGCCAAGGATCTAGGCACCTTCATCTCCTTGAAAGCACGAATCTTGTATCCCTTGTCTAGGAGAATCTTGATTACGAGAGCACCAACTCTTCTCCGTAGAGTTCCGTCAGGCTTGACTATAACAAGTGATTGTTCCATTGGTATCACCGAAACTAATCTGCCACCGATCAGAAGATCGAATATTGACTAGGGCGGCAGACTGAGGATTCTATTTTAGCCTTGTGACGTCACTGTCCTGTGCGGAAACCCGTTGTGAAACAAACGACAGTCTCATAAGTGTGCGATTGGTGCCCGCAAGTAATCTTCTCGTTGGGTGCTGACTATGTCACAGTCTGATTCAGGAAAAAAGAGAAAGCTACGTTCCCCAATTGTCACCGTCTTGGGGCACATAGATCACGGCAAGACATCACTACTGGACAAGATGAGAGGAACAGCCGTTCAAAGTAGAGAGGCAGCCGGAATTACTCAACACATTGGAGCCTCGTTCTTTCCAACTGCAACAATTGAATCAGTGTGCGGGGAATTGTTAAAGACTGTGACAGAAGAGCTGAATATAGATGGACTTCTCTTCATTGATACCCCCGGTCATGAAGCCTATCTCAATCTGCGCCGCCGTGGAGGATCGATTGCGGACATTGCAGTCCTTGTAGTTGACATTACCGAGGGGCCACTTACTCAGACCTATGAATCGCTGAAGATTCTTCGGTCGGGCAAGACCCCGTTTGTCATAGCTGCGAACAAACTCGATAAGATGCCTGGTTGGCAGTCTAGACCGGGCATGAATCTGATTCCGTCGATTAAGGCGCAGCCCAAAGCTGTACAGATGGAGATTGATAGGAGACTCTACGAGATAGTTGGCGCATTGTCCGCAAACGATATCCTCTCGGAACGGTTTGACCGTGTGAAGAACTTCAAGAAGACTGTGGCAATTGTCCCGACAAGCGCCAAGACTGGAGTGGGGATTCCAGAGCTACTGGTGGTTCTATCTGGTCTAACGCAGCAGTACCTCAAAGAGCGTCTAACATATACGGAGGGGCCTGCAAGGGGGGCAATCCTTGAAGTACGTGAAGAGACGGGACTGGGCGTTACTCTGGATACAATCATCTATGATGGTACACTGAAGAAGACCGATACGGTGGTAGTGGGTGGCCTAGAAGGGGTGATTGTGGCCAAGATACGGGCACTTCTTCAGCCAAGAGAACTGGATGAGATTCGCGATCCTCGAGAGAGGTTTGTTCCTGTAGATGAGGTTCATGCGGCAGCAGGTGTCAAGATTGTTTCTCCAGATATCGAGAAAGCTGTTGCAGGAGCTCCTGTCTATGCCGTGGAAGACCCGGAGAATCTGGACGAAATTGTGGAGAGAGTACGGAAGGAAGTTGCATCGATTCGCATCGAAAAGGACTCTTCTGGAATCGTTCTCAAGACCGATACGCTTGGTTCCTTAGAGGCTGTGGCTCAATTTCTCCAAGAGAGAAAAGTACCGGTCCGAATTGCGGACGTGGGTCCTATTGTAAAACGTGACATTGTTGAAGCTGCAGCTGCAGGGGACACTGATCCGCTCAATGCAGTGGTCCTTGGATTCAATGTCAAGATTTCGCCGGAGATGGAAGAGCTCGCTGCAGAATATGGGGTCGAGATTTTCTTGAGCGATGTCATCTATCGGCTATATGATGAGTACAATGCATGGCTTGTTGTCAAGAAAGAACAAGCAAAGGCTGAGTCATTGAGCAGTATCGTCCGCCCTGCCAAAATAGAACTCATTCCAGACTATGTGTTCAGACAGAGCGGTCCAGCCATTGTGGGAGTACGTGTCCATGGAGTACTTCGACCGAAGGTTGGCCTCATTAACGAAGAGGGAAGACGCGTGGGGCAAGTGCAACAGATTCAAGATCGTAGTGTGACCATTGACGAGGCGACTGACGGCATGGAGGTGGCGGTTTCGATTCGCGGTCCGACAATAGGGCGACAGGTGAAGAGGAATGAAACACTCTACGTCGACGTGCCAGACAAACACATTCTGGCAATCCGAAAGAAGTTCAAAGAGGACCTGACACAGCCTGAGCTTGAGGTTCTGGAAGAGATTACCCAGATAAAGCGTGCCCGGGGCGCTTTCGTCTAGTCCTTTTCTTGATAGCCCGGAGAAATGTCATACGACGGAATCCTTTTAGGCGAAACTAGCAAGTCTAGCAATTGCAGCGGGCAGGGTGGGCCGTTTGCCGCGGCTGAAACCATATGGCAATAATGGCACCAGTAACACCGCAGAGGCTGAACCCAGACTCTGGTGGTTTTCGTTGCGTGACGTTGATGGGCGGTCTCTGGAGTCCGTCACGGCCGAAGCAGCATTCGTAGGTCTGCTGTGATCGGCTTAGACGTCCGAACCGTGTCAGGCCCTGGCGGGAACAGCACTCAGGATGGGTGGTGGAGCCCCGGAGGTAGCCGCTCTGAGAAGCGCAGCGAGCTTGCCCCCAGGGAATGGACAGTCGAAGCTGGTGGGCCGCTGCACCTCATTATGACCCTGTCTTCAAGTGTTCTGAGAGAATAGCATCATTACACACAAACGTTTAAGAGAAAAATGCAATCTCAGCAGATTTGAGCTGAGGTTTCCTAGCCTGGGCTTCGACCTCATCAGATGTCGAAGGGGCAACAAGGAGCTGGCCTGCTATTCGCCCATGCGTGAGGCAGGCGAGCTGTCAGTCAGTGCGGTTATCCGCGCGAGGGTTCGAATCCCTCCCTCAGCGCCATCTATTTCTCATCGATTCTCTGTCGTTCAGCTCCGAAGTAATGGAATTACAGAAGGGGTTCATAAAGCATGAACGTCCATGCAAGAAGACACTTCCCGATATTGTTTTGAGAGAGAATGCCCTGGCCCACTTGGAGAGTGAGAAACGTACGTCGTAGACCATACTCTGGGTCGTCATCATCTCATCCCAAGAAGGGACTAATCCTATCGTCGGATGCTGGCGACGAGGTCGATCTCTGGTTCTTCTTCCCAGAGAGGACAGGTCATCGTATGGTGGCCGCCCTGATTCTTGGACAGTCATCGGAGACCCTCCGTCCGGGGTGGCATCCATGTGTGGTTGACCCAGAGCAACTCAAGGCAAAGGCCGAGATGGCGCTGGAGGGGTGGAAGGAGCAGCCAATCGTGGTTACATCTATCGAGAGTAGGCACGTGCTATGGATGCGAGCAGAGGAAGACTCTACTTGGCTGTTTCTAGGCGTAATGGACTATGGTTCTCCACCGTCGGGACAGAGGCTGCCGGTCCGATGGCTGAGAATCAGCCACCCAGAGGTCCAGACAC
>SDNO01000080.1 GCA_004524435.1 Candidatus Thorarchaeota archaeon | reverse complement strand
GTGAGCCATGGCTCCCAGTTCCATATAGATAGGATTCCACTCAGCCAGTCGTCGTTGGTGAATGCCCATCTATCACCGCGGTAGATCTCGATATCGTTGAACTCTGCGAGGATGCACACACTTGCCTCATCGTAGATGAGTTGCTGCATCTCATTAATGAGGTCTTCTCGCTCTGCGTCGCTGGCAATCTTCTGTTCCATGTAGATGTCATCTACTCGAGAAACATTGAGACTCGTCGGATTGAGCCAACTGTCAGAGGTCATGTACTGTGCCATGCTGTTTGGATCTCCAATCTGAGAATAGAAAGTGACCATGAGTTCGTAGTTGTAGAGGTCGAGATTGCTCGTGAAGGTAGATACATCGAGAGGTGTTAGAGTCACATCGATGCCAGCCTCTTCAAGATCCGCCTCTATCAACTGTGCCATGCTCAAATCGATTGGGTCTCCTGACACATACTGCAGCGAGAATGAAAGGGTCTTCGTAGATCCGTTCAGTTCCTTCTCATAGATGTCATCTTCGTTGAGCGTCCAGCCGTCAGCTTCAAGGGTTGCCTTGGCCTCAGCAACACCTGCGTCCCTGAGTTCAAGGGCATCGTTGAACCACTTGAGTTCGCTGTGGATCACGGAATCAGCTGCCCTCGCATGGCCAAGATATGCAATTGCTGCAATCTTTGTCTTATTCACGGCTTGGTTGATAGCCTCTTTCACAGACTGTTCCCTGAGCGCGAATGTGTCTGAGTTGTTGGCATACTCCCAGTTCTGATTGATTAGCAGCCCCTCCCATCCCAGGAAGCTGTTCTCGTTGATTGTCACCTCATCGGGCCATGTTCCAGTTTCAATGAAGTTCGATGTTGTTTCACAGAAGTCGATTTCTCCTGCCTTCAGAGCCTGTGTCATGGTTTCAACTGAAGTGTAGAACAGGATTGTCAAGTTGTCAACCGCTGGTGCACCCCAGTGATAGTCATCATTTCCTTCGAATACCGCATACTCACCTGCTTCATAGTCCTGCAGAATGAACATCCCAGTTCCGATATTGGGTGAAGGATATGGCGGGAAAATCAGAGCCCATGATATCCCATCCCAATTGAGATAGTCCCAGAAGCCCCACGGGTCGTAGTATGAACCATTCAGTCCATAGACAGGGTGATGCCATGTCAATGGATCGTACAGATGCTTCGGCAGAATCGGGACATACGTGAGTCCTGTGAGGAAGCATTCCTTGTTCACCTCTACCGGAGTACCGTTGTATGTATCGCGGTAGTAGTAGTACGGTGCCGGTGCCATGTACGCGTATATACTCTCATACCCGTTGGCAACGAAGTTCAGGACCACAGTGTAGTTATCTGGGCATTTGATATTCCTATGGTCTATGTTGATGGTCTGTCCAGCCCACCATCCCAGCCATGTCCACGTGAACAGGGTCCAGTTCACGTCGGCAGAGGTGAAGGGGGTTCCATCATGCCATGTCGCATTCTCAACGAGATGCAGCGTGAGCTGTGTCCCATTCTCAGCCCAATCCCAGCTCTCTGCCAGCCCGGGCATGACGCCCCAGTCATCATCCCATCTGACGATCGGGTCGTATATCCAATTTATGAACTCCCATGCTGCAATGGAGCCAGCCATCACAGGGGAGAGGTAGTCCGGTTGATCGAACATACCTATCGTCATCTCGACATCGTCCTGTGCTGGAGTTGCAGTATCAGCTATCACACTTGGCGAGGATGCTACAAGTGAGATGATGAAAACAGCGACCAGCAGAACGGGTGCCATTGTTCTCTTCCTATTCAACCTTCTCACGTCCAGTGTTTTGGTGATGTACGGTAGTGTGTACATTGATTTTAATTACACCAACAACTGTGAACATGGTTGTACAAGTACGCATATTGCTCTGGACCGTTGTCTAACGTCGTTTCCTGGCGTAAAGAGAAGCAGAAACGATTGACAAAGCCACGACAGCAATCAGAATGATGGTCGGCTCAATCAGACCGGGAGCCTCAACTACTGTTGAGCTAGTGGTCGGTGTGGTTGCAGTGGTGGTTGTCGTAGTAGACGTTTCTGTGGTTGTCGTAGTGCTTGTTGTGTGTTGTTCCGTCAGCCACCTTGCCACAGACAACATCATCGGCCATTCGGATCCGATATCGTCGAACGAGTCTGGCCATGCCTGCCCGTCTCGGTCGGAGTCCTCCTCCCACTCAGGATGTGGTCCTGATAGAAAGACCCGGCCGGCCTCATATTCTAGGGCAATCATAGCTGGCTCGTTGTTTACAGCATATCTGGCAATGATTTCAACTTCTTCAGGCTTGTCTGGCACGAAATATGGCCCTCCGTAATACATCACCGTGTGATTCTCTGGTTCAGTGGAGAGGTCAATTAGCACCGACTCTCTGGCGATATTGATTTCGCACATGGCGTAACCCGGCCACGGCTCAATCTCATCGATAGCACCAATGCCGCAACCGCTGAAGAGATCGAGATAGTACTCAATTGGCGTTTCTTCCCAGATGATCCAGTCACAGCCGAAGTACGCACCCGCACAGACCCCGAAAAAGGCCCCACCATATTGGACGAAGCTGCGTATCATTGACCTTCCCGAACCGCCCAGGTCATCGTTATAGTCCCCCGCAAATCCCCCTGGTACAACCAAGAGGTCATAGTCATCGAGTGCACCGTTCTTGATAGAAGTTGCTGATAGAACCGTGACGCTCGCATTCATCCAGGCAAACATTTGTACAAGTGCCTCTCTACTCGAAATGCTAGATGAACCCCCTTCGTAGACCGCTACATCCACTCCATCTAAGTCCGAATCATACCTCAGTGTGCCCTGAGAACGAACGGCAGCTCTTTGACTCGCTAGTAGAATAAAACAGACTGCCCAGAAGGACACCATTCTTACATTCAATGCAGTGGCAGCTTCTGAAATAGTGCTTATTTGAGTTCGCTTGGAGAGTCAATAATCGTGTACAATCTTGTTCACGAGTGTTGGGACGTTTCTTATCCGTGTTCACACATAGGAGCTGTCAAGTCCAACAAAGGATGGAAGGTGCAACACATGGTTGACTCAAAGGAGATTATGGAGAAGGACAAGGAATACCTTGCTGCAGTCTACCAAAGGAAGCCGGTTGTTCTTGAGAAGGGAAAGGACGCAGTACTCTGGGATCTTGATGGAACGCGGTATATCGATTGCATCAGCGGGATCTCTGTTGTGAACGCTGGCCATGCACCGGACCGGATAGTCAATGCTGGGGTGGAGCAGATGAAGAAACTGATTCACTGTTCGGGTCTGTACTTTTCAGTCCCTCAGACGCTCCTTGCCGAGAAGCTAGCCGAGATATCACCCGCCCATCTTCGTAAGTCTTTCTTCTGCAACAGCGGAGCTGAGGCGGTGGAGGGTGCCGTCAAACTCGCCAAGAAATACATAGTTTCCCAAGGACGAACGGGGTTCAATCTGATTGCGTTGGAAGGGTCTTTCCACGGACGGCTTGGCCTATCTCTCACTCTTACGGGGCAATCCAAGTACAAGAGAGGTTTCGGATCCTTTGCTGTCTATCCAGGCATTGTCCACGCACCACCCCCCTATTGCTACCGCTGCAGGCTCCAGTATCCTGATTGCGGGCTAGAATGTGCGAGAAGAATTGAGGACATCATCAAGTATAACACGACAGGTGACGTCGCCGCCATGGTTGTTGAGCCGATTATGGGTGAGGGTGGCATCATTGTCCCTCCTGATGGGTACCATGAGAAGGTTCTCGAAATATGTAGAGATCATGACATGTTGTACATTGCAGATGAGGTTCAGACTGGCTTCGGAAGGTGCGGCACCATGTTTGCACACGCGCAGTGGGACATCGAGGCTGATATCATGTCCATGGCAAAAGCACTTGGAGCCGGCATGCCGATAGGAGGCGTGATATATCGTGAGAAGATTGTCGAATGTCTGAAACCGGGTGATCACTTCTCAACATTCGGCGGCAATCCTGTCTGTTGTGCCATGGCACTGGAGAACATCAAGTACCTGCAGGAGGAAGGGCTTATCGAGAACTCGAGAAAACTCGGAGCCGAATTCATGAAAGCACTTGACGAGCTCAAGGATGATCATGAGATTGTCGGTGACGTAAGAGGACTGGGCTTGATGATTGGTATCGAACTCGTCAAGGACAGAAAGACATTGGAACCCGCGGTCCAGACAACTCAAGAGGCTTCGAAGAAGCTGATGAAGAAAGGCATCTTGATTGGCACAGGTGGAATGGAGAAGAATGTCTTGCGAATCCAGCCTCCCCTTTGCATAACACCGGATCAGAAGGATGAGGTGTTGTCTTCTCTCGAAGATGCACTGAAGGCATTGAGGTGAAAATATGAAGGAACCTTCTCTGGAGCGGATTCAGGAATACATCCACAAGCTTTGTTCGTTCGAACAGCGAGTGCCGGGTTCTGAGAATGAGCGACTCGCGGGGGAATACATCCGGGACCTTCTCTCGTCATTTGGTTTTCAGGATGTGAGAGAAGAGACCTTCTCGATATTCGGGTGGAATCCCATCAAATGCGAGGTGAGAGTACTTCAGCCTGTGACCAAGACCATAGAGGCCGCGGTATTCCCGTACTCCAACAGCACGACGATCAAGTCGGGACTTGTACGACTCAATCATGCCGATACCCGCTCTTTGGAGAAGACCGAGGGTAAGATTGGGCTTGTCCCATGGGGCCCACACCTCTATCTCTCTCCAATGCAGTCGTACTTCTTAGCTCGTAAACAGGGTCTGGGCGCACTGCTTGTCGCTGCACCAGATGAAGGTGATTTGAGGAAAGTAGTCGTCGTCGAGGTAGGCGGCGAGATGGAACTACCTCTCATCTGCATTTCTAAGGAAGACGGTGAGGAACTAAGGAAGCTGACAGAGGACTCCGAAGTCATCATCGAGATATCAACCACAGTAGAAAGAGATGAGAACGCGACTTCTCGCAATCTCGAGGTTGTCATCAAGGGGGCTGATGACTCCTCTCATCAAATCATAGTTGGTGCCCACTATGATGCATTCTTCAAAGGTGCCGCTGACAACGCGGCCCCGGCTGCGATAGTCTTGGAGCTTGCCAGAATCGCAAAAGAGTATGTGGATGGGGGTGGCTCGTTCAGTCGAACCGTTCGTTTCCTTCTCTATGGCGCAGAGGAGTGCGGTTCCACTAGCTATTACTACTGGGTGAACGGCTCACGGGCATACGTAGAGAAGAATGCTGAGATTGTCAAGAATGCAATAGCCGTACTGAGTCTCGATTCTGTTGGGTTTGATGCTCCAAACTATGTCGCTTCCACTCTCGATTTGATGGAATTCGCGAAGTCGTTGAAGGTTTCGATGAAGAAGCAACCGAAGGTCGTCCACTATGGCCCTCCTGCGTATGGTAGCGATCATTGGTTCTTCGAGCTCTCCGGTGTGCCGACGATGTACGGAGTGTCATTTCCGAGTCCCTACTACCACACTCAGAAAGACACACCTGAGAACCTGGACTATCATTCCGTGGAGTTTCATGCAAGGTTCATGTCTAAGGCATTGAAGGAACTCGCGCATGATGGTTTGTTACCCCACTGTTTGTTCTCTCCACTGGAAGAGATGGAATCGATAATCTCTGGGTACAACTCGCTCAAGAACAATCCCTTTGACCTCGAGATACCTCTTCGGAAGATTAGGGAATTGCTTTCCCTCCAGAAGAGGTTCGAGAAGATCACAAAGGAGTCTGTGTCGAAGGGCGACAAGAAGGGAATCGAACGGGCCAATCAGGTCATAATCGATGCCACTCATGGCTACAACAGGTCGATAGGTTGGGTGTGGCGGAAGGGAGCTCCGAGAGATGTCAGTTATCTTTCAAGGCTCGAGCTAATTGCTGACTATGTCGATCTCAATGAAGCCATCAGCGATTTGAGAAGAATGCCTGTGGCCAATCTTGATGCCGAGACCGTTGTACGATACAAGTCCCAACATGACAATCCATTCAATTGGGTTGATGTGCATGAGGCCCTCGCACACCTCGAATCTGAGAGGTCAAAGGTGTTCTCAATAGTGGAGCAGGAGATTTCAGAACTCGTTGATTTTCTTGATGATATTCGTGATGGGATTAGATCGATAACAGAATAGGGTGTATCTTCGTGACTGAGAGAAAACTTGGAATTGCTGGCTTACAACTCAAGAAGAGGCCCGGCGACACAGAAAAGAATCTGAGAAATCTAGAGAGAACCGTTAGATTGACGAAGAGGAAGTACCCATGGGTGGATTTACTATTCGTTGGTGAGCTCTATCTCCAACCTTATGGTGATCGTGACTGGAAGGAATATGCCACACCAATTCCCAACGAAACAACTGAGAGGCTCTGTGAGCTATCCCAAGAGGTTGATTGCTGGTTGGTCCCGGGCTCTTTTCTTGAGAAGGAAGGGAACAAGATATTCAACACAGCCGTTGCAATCAATCCTCAAGGGGAGGTAGTAGCGAAGTACCGCAAGATCTTTCCATGGGCCCCCCACGAGGACACGGACTACGGGACAGACTTTGTGGTGTTTGACATTCCAGATGTCGCTAGAATCGGACTGACCATCTGCTACGACGTTTGGTTTCCTGAGATATTTCGCACCCTCGTATGGATGGGTGCAGAAGTAGTGCTCCAACCCTCCGCAACGTACACACCAGATAGAAGAGCGGAGCTTATCCTCACTCGGGCTCAGGCGATCATGAACCAGTGCTATGTCCTCAACTCCAATGTCATCCAGGCACAGGGTGGTGGTCTCTCGCTCTTCGTTGGTCCTGAGGGGAGAGTACTACAAGAGGCCGGGACGAATGAAGAGGTTATGATTGAGGCTGTCGATATAGACCGGGTCCACTGGTTGCGGCAGCATGGATCTTTCGCTATTGACCCGGTCTGGAAGTGTCTGCGTGATTCGCCGCTTGAAGGCAAGTTTCCTGTCTATGAGAACCTGAAAGCTGGAGAAGTATTCAAAGAATTGGGTGCTACCAGAATCCAAGATAGTCTAAGAGAGTGGAGAGAATAGGTGGTCTACGTATTGAGCAAGAATGAATACAAACAAGTGACTGATTACATCGCGGAGAACAGAGACCAGCTAGTTAGACTGACGCAGGACCTGGTCAAGGTCCCGAGCGTTTCAGGCCATGAGAATGAAGTCCAACAGCTGATTCACTCCATCTTAGACGAAATGGACATAGATCCTCAGTTCTGTCTTCCTGATATTGAAGTGCTGAGAAACCATCCTGACTTCTTTGAAACCACATCGTTCGTGAAGCATGGGTATGAGGATCGTCCCAATGTGATTGCGGACATAAAGGGTGCTGGGGGTGGTCGATCCCTTTGCCTGAGCGGTCATATCGATGTGGTATCACCAGAACCACTTCGGAAATGGAACTACGACCCCTGGGGAGGTGATGTGGAAGAGAATGTGCTCTACGGCAGAGGCGCCGGCGATATGAAAGGCGGCGTGGCCTGTATCATCTTTGCAGTAAAGGCATTGAGGAGTCTGGGGATTAAATTGAGGGGAGATCTTCAGCTTGAAACGACAATCGAGGAGGAAGACGGTGGAGTAGGAGGAGTCCTATATCTTAGAACGGTAAGACCGAAGACTGACGCCGCTCTCATCCCGGAGCCCAGTGCCCTGACAATCAGCTTGGCAAGTGCGGGTGTCATGTATTTCCGGGTCAAGTTGCTTGGCGTTCCTGCTCATGCCGCTACTGCACATTTCGGAGTGAATGCTGCTCAGAAGGCGGTTCCGATCATTGAGGCTCTCGAGGATCTTCACAAGTCTCGGCAGGAACGTATCAGCTATCCAACGGCCGAACATGATCCGAGAATGAAGGGTCGTGTGACTACAATCAATCTAGGAGTCGTGCGTGCCGGCGACTGGCCTTCAACTGTGCCTGCATTGTGCGAACTAGAATACAGAATAGGTTGGCCGCCCGGCGAAACTAGAGAAGAAGTTATGCAACAGGTGGAGGAAACTGTAGCAGACGCTGCAAGGGCTGATGATTGGCTCTCCGAGAACCCTCCTGAGATAGAATGGTTCGGATGGAAATCTCGGCCGCATGAGCTCTCTAAGGATGACTCCTTTGTTCAGACCGTTCGAGAGAATGTGAGTAGGGTGACAGATTCGGAACCCTCTTACATCGGCGGGTCATCGGGACTTGACACGAGATACTTCGTGCACAATGGAACTCCTGCTGTCACTTGTGGTCCCTATGCAGAGCGTATCCACTCGTATGACGAGAGTGTTTCTATCGACTCTCTCGTGAAGACGGCACAGGTTATTGCTGGGGTTATGATGGATTGGTGTGGCGTTGGAGAATAGGTGATAGAAATGAAGTGGCCAAATGGAGCCAAATGTGCTGTTTGCCTAACCTTCGATTTTGATGCTGAGATTTCATGGCGGAATATCTTGAGAAGACATGGTATTGAACGAGATAACCCAGTGGTTCTATCACAAGGGAGGTATGGGCCTCAGGAGGGAGTTCCTAGGATTCTGAGACTCCTGAATCGCCATGATGTGAAGGCATGCTTCTTCATTCCTGGAGTGGTTGCTGAGGAGTACTCCGAGCTGACCGTAGATATTGCTGAGGCGGCCCACGAGGTTGGCCATCATGGTTACACACACACTAATCCTGCCCGGCTCTCTCCAGATGATGAACGTGATGAGATAGTCCGTGGCATCGAGATTCTTGAGGATCTCACTGGAAGAAGACCAATGGGGTATCGAGCTCCGGCTACGGATCTCAGCGAGCACACGCTCGACCTACTGACAGAGTTCGATTTCCTCTATGACTCCTCAATGATGGACAGAGACAACCCCTATATCATCGCGACTGGGCAGGGAACGCTCATCGAGTTACCATTCAAGTGGTACATGGATGATTGGGTACACTTCGGGTTCAACTACTTCCCCCCTCTCGAGTATCAGAGTGGGGTGAGCAGCCACAGGAAGGTTTCGGACATTTGGATGGACGAGTTCGAAGCATGCTATGAGGAGGGCCTGTATCTCATGGTTGTCATGCATCCGCAGATCACGGGCGTCCCCTCGCGAGCCAAGATGCTTGAGCGATTCATCCACCGTATCAAAGAGCAGGGTGACGTCTGGATTGCTACTCCAAGCGAAATAGCTACGGTCTGCAGGAATGCAGGAGCTGATGGCGGATGAACTTGCTTGAAGGCAAGATCGCTATCATCACAGGCGTTGCATCTGGAATTGGGGAGGCTACAGCCAAGCTCTTCGCCACCGAAGGCGCGGTTGTAGTAGGTGCTGATATCGATAGGTATCTGGGTAGCGAGGTCATTGAGAATATACGGGAGATGCAACCCGAGAGCCTATTCGTTCATACGGACGTTTCGGAACGAGAAGCAGTGCAGACTCTGGTCAATAGTGCCCTTCAGTTAGGGGGTGTGGACATCCTCTTCAACAACGCTGGTCGAGAAGTTGTGAAGCAACTTCAGGATACAACTGAGGATGAATGGGATATCTCCATGGACACAAACCTGAAGTCTGTCTATCTCTGCTGCAAAGAGGTCATTCCTCACATGATGGAGAAAGGTCAAGGTGCAATCGTTAACAACTCCTCTGTGGCTGGGTTGATTGGCTCGTTTTCGACTGTCTACTCCGCTACCAAAGGTGGTATCATCGCGCTGTCGAGAGCCCTGGCAATAGACTTGGGTCCCTATGGAATCAGGGTAAACTGCATCTGCCCAGGTGCTATCGACACTCCCATGCTAGATCGCGTCATGCGGCGGCAGGGGGACATAGAGGAGGTTCGGGCGAGGCGGCTGAAGGGATATCCTCTCGGGCGTTTTGGAAGATCCGAGGAGGTTGCCCAAGCAGTCCTCTTTCTTTCCTCAGACATGTCATCATTTGTCACGGGAGAAGTACTTGTTGTCGACGGCGGCTTCAGTGCACACTGAAAGGCGTTGGGTGCGGTTTCATGAAGAGCGAGATCTGGCAGAGTGAAGACGAGAATAAGCTCCAAGAGCGTCTACTAGCTCGCCTTGCGGAGATGCACATCAACTCGAGTTCCACCGAGTTCTGATTCTTGAATGTCGATACTCCCGCCATAGGTTGCCGCGATCTCCTTCACGAGATAGAGTCCTAGTCCAGAGGAGGTCCGATTCTCGTCATCGAAACGAGTACTCAGTATCTCTTCTCGGAGTTCGCTTGTGATTCCTAGTCCATCATCTTCTACGACTACTATGACATTGGAATCCGCAGTGCGTGCGGTGATTCTGACCATACTTCCCTGGGAATGGTTTAGAGAGTTCTCTATCAGATTGCTGAACAAGGGTCTCAGTAGGCGCCCTCCATAAACCATCAGTTTCTCATTGGGCAGGTCGGCAACGATGTCCATCCCGGTTTCTGTTTGATGAAAGCTGTTGTCGGCAATCACGGAGTTTACAACTTCTGCGACATCAATGGATGCCAATCCCTCGTCCCTGTCCAGCTCCCTCAGCATCCGAACCCTCTCTATGATGTCTGCCTGCCGCCGAACCCCTGCCAGTGCTTTGTCGACAAGGGCTGCCTGATTCTCTGTGAGGTTCGTGTCTTTGAGTAGATCCAGCGCAGCCTGAACAATCTGTATCCTGTTTCCAACATCATGACTAAGGAGTGAATGTAGAAGCTCTCGTCGCCTCTCGATTCGCTTCTGCTTAGTTATATCGAGAGTGATTTCTACTGCTCCAACAAGGTTGCCCTCCTCATCTTCGACGGGGGCACCAGTGACGAGCCACCATCTGCCGTCAGGTGTTCCTCGCTCACTGCTCTCAGGTCTTCCCGCATTCCATGATTTACGGACTGGGCATCCCTCGCAGGGCGTGTCACGATCGGCCCAGATGACGTAACATCTCCGGCCCACTAACTCCTCAGGTGCTTCGCCCACCGATTCAGCGGCCGATCTATTGGCCCAGATGACTCTATGTTCCAGGTCTTGTAGCAGGATGTGAAAGGGCGAGCTATCGAGAATAACTGCCTTCTCTCTTTCAGACTTGGCAAGCTTGAGTTGGGCTTCCCTCCGCTCCTTGACTGCCCTATAGCGTTCCGCCTCTTGGGCTATGACCTTCGCTAGCATCTGATACTGGGTTCGGATGTCGTGGCTCTTCTGCAGGTATCTATCTGCCCCCAAATTCAGCGCATTTATTGCGACTTCTTCACGGCTCTTCCCCGTGAAAAGAATGAAGGGTATGTCCGTTTCCTTTCTGATGGCCTCGAGCAACTCAAGACCATCCATCTCTGGCATGGCGTAATCAGCAACGACGATGTCGTAATCGCCCTCTTGGAGCAGATTGAGTGCCTCTCTTGCAGAAGTCGTTGAGGTGATCTCGAACCTGTCGTTTTCCTTTCTGAGAAATACCTTCGCTATCTCAAGAAAGTCCTGCTCATCATCGACGTGAAGGATCCTCATACACACACCCCTTGAAGCCCTTGCGTTTTGTAGGACTTCGGTTTCGTCTATCTGCCTGCCATGAAATCACTTGATGGTTACAGAAGGGGTTGCAGGTCATATAACAGTTTACG
>SDNO01000079.1 GCA_004524435.1 Candidatus Thorarchaeota archaeon | reverse complement strand
TTTCATACGCGCTGGATGTTGGAGGGGGTCGAGAAGCGAAAGATGTTGGGTAATGTGCCAAAGATCAATATGATTGGTGGATGTGCGAAGTCGGATCTCTGGCCACAGATATACGCTGACATCCTTCAGAAGCCAATAAACCGAATGCGACATCCAGCGGCAGCCGGGAGCATAGGGGTATCTATGGTTGCCTTCGTGGGCCTAGGTGAGCTGCAGGATTTCAATCAGGTTTCAGACAAGATAAAGGTGGACCGCGTGTTCGAGCCCAACGCTGAAACTTTCGAGACCTATGATAGGCTCTACGAGATTATGAAGAAGTACTACAAGAAGAACAAGGGTCTCTGGGAAGAAATGAACAGAGAGGCTCACTGAGCCTCTCGGTACCTTCTCACTAGCTTCCAACCACTACAGGTCGAAACCAGTCCGGCCAGAGCCCCATGAGTCCATTGCTTTCTTGAGTTCCTCATGCTCCTTGGCATAGACACTGACATGAATTCCTTTCATCTTGGCTTCGATGGCCTGCCTGAATGCAATGGCTCCGGCTCTCGGGCCATCTGGATGGGCGTGTATCGCCCCTCCTGAGCCTATCACAATGTCCGGTCCGAGGTCATCGACCGCCTCCTCTACCATGCCCTGAGATATTCCGCCACTGGGCATAGGCATACTTGGTTTGATGTTTCTGAGAGGCATAACCATGTCATGTGCCATGGCCAAGAATCGTTCCTTCAGGAGAGGTGCCTTTCCGTAGGGCGCTGGGAAGACCGTAATATCTGAGCCGCAAATCCGGGTGAGCTTTCCGATTACAATATTCGATCCTATACCCGTTATGGGCGAGTACGAGAGTGCCCCGGTGATGTCCATATGTGAGAGAACGGGCACATCCACCGTGTCACACACGTGTCTGAATGCAGAGTATCCGACAGCTAGGAAGTTCACCATGAGGGCATTGGCTCCCAATTCGATGGCTCTCTCGGCATTCTCAAACAGCTTCGGAACACTATCCGTGATATTCACAGTGAACAACGTCTTCTCTCCCTTCTCCGAGTCTGCCTTGTCCAAAGCCTCCATGAACAGCGGTATCCTCTCCTCCAGCGTGTTGAATTCTGGGTCGGCGAGAAGCTCGTCATCTTTGATTATGTCAGCTCCTCCAACAGCCGCCTGATATGCCAGATCCGCTCCCATCTTGGCCGATGTGTAGACACAAGGTTTGATCATATTGTTCAACAGTGGCCGTTTCTTGACACCGAGAAGCTTCCGAAGGCCCTTGATTCCATATTGCGGACCCTTGAAGCCCTTCAACCATTCCTTCGGGAAGCGCATATCAAGGCACTTGATTCGCCCTCCTAGCGAGATGTTTCCGATGACCGTGCTGAGCAACATCGGAATCTGTCTGCCGAAGTTCTCCCATGGATATGCAACCTGTATGATGTACTGACGCCGTTCAAGGTCTTTTGGTGTACTATACTCGTACTGTGGTACTTCATAGATACCAATCACCTTCGCCACATGTCTCTTGCGCACCTCTAGGGTTTCACCAGGAACCATCGTCCAGGTCCCCGTGCTTTGCTCAACAGCCGCGGCATGTGCGACCTGTTTTGCATCCATAAAAGGTGGAAGACCCACATAGTAGGTGCATATCACATAGTTCTCTACATCTATTCCGTCAGGTAGTGCATCTGGTAGTGCCTCGAGGGGAAGCCTCTCCATTTCAATCAGCCCATCCATTCTCTAGGCAAGCCTGCTTATGTTCTTTTGGAGAGATGTTGATAGAGTACTAAGGCATGATTCCCGAGGCAGCCAGAGAGCTCATAGGGTGGTCTTTATGTAGAAAGGTTAGCATCGCTAGAATCAACTAATCGATAGTTTACCATCACTGGTGTAGCATGATGATTCACATAAGAGAAGTAGCAGAGAAGGCTGGGATTCCAGAAGAATACCTTGAGCCATACGGGAACTACATGGCGAAGATTGAGCTGAACATTCGAAAGAAACTTGGCGAGAGAAAGGGCAAGCTGATTTTGGTCACGGCCACCACGCCGACACCGGCCGGAGAGGGTAAGACAACCAACTCGATCGGTTTATCCATGGCTCTCAATGCATTGGGCCACAATGCTGTTGTGACTCTGAGAGAGCCATCCCTTGGACCTGTGTTTGGAATTAAGGGCGGTGCAACCGGCGGGGGCAAGTCCAAGGTTCTACCTTCTGACCGAATCAATCTGATGTTCACAGCTGACTTCCCTTCGATCACGGCCGCACATAATCTTCTCTCAGCAATGATGGACAATCACGTACACCAAGACAACGAACTTGGAATAGACATCAGGCGAGTCTATTGGCCCCGGGCCATTGATATGAATGATCGTGCCCTCAGAGAGGTTACCGTTGGGCAAGGAGGCAAACACAACGGATTCCCCCGAGAAGATCGATTCGTCATCACGGCCGCCTCGGAAATCATGGCTATTCTTGCCTTGGCAAAGGACCACAACAACTTAGAGGAGCGTCTCTCTAAGATTCTCCTCTCACGGGACATGAACCTGAAGGAGGTGCATGCTGGAGACCTCAAGGCTGAGGGTGCGATGAGTGTCCTCCTCCGGGATGCTCTGAAACCCAATCTTGTGCAGACCAGTGAGGGAACGCCTGCTATCATCCATACCGGACCATTCGCCAATATTGCCCACGGCACGAACTCAGTGATAGCAACGGACATAGCGTTGAGGCTCTTTGACTATGTCGTTATCGAAGCGGGCTTCGGTGCCGACCTGGGTGCAGAGAAGTTCCTGAACATAGTGACCCGTGCAGGAGACTTCGATGTCAATGCAGTAGTCCTTGTCACGTCCATCCGTGCCCTCAAGGATCATGGTGATGGCAAGCTCGTCGACGGTTTTCCGAATCTCCAGAAACATGTTGAGAATATCCATAACTTCGGGCTTCCTGCAGTCATTACACTGAACAGATTCCCAGATGATACAGACGGGGATGTGGAGAAGCTTCGTTCATTCTGCGAAGAACAGGGCTGGCCCATGGAAGTCTCAGAAGTGTATGCAGAGGGCAGTGAGGGTGGAAAAGATTTAGCCTCCACTGTACTGGGAATCATTGACGAAGATGCCAAGGTGAAACACTCATACGAGCTGAAAGATGGCCTGAGGACCAAGATTGAGAAAATTGCTAAGAAGGTCTACGGTGCAAATGGTGCTCTCTTTTCCGATGATGCTCGTGGCCAGATTCGGTCGCTTGAGCGCCGTGGATACGGAGAGTTGCCAATCTGTGTTGCCAAGACACAATTCAGTCTCTCTGATAATCCCCAGCTTAAGGGGCGCCCCACGGACTTTGAGGTCTTTGTCCGAGGTGTTGATGTGAGCGCAGGTGCCGGCTTTGTCATTGTCTACATGGGCGATGTTATGTTAATGCCTGGTCTGCCGAAAGAGCCTGCAGCTATCGGAATGGGACTTGATGAAGAGGGCGACATCTACGGAGTCTTCTAGGAGGAGATGACTGGTGAAATCGCTCAAGCCAGAAGATTTCCTGGACGGCAAGGTCATCGATGGCAAGAAACTGAGTAATGAGATACGATCCCAAATTGCCACTGAAGTGGAGCGGCTTACAGAGCTGCACGGAATCGCTCCAAAACTAACCACTGTGATAGTCGGAGAGGACCCGGGCTCTAAGATGTACGTTCGGATGAAACATCGTGCATGCAAGAAGGTGGGTATCATTTCAGATGGACATACCTTGCCAACAGATACAAGTGAGGAGGACCTGATGGAGCTCATTGAGGATTTGAATCGGGACGTCAGCATTCACGGGATTCTTGTGCAGCTGCCCCTGCCACGGCACATCGATGAGGAGACTATCATCAGCGCAATCGATCCGAGCAAAGATGTCGACGGTTTCTCGCCTCGTAATATCTATCGGCTGTTCTATGGCGGTGAGATGCTATCCTCTGCTACACCGCAGGGCATTGTCACCATGCTAGACTCCCTAGGGGTCAATCTGGATGGAATGCATGGAGTGATTATCAACCGGTCCACAATAGTCGGAAAACCATTGGTGATGCTACTACTCAATAGAAACATCACAGTAACGATATGTCACTCACACACTCGGGATCTAGAATCCGTGACAAAACAGGCCGACATTCTTGTGACCGCAGTTGGACGACGTCAAGGTGATGAGGATCCTTTCTTCATCACCAAAGATATGGTCAAAGAGGGTGCCATAGTGATTGATGTTGCAACCCCTCACGGTGATGTGGACTTTGAGGCCGTGAAGGAGATCGCATCCTACATCACACCGGTGCCCGGCGGTGTGGGCCCCATGACAATCACAATGTTACTGAAGAACGTCCTTGCAGCGTACTCCTTCCAACAAGCTCAGACAAATGTTCTGACCACGGGCGCCATCGACTATGGTTCATACGTCAGCTAGCACGAAGAGAATAGCAATACTTCGGACTCTGTGGTTCTTTAGAACAGATAGGGCATGGCTTGTAGGCCAGACTAGACCTGCAACAACCTCACTTCTCGAGCTGTGTTCCATGTTCGACTCACCCCGTGCCAAGTCTGCAATCTACATTTCTTGTCCGTTCTAGTACATAAACCCGGCCATTCTAGCGATGTCATGCCCAAACGCTTTTCTAGATGATTGGAGTGTGCGGCCACAGTGACTCAGAATGAAAATCGTTGAATGCGTACCCAATTTCTCAGAAGGGCGACGCAAAGAGGTCATAGACGCACTTGCGGATGCCATAAAGAGCGTAGAGGGTGTCAGACTCCTCGATATCGAGTTTGACCCAGATCACAACCGCTCTGTATTCACGTTTATTGGTGAACCCCAAAAAGTCAAGGAAGCTGCGCTGAGAGCGGCGGATGTTGCTGTTGAGAAGATTGATCTGACCCAGCACGAGGGTGCTCATCCCCGGATGGGCGCGGTGGACGTAGTCCCCTTCATCCCCCTCCACGGAACGACGATTGGAGAATGCATCGAAGTATCGAAACAGTTTGCAGAGGAATACTCATCCAAACATGATGTGCCTGTCTATCTCTATGCCGAGTCTGCAACTCGTATCGATCGTAGGGAGCTCCCTAATATCCGACAGGGCGAGTTCGAAGGACTTCGTGAGATGATAGGTGCCGAGCCCGAGAAGAACCCTGACTATGGACCAAACAAGATTCATCCTACGGCCGGGGCAACAGCCACAGGGGCACGGCACTTCCTCATAGCATTCAACTGCAATCTGAATACCACTAACGTAGAGGTGGCGAAGACGTGTGCCAACGCCGTCCGAGCCACTACAGGCGGTTTCGTCTACGTTCAGGGAATCGGTCTTGATCTCCCGGAGAAGGGCATGACGCAGGTCTCTCTGAATCTCATCCATCCCAAACGAACCAAGATTCACCAGGTACTTGAGGTGGTGCGCAATGAGGCACGCCGTTTCGGAGCGACCGTTGTTGAAACCGAGATAGTGGGGATGATTCCACTATTTGCGATACTTGACGCATTCGAGTACTACGTTCAGCCTGAGAAGCTAGACGAGGAGATGATTCTGGATCTGCACTACCTTGGCGGAGGAGAGGGTCCCGAAGAGAAGGAATTCAGTGAGATGTCGCTCATTGAGTTTGCAGACCAGGTCCGTCGAGCAAGAGCAACTCCAGGTGGCGGTAGTGTGGCCGCAGCAATGGGTTCTTTTGGCGGAGCACTTGTCTGCATGGTCACCGGCCTATCTCTCTCTGGTCGTAAGTTTGCTGCAATCCGAGAAGAGATGCTCGAACATCGCCATGCCTGTGAAAATGACCGAGGTGTCCTAATGGGGCTTGTTGAAGAAGACTCCGATGCCTTTGACAAGGTCATGACGGCCTACAAGATGCCTGAAGACACAGTCAAGCAGAAGGAAGAGAAGGAGGCAGCCATAGAGTCTGCGACTATCCACGCTGCTGAGATACCTCTTCAGACAATGCGCCACTCTTTCAACGCGCTCGAGCATGCAAAGATTGCCGCGGATAAGGGGAACATCAATGCGATTACGGACGCAGGTTGCGCCGCACACGCTCTGATGGCCGCGATTGAGGGTGCGGCTCTAAACGTCCGGATTAACTTGGGCAATATCAAGGACAAGTCGTTCGTGAAGAAGGCAAGTGAGGAGGTCGAACGCATCATCTCAGAAGGCAAGAAGATGAAAGAAGACATCCTTGAGCTTGTCGAGCAACGAATGAAGGAACTCGAAGAAGGCTGAGTCACTATCTAACTCGGGTCAGGGAAGCCCCCTGGCCCACGCTCACCTCGAAGGCAGTACCACTGGCACTTTCTATTGCATCCATGACTTCCCTCTCTTTGCCGGGGGCATACGCGAGTATGGTGCCTCCACCACCACTCCCATTGATCTTGCAACCGAGCGCTCCTGCGGTCTTGGCTGCCCTGATCATGCGTTCAATCTTTTTTGTAGATCGACCAAGTCCATCACGCAAGATGGCATGGTGGTCGTCAATGAGCTGACCCAGCTTCTCTGAGTTAGGAATCTTTTTACTCAACAATTTCTTTGCCCGAGCAGTGAGATCACGATTCTGTAGGGTGGCCTCCGCCATTCTTCTGGGCACAGTCTGTGCTTGGCTTGAGGAACTCTGTACCTTCTCGAGGTCCGTTTCTCGGGGATCAAACTCTTCGATAGATTCTTTGATTGTTTCATATTCCTCCTCGATTGTTCCACGCAGGTGGGCGAGGTCTCCAACAGTGTCTTCCTTCTGTTCGCCTGAATTGCCAATGACCAGACCCGAGAGCTCCGCAGGGAGTTGTGTGACACGGTAGTCGTTGCCAACATCGAGATGAACGATACCTCCGTAGGCAATAGTGAAGTGGTCCTGTTTCCCCCCACTCTCGCCAAATTCCAGTACCTCTGCTTGGAAGGCGACTCTGGCAACATCATCTGGCGTGAGGTGAAGACCTGCCAGTCTGGCGAATACTAGTATGGCCCCAACGGTCAATGCGCTTGAACTGGAGAGGCCTGCTGCAATAGGGATTCGCCCGGCCACGGTAATGTCCGCACCAGGTAGACTCCTAGATCCCCTTCTTCTAATCGTGTTGAAAGCACTTCTGACGTAGTCGCGTTTCTTGAGATAGGCCGCCTCTGACTCTGCAGAGAAATGCTCCTTTTCGTCTAGATCTGAATAGAGAATTGTGACCACATCATCTTCACGGGGTGCAACGCTCAGTTCGATGTATCTGTCGATGGAAGCTGAGATGACATCCAGACCGAGATAGTCGCTATGCTCACCGAAAAGACACACTCTCCCGGGGACTCTGACTCTGAACTCTATGTTGCCTTTCATCGTAGGCACCAATACCCTACGCTCTCGCCTAGGCATCCCCAGACATAAGAATGCCTCCCCTTATCAGAAGACGATATGGAGGAGTAGGCATCACCTAGTTCGATCGAAGTCAGGTTTCTTTCACAGCCAGAATCACGGCTTCTGTGATATCTTCTGGTGTAACACCGGGGGATTGAATCTCTCTATCCGAGTAGAGTCCCTTGATTCTCTGCAGTATATCTTCTCTTTCTGCCTTGGCTCCTGTGAGCGCCCATTCCAGCATCTCAATTCCGCTCGATGGAATGATAAAGAAATCGCCGCTGACAACAATCTCCTCTATCTTGCCTTCCACAATCTCCGTAGTCACCCGGATGAGCCCTCCCTCTGCTTTGAAATTGGAGGTGCCCAAGGATGCAGTGGCGGAGATCTTCACTTGATGAGCAACATCGAACTTCCGCCCCTTCCTCCAGAACAACCAGTCCTTCGAAACGTACTTCTCACGGAGCTGTTCCATCTTGGACTTCTCCCATGACGACAGCGATCCCTTATCTAGCTCGATGTCGAGAGTCTCCTCATAGAGGCGAATGAGGTCATGTTTCACCTCAGTTCTGTCGGGCATCGATCCAGTTTCTCTCTCTATAGTGGTCATGCGCTCTCGAAGGCTCTTGTAGATTTTATCCCGGAACTTCTCACTTGGCACCTTGAGGACACGGACCATTGATTCGTAGTCGAAGTCAAAGATTATGTTGCCAGTGTTTATCCTTGCATCACCGACATCGCCTGCTCCATTTCCGGAAATCTTCTTCCCGTTGACTTGGATATCATTTACTGGCTTGAACTCCGCATCGATTCCTAGGTTCCTGTAGGCCTGTACAGGCGCAGCTAAGAATTTGCGATAGTATGCATCAATATTCTTCGGCGTCGTTGGACTGTCTATACGTCCTATGGTCTGATAGAAGAGCTGACCATCATCTAGGTAGACGCCACCGCCTCCGATGACCCTTCTCACAACCAACAGGTTGTTCTTGCGACAGTACTCCAGGTCTACGTCTTTCTCTGCCTCTTGGAAGTATCCAAGACAGACCAATGGTTCCTTCGGCCAGCAAATTATCAGGGTATTCTCAGCTTCGTCCTCAGTGATAGCCTGTGCAACCATATCATAGATGACCTGAGTATCGAGTGCATCTAGGGCTCCCAAATCCAGTAATCGCCAATTTTCCAGTGGCATGGTGTCTTGGCACCATGGAGCGGCATATTAAGCTTTTTTTGGAGTGCTTTCTTGCATGCGAACGCATAAAAGAAATCTAACGAGGCATAGACCTGATTTAGATGATCGAGGCTCAAGAACTCACGAAGAAGTTCAATGAATTCACGGCAGTGGATCACCTCAGCTTCACCGTATCACCTGGTGAAACCTATGCGTTACTAGGGCCCAATGGGTCGGGCAAATCCACAACCATGCGTATGCTTCTTGGACTACTCCGTCCCACCGAGGGCACTGCCCGGATATCAGGTCACGATATTCGCAAAGATATTGTCGCTGCAAAGCGCGTGATGGGTTACGTGCCCGAAGAACCGGTCCTACCCGAACGTCTGACTGGCTGGGAGTATGTGAACTATGTTGCTGACATGTGGAGAATTGAGCGTGGTGCAGAGCGTGAAGAGGAGATTGACGAGCTTCTCACCCTTCTCGATATCAGGGATGCCAGTGATGATCTGATTGAGACCTACTCAAAGGGTATGGCGCGCAAGATTGGTCTTATCGCAGCATTGGTACATCGACCGAAGGTACTCATACTCGATGAGTTTCAGGCAGGCATCGACCCACGTGGTGCTGCAACTATCAAGGAGGTTCTCAATGGGTTAAGTTCCCGTGGAGCTACGGTCCTCATGTCAACGCATATTCTTGAGATTGCAGAGCAGATGGCTGATCGTATTGGCATCATTCAGGAGGGACGGATGGTGGCAGAAGGCACAATGGACCAATTACGACAGAAGGCCAAGGGTCAGGCCAGCCTTGAGGAGATCTTCTTGGACTTGACTGGGGGCCCCGATATGCAGATGATTGCTCAGTATCTGGGCGACGCAGGTGACGAAGGGTGAGCCTGACAGACCTCCTCATTCTGCTTAGGCAGGACCTGAACCAGACCTTCCGGTTTGTTGGCACAGGGAGGCGGTCCGAACAGAAGAGTGTCTTTCGGAGGTTCTTGGGGCCCATCATTGCGATAGTGGTTGCCGTTGTCATCATTCTGGCTGTAACGTGGATTGTGCCGCTCATTGGGTGGAATACGATTGCTGCATTGATCTCTCAGAACCTAGCAATCGGCTCTACGCTGTTCAATATCATACTGCTCTTTTCATTCATAGGTTCCATTATGGTGTCAGCCACTACTGTTGCTAACAGCCAGAGAATGGAATATCTCATGACGATGCCAATCTCTCTTCGGACTCTGTTCTTAGAGAAGACCATCATTATCATCGTCTATAGCTCACTTCTGTGGCTCGTGATTGGTACCCCACTCATCATTGGGTTTGCAATTGTCTCTCCACTACCACTGGCATTCCTTGCTATCATCTCCTACCTTGTGTTCATGCTCGTGCTCGTCACAATTGGCGTTGCCTTCGGAGGCCTCCTCGGCCTCTTGTTCTCAAGAATCGTCGCGGGTCGGCGAAGACTCCGCCAAGTGGGATACTTCCTGATGAGCACTCTGGCAATCCTCTTCAGCGTGATATGGTATTACTTTCTCTACTCCTCCGAAGACTCAGCCCTCTTTGAGTGGTTTTTCCAATTGGCTGAGCAAATCGGCCTGACTTCAGACCTGACGCCAGGGTACTCTGTAAGTGTCATTATACTTGGTCTTCTGGTTGGCGCAGACTTCGGATTGATCCAGATTTTGGTGGTGGGCGTCTATGCTCTGTTTGCTGGGGGCCTCGCTTATCTTAATGCTGTTGTCAGTGAGAAGGCGCACTATAGCGGGTGGCTGATGAGCGGATCAAAAAGGAGTTCGAAGGAGGAAATAGTGATTGAGCATGAGCCGTGGGACCCGCAACCCATACCTGGTTTTACCTTCAACAAGACCATAAGTGCCTCGATCTGGTACAACATCACCAATGTTCGCCGGGAGTCTCGGGTCTTTGCCCGGTACCTCATGGGCCCTCTTCAGTTTGTCATCTTCTTCTTCATACCAGTTCTCACCAATCCAGAAGGGATGGGCTTCTTCACACCATTCCTGATCATTGCAGCACTCATCCCATTCTCGACGTCTTATGGTCTCTACTTTGCTGGCTACGAAACTGTCTATGAGGGTCGGAATCTGCTTAACCTGCAACTCGCCGCTACCAATATGGAAGACTATGTCCGTGGGAAGATCTACTCGGCAGTGCCATTCACAATTGCGGCAAGTTCTCTCGTAGGAGTACTTATCCTACTAGTGTACGTATCTTTCTGGTTCTACATCCCCCTGATCATCGGTGCGGCCGTGTTCACCAATCTGGCCTCGGGGGCCGTTGCAGCGAATGCAGCAGCCATTGGGGGTGATTTCAAGGCGCAGCGGATGGTAACCAGACAGAGAGGCTCTTCGGTTCAGATGCCAATCCGTGGCTGGTCAATCCTTCGTGCTCAGCTTCTACCCAATGTTATCGGCTATCTTGGGACATTCTCCATGATTATTCTGGGGTTGAGCCTAGGAGCGCCGTTCGCCTATCTTGCATTGCCAATCTACGGAGTCCTCTGTTGGCAGATAATGAGGCACTATTCTCGAAGTGCCGGTCTTGCTCTGGCGAGAATTGAGGCCTCGGAATATCTCTAATAGGCAGGCTAGATGCCTCTGCAGTAGTTCCAGTCACCGAAGGATTTTTCTTGTCCTACGTGGAACAAATCTGGATGGGAGTATGTGCGGGCAAGTAGATAATTCAAGTATTAGATATGTCATGATGATTCGTCTGATAAGCGGCGAGTTACTCGTTCAAGTTCCATACGCCAATGGTTCCGTAACCTCTGATCTCGCAGGCGGTTCATCAAAGGAAGTCGACCCGGACCTCCTAGCAGCGCTGATACAGGCAATCATGACGGTGGCCAAGAATGGTCTTAGAACAGTTCAGTGGGGGCATTCAAGTGTCATTTTTGAGATGGGAGATAGTGTTCTTGCTGTTCTGGGTCTCAACACGGTTACCGACCCTGAGCCCTATCGTCAGAAGCTTGCTGACTTGATTCTGGAATTCGAGGATTCGTATGCAAATCTTTTGAATCGCTACCAGGGTGATGTGCGAGTCTTTCGTGAGTTTGCATTGAACATTGTCAGGGCATTCCCTCTGACCGAGGTTGATCAAGAACTCATACCGTGCCTGACGGAGGGGAGAAGAATAGTCTATCGAGTGGGCAGGATTGATGCAAATCTGAGT
>SDNO01000078.1 GCA_004524435.1 Candidatus Thorarchaeota archaeon | reverse complement strand
TCGCGGCCTTGGCGGTTCATTGTCATTCTTGCTCTTGGTTTCTTTGCGTTTACTACAAGCAGCTCCCTTGCAATTGCATCGCTGCTCTCACAGGATTATCAGATACTTGTCTACGTCTTGGTGGCTGCTTTCGGAGGGCTTGCAGCACTGTATCCTCTTGATTACTTCCTTGAACAGGCCTCACTAACCCGTGCGAGAACACCGACCTACATTGCGACCACGCAAGTGGGTATTTCATTGCTGGTTATCACCCACAGCAACGCTTGGGCAATCGCCTGGAATAGGGCAATGGAACGTGGGGTCACCATTGCACACAACATATGGGACGTTAACTTCTTGTTTCTCGACTGGGTGATTGGCGTTCTTGCGGTTTCCTCTCTGCTACTTGCTGCGATATCCTCAAACGCCAGTGAGAGAGTTCTCAGCGTGTCGCTAGACTCGATATTCTTCATCGGAAGTGCCTTCGTTTTTCTCGGTCATCCCCTTGTAAGGCTGGGCAAATACGAACTTGATACTCTCTACCTCCCTCTCGCTGTACTCATTCTCATTGCTGCAACTGCATTCTTCAGAGTAGCTCTGAGGATTAGGCGAGCAGGCTCCGCTTCAGCGGCAGCCCGTTTCATGCTGTTCATCTTCGCCTCTCTAGGTGCGGGACTTGCTGCAATGTTCTCAGATCAGATGTGGCTGGTCTGGCCCCCCCTCGTAGTAATCATCATGGTCGTGGTCGGTTTCATGATGTTAGCCAGCAGTCCTGCTGGGCTCAGAAGACTTACACGACGGAGACGTCCGAACATCGTTTCCGTACAGGAGGTCGAGGCATAATGGACTTCACACTTGCTGTACAGATTGCATCACTTCTCACGGCTGGGATTCTGACGGCTTCAACTATTGAATTTGGGCGGTCCATGTACCGAATTCGCAAGGATGTCACAGATGCTACCTTCAGAGCGTTGCTGTTCTTCGGAGCGGCCTCTGTGACTTTAGGATTCATCGTGATCAACACAACATTCGTACAAGGGACCATCGGGCAACGCACATGGATTGCCTTCTTTTTGGTGTTCATCATTCTGTCCGAAGTACACGTTGCAACAGACAGCAAGAAGATTCATCGGGGACTATACGTGATTGCGGTGCTTGCGCTCTCCGCAGCAGCTCTTGTTGCCGTCCAGAGCCCAACTGAAGTGTCACCAATTCTCGGGAACGCCCTTACGATTGCTGTCATAGTCGCTATCATCCTTGGTGCATGGCTGGCATACGATTCCCCTTCGCCATTTACTCTGGGCAACCTTCTGCTTCTAGGTGCCTTTCTTACTTCGTGGGCATTCATCACCCAAGGTACCTTCGGGCGGCAGATAGACCTGAGATCTGTCAATCTCTTCCTGATTCTCTTCTTGCCGGGATTGGTCGCGTCTTCTATTATGGCCTCTATGCTGAAACCGTGGAGAAGGATTTTCACTTATTTCATTATCTTCACAGCGGTCATGACGGGATCGTCCATAGGACTGGGTGCACTCATCAGTCGGGCTGTGGCAGCAGACCTTCAGATTGCCCTCTTCGTGTTTGCGGCATCAATCATAATAGTGGCCAGCGCTGGCTCGATAGATTTCTTCCTTGAGCAGTCGGCTGAGACCGGTGCCCGAATTCCGTTGTATATGGCCGCCACGCTATTGGCGACGGCTGGAGTACTCATCGTCCATCTGGTGTTTTATCCCATTGTTCTACTGTCGGGCACAATGGAGGATCCGGTTCTCTCCTATGCTCAATGGATTGTGGGCCTCTTCGGAGCCGGCGCCTTTGTTGTTGGAGGGCTACACTCCGTTGTTGGCAAGAACACAATTGGCTACGTACGACGCGGCGTACTGGTATTCATCGCTGCAATGATTGTGCTTCTGAATCCTATCATCCGTGTAGATACTCTAGGCAATTACCGCTGGATGAGCACCGACCTCGTTCCCTACCTCTTGGGGGTCCTTGGGGTGGGGATAGCCGGATACCTGCTTGTTGCCAGGAGGCTGCGAAGAGTTGGTTCTAATCGTGCTGCGCGCAACTTTGTAGCCTTCGCGTTTTCAGCACTAGCCACCGCCATTGTTGTGTTCTTGGCGGAGTACCTACCCTTCATTGGTGTGATGGCTATGGTAGTCGTCCTTGGTGGTGCCATGTTGTCTACTAGTCCGAGAATCATCCCAACGGATACAAGGTAACATTTAATGAGAGGAATGAATGGAGATGCGTGCGGATAACAGCAGAGAGGTGCACGCATGGCCATAATGAAGGCAGTAGTGTTAGGCGAGACCGAGGTAGGTAAGACATCCTTCACGACGAGGTGGACCACAGGGAGTTTCCCCGACCCAAACGCACTGAAGACCACTGTAGGTGCTAGTTTCGATACGAAGCGAGTCGACCTCCCAAGCGGAAAGACGATGACCCTATCGCTCTGGGATTTTGGGGGTCAGCTCAGATTTATCGAAGCTCTGAAGGGAATGATTCGCGGGGCCAAGATAGGTCTCTTCTTCTTCGATGTCACCAAGATGGCCACCCTTGACTCTATCTTTGGCTACTGGATGCCGACTGTGGAAACGAACAGTTCCCTAGACTTCTCAGCGGGGGACGGTGAGCGTTTCATTCTCGTGGGGAACAAGATTGATCTTCTCAATCTTCCCTTTGAAGAAGTAGTGGAGGAGATGAATCGTTTGGCCGAGCCCTACGGGATGGAAACCCAGCTCATATCAGCTAGAACGGGCATCGGTATCGAGAGTCTCGACTACAAGTTTGTTGAGATTGCAGATAGATATGCAGAGTAGACTCATCATTTTCTGGTTATCAGCGAGTGTGACTTAGGCAGATTCTGTTTTCGAAATGCGGGTCTACTTCGCAGAATTCTGGTCTATTCTGCCATCTGTAGTGAAACGCTGACGCTCAGGCCTTTCTCAGGATGTCCTTCGACCCGGTCGTCTACTTTGAGTCGGCCCCCGTACTTTGCTACGATCCGACGTACGAGATGCAGGCCAACTCCAGCAGATCTTCGTGAGGGTCTGAAGAGGTCCTCCTTTTCTTTCTCACTGAGACCTGGGCCATTGTCGCCAAAACTGAGCTTGAAGAAATCGTTCTGAGTTACTCCGTGTATCCAGATTCTCTTGTCACCGTTTGGGTTGTGTTTGATGCCGTTCTCCATGAGATTCCAGAAGAGATGTCCTAGGGCACTGTCTGCCATGACACGCACGTCAGATGGAAGCCCCTCGACTTCAGGTGTGACATTGTATTGACTTGCGAAGAGTCGCGTTTGTGACTTTAGGGAACTCACTAAGTCGGTTGCACGGAGTGGTTCGCTCTTGAACCTCTCTGCTCTCCTGATGTTGTCGATGAGTTCCAGACATCTACTTGCCCCATCCAAGACGTACCTGCGAGCGTTCTTAATCTGTTCCTCATCAGACCCGTCATTCAGCAAGTCTGCACCTGCTACGATCAGCTGCAGCTGATTCCCGATGTCATGCAGAAGCAGATCCAGGAGGAACTTAACCTCAGCCTCCGCATTCTTCAGCTCAGAAACATCTGTGAAGATTGCAAAGCTGCCTTGATACTCTCCTTGGGCATCGAAGACTGGCGAGGCGTGTACTATCGTAGGAATGATATGCCCATCTCGGTGCAGAAGTTCGATTTCGTAGTGGTCAGCCTCTCCCTTCTTCCGTTCTTCTATCTTCTCCCGGATTTCTTTCATGGTCCATCCATAAGTCCACTTGGCGATGGACTTTCCAATCAGGTCGTCGGGTGAAGAATAACCTAGCATTTTGCATAATGAATCGTTGATCAGGATTGCCTTACCTTGATCATCATCGAGACAGAATCCAGAGTCCATGGTCTCGAGGAGCCTGCGGTATTTTCGTTCGCTCTCACGGAGTGCGTGTTGCGCTTGCTTCTCTTCGGTGATATCCTGGATCTGAGCGAATGTCTTAACCGAGCTATCACCTGTTACCATGACACTACTACTAACGATGACATCTCGCGAGGTCCCATCACTGTGCATGATTTTGAACTCGTAGACCCGGGGCACATCTTCTCCTCGCTGACGTTTGATGTATCTCTCAGCAACAAGATCTATGCTGTCAGGGTGGAGAAACTCCCGGAAATCATGACCGAGCACTTCGCTGCGGGTTCGTCCGATCATATCAAGGAGTTTGTCATTGAGATATTCGAACTCAAAGTTATCATTGATCACGAAGATTCCGGCGAAGCTGGAGTATTCGACAATGAACTGAAAGATACCTTCCTTCTCTTGGAACCTCTCCTCGATGGCCATACGTCGGGTCAGATCCAAAACATACGCAACAAAACCGACTGGTTCGCCCGCTTCCAGTATCAAATCGGCCCATGTTTCTGTTGGAATCTCCGCCCCGTCTTTTCGAACAACGTTGAGAGTGATAGGCGTAGGCTCAGCTCCTTCGCGCAGGGCCTGCAATCCCTTCTCAACCAGATTCATCTGCTCCGCCGATACCAGACTACTGGCGTGTATCCCAGAATGTAGATCAGAATCATCTATTGAGAGAAGATTCTTGGCGCGCTTGTTTGCATATATGATGTTGTAGTTGAGGTCAAGCTCTACAGTAGGAAGCAGAATCTCCTCAACAGTTTGTCTAAAGACCGCCCTGTCTCTCAAGTCAGTGCGTTCTGCTGTTTCTTGTCTTTTCATTCGCTCACGCCAACTTAGGGGAGGTTATGGATGCCACTTGAACAATGACTTCCGTCCGGTTGGACACTAATATCTTTCCATCATGTATTGCCATTGCTGTTTCCTGACTGGTGTTCGGTTCTCTCTCCCTTCATGATGGGGATAGAGCATATCCCCTAGAAGGGTCCCAACGGCCTAGATTGTCCACTCAGTGGGCCTTGTCTGGCCAGAGAGAAGCCTAGGCCTTCCATGCGAAGGGTCTTCACACAGATACCTTTGGCAATGCTACCCGCCTGGACTGCCTTTCCAAGGCGTATCCTTCCACATGATGTCCCAGAGCATGTCCTCGGTGAGCGTTTCTGGTTCTACTATCATCTTGTGTAGATCCTTGAGCAGGGCATGATGTCGCAGTTCATCCTCTCTGATGGTGAGAGCAATGGTTTTCACCTGCTTGTTGTCGCTTCCCTCTGCCAGCTGTTTGTAGCTATCGACGGCCATCTGCTCCAGTTCTATGTGCTTCTCAATTCCCTCTTTGATTTCATCCCGCTCGCCGCTGGAGATGAAAGGCGTCGGCCCTTCAACAGCCGTCTTGAGCGATTTGAGAAGAGATGCGTGCTTCTTCGAGTCCTGTGATATTGCTAAGAGCATCTCTTTCACGAAATCGTTGCCGAGTGTCGCAGTGTTCTTCTTGACGATTTCGATAATCTTTTCCTCGAGCTCGATCTGTTTATCAATGAATTCTAGCGTTTCTTCTTTATTCATTCGCGCGAACTCCTCCGGTGTTTCAGTACGGTAAATCGTGGCTTGTTCACTTAAGACTATTCGCCAACATACATGTCTCAAGGGTCACTTGTTTTCTGAAGACTAGCTGGGTAATCAGGCTAAGGGGAGTCTGATTCTGAAGGAAGCGCCTGGCAGGGCCCCCTGTTTCACCCACTCGATATCACCGCCATATCCCCGTATCACCTGACGGCAAAGATAGAGGCCCAGCCCTCCACCCGAGGTGGAGGTCCCTTTGTGAAACAGCTTCTCCCTCAGCTCATCGGGAATCCCTGGTCCATCATCAGAATAGTGAACAACCATGTCATGGGGTGATTGTTCCAATGTGATTTCCACATTGGTCTTCTCTTGGCCGTACTGTGAGCTGTTTCTCAGCAGATTCTCGAAGACCGTAGGTACGAGTAGTCCAGCTATGACGCGCTGCTCTCGAAGGGCATCTGGTACGGTCATGCTGATCTCTAGATTTGCATAGATCTCGGATGCTTGTTTGACACCCTGTTCAAGGGTCTGGACAAAGGTCTGGTCTCCCTCTGATTCTCCTCTCTCCAAAACAGTCAATGTTCGGGCAATCCGTTTTGCTGCAGTCTTTGCTGAGTTTCTGAATTGTTCGAGCTCATGCTGTCCAGCTCCGAGTATCTCTTGGGCCTCGGCCTCTGTAAGTATGAGCTGGATGTCATTTCGAATATCGTGACTCAATATCGAAGCAAATAACTCAAGGTCTCTATAGGAGGCCCTCAATTCTAGTTCCGAGAGTTTCTCCTCAGTTATGTCGATAGCCACAGCAACTGTTCCCGTGACGTTACCCTCATCATCCTTCATAGGTGAGAAAACAATGTCAAACCAGAAGGCCCCCTTATCCAGTCGGAGCCTGAATTCATCACGGCTTGATTGACCAGTCTGGTTCACATGCTGGATTGCTGAACGCCACGCCGCTATTTTGGACTTCGAGAGGATGTTTTCTAGTTTACTCTCTTCATCCCAGAAGGGTTTGGTTCCGTACCTCTGCTCGCTCTCTGTGGAACACCAGTAGTCGTTGATTCTCCCACTCTTGTCAAGCAGCATCAGAAACGCTTCGTGTAGTGAAGAGACAATGCCCCGGAGCCTGCTCTCGCTATCACTCAGGGCCTTTTGGGTCTTCGCAGTCTCAATAAGAGTGGCGCACATACCCGCCGTTGTTTCAAACAGATGTTCGATGGCGTCCCTGTCTTCTACTGGAAGAATGGAACCTAACTGGACAACCGCCAAGAGCTCCCCTGAACCACCAATCACAGGCCACGCAACCATTGACCGGATGCCTAGGGTCTCTATGTTCGGATAGCTCTCTGACAGGCCCGGCTTCTCGTGCGTGTCGGGAATGAACATGAACTTCCTGTCTTGAGCGACAGTCGCTCCCAAATGGATCTGCCTATCTTGAGGATATACGGGGATTGCTGGTTTCAGAGTTGTTTTGTCCAGTCCCCTACTCGCTAGCAATTCAAGAGCATCTGTTTCCTTGTTGTACAGTCGTATTGTGCCATTGACAAAATCAGATGCCTCGGCGATGGCATCGAGGACTATCTGCGTGAGTCTTCGCATGTCGGTTTCTTGGATTGCCGTGTTAGCAATCTTCAGAAACAGAGCGCGCTCCTTCTGCAGCCTCTGGGCAGCCATCTTTCGTTCAGTGATATCAAGGGCCAGAACTTGGACAGCAGGATCTCCTTCGTAGTCTACTCTTGAACCGTGGAGCTCAATCCAACGCCTTCTGTCACCCGTTCCGACGATCTGAAGAGCTGTGCTTCTCATGTCCAGCTTTCCCAGATCCTCTGCATTTTCATACTGGAGGAATGTTCCTCTGTCAGCCGGGCTGATCAGGGCAACAAGTCCCTTGAAGTCGGTGGAGATAATTTCCTCGGGCTCCTTACCCAGAATCCGGCTCATGGCTGGGTTGGAATACTTAACTCCCCGACCCTGAAGTATCAGAATTCCCAAGGGCGACCTATCTGCTATGGCTTTGTACTTCCGTTCACTGGCCCGGATTGCCTGTTCCGCTGCCATTCTATCTGTGATGTCATGGAGGACGCAGATGAGATATTGCTCATCTCTGTCGCTGTTCAATCCGACACTGACTTCTACAGGGATCATCTCCCCCTTGCTAGTTTTCACCCGGGTCAAGAGACACATCGCATGATTAGAGTCAAAGTCGTCGGAAAACTTCTTACCGGCCTCCCGCGTCGGGAGTGCTGACGGTTCCAAGACCTCTAGAATGCTCAGCCCGAGGATACTCTCTTTGGTGTATCCTAGGAGACTCTCTGCTGCAGGATTCCAATGTGTGATTCGAAGTTCCCTATCTGCAGCCAGTACCGCGTCGGGCATGAGCGTCAGTAGAAGGCTTACCTCTAGGTCTATGGAGGACTCCTCTTTCATTCAAAGCACACCTGTTTTAGGTCAGATTTCGATATTTGTCATATGTTCGAAATTGCGTTTCTTCACGAATACACCCTTTTATCTCATGCCCATCAACGGGCAGTCTCGCGCTCCAGATGGCAACAAGCAGTCATGTCGTAATCTATTTGAGTACTTCTCGAATGAATATGTCAAGATAGTAGCAGACTTGGAGGACTGTCTGTTTTGGAAAAGGTAACGATCTACATGGCACCGAAATGTCCGCACTCAGCCAATGTCAAGGCGTTTCTTGAAGAGGCAGGTGTTCAGGTCGAGGAAAGATGTATCCTCGATGATGAAGCCATTCTGCAGGAGATGATTGATGTGAGTGGTCAGAAGGCCATTCCTGTTGCCGTCATAGGCGAGGATGTGTTTGTTGGGTTCGACCGCCGTATCGAACGAAGGATGAAGCGAAGGCTGGAGGAGTGAGTTGTGTACGATGTGATCGTGATTGGATCCGGTGTGACAGGATATGCGGCTGCCATGTATGCTGCACGTCTCGACCTCAGTGTTGTTGTCATAGGGGATGTGGAGGGCGGCACCATAACTGAAACCAATGAAGTGGCCAACTATCCCGGCTTTGTCATGTTGACTGGGACAGAGCTCTCTCAGAAACTCAAACAACACGCTCTGGACTATCCGGTTGATCTCGAAACCGGTAATGTCACGGATGTGTTTCGGTGTGAGCAGGATTGCTTCTACGTGGTGACAGACAAGAAGACGTTTCTGGGGAAGACGCTGATATTTGCCACGGGGATGCGCGAGCGTGAGCTTAATGTGCCCGGGCATGACGAGCTTCGCAATCGCGGCGTCAGCTACTGCGCCTTATGCGATGCCCCCCTTTTCAAAGACAAAACCGTGGCAGTTGTTGGCGGTAGCGATGCTGCTGCAAAGGAGGCGCTGTTACTTGCAAAGTATTGCCCAAAGGTCTACATCATCTATAGAAAGAAAAAGATACGCCCGGAGCCGATCAATGCGGAACGGGTGGAGAAAGAGAATCGTATCGAGGTCATCAATGAAACAAATGTCACAGAGATACTTGGTGAGAATCGTGTGACAGGGGTGAAGTTGGACCACCCTTACAATGGTTCTGACACACTGTCACTTGATGGAGTATTCATAGCCATCGGTGGAATCCCGAGGTCTGAGCTAGCCAAGAAGCTAGGTATTGAAACGAACGATAAGGGCGAGATTCTCATTGACCGCAGCAGCCGGACTAATGTCGAGGGTGTCTTTGCGGCCGGTGACGTTGTCAATACCGAGTTCAAGCAGGCAATAACCGGTGTCGGCGAGGGGGTTCATGCCGCTTATCAGGCCTACAGATTTGTCAACGAACACGATTTCGTATTCACATGTCAGCAGGATGACGAGTGATTGACATATGCACTGCTCTAGTCGGCAGCGTCGAAAAGCTTGTCAATGAACATCTCTGGCTCAGGCATTCCCTCGATGAAGATTGTTTCGTTAAGCACCGTCTTGGGGACGCCGAAGACCTCGTATTGTTGAGCAAGTTCCTTGAACTCTAGCGACTCTATCATATCCGACTCAATAAGTGGATTCAGTATCGCGGCCTGATTGGCCATGCGAACCATCTTAGGGCAATAGGGACACTGTGGAGTAGTAAATACCTGGATGTGGATAGGCCTGTCTATGGCCCTGATATCCTCAATCATATCGGGAGGAAGGGGTACAGCTCCGGTTGAGGCATCCAGAATGGTACCAATGAGTGCTCCGAACTCATGCCCTGCGGGGATACCATAGAACCGAATCTTGTACTCGTCTTTCCCATGCACTACGATTGCCGGGCTGAATCGTATTCCAAATTCCTTGGCCAGGGAATCTTCGACCTCTCCCACGTGGAATTCGGTATGGACCTTCTCTGACAGTTCCGCCACCTGTTCCGCAATCTCGCGGGTGTCATTGCAGTATAGGCAATCGTGATCCTTGAGGAAAACGTGCAATGTTACATCCTCTTCCAAATCAGTGAACATCTCTTGAACCTGTTCTCGGGTTCCTTCATCCATCTCTACAACCAATGAGATACCTCCACTTCTTTCTTCGTACACTGGACAGTATATTGCCTTTGCTGTTTTCTGTAGACTTGCGTCATGTTACCGACTAGACCCACCTTATCCTGTTCTCCTCGATTAGTTCTCCAATAGCGAGTGGGAATTCATCCTGTTCTTTCAGGTTCTCGTCCGCGATCAGGTCGGCATCCACCGGGACTCCGAGATCCATGAGCTCGCCACACTGAAAGAGAGGGCTAAGGTTCAATTCATCGAACTCATTCTCTTGAGGATGGTTAGAGAATAGATACACCTCTTCGAGGTCGCCACAGTCCCCTAAGGGACTCAAATCGATTTCAGTGAGTTGGTTTCCTGCGATATCGAGGACCCTCAAGTCTTGACAGCTAGACAGAGGGCTTAGGTCCAGTTCAGTGATGCCATTCATTGCGAGCCCTAGGCGTTTAAGCGATGTACATCTCTGAAGAGGGGCGAGGTCTATTCCCTGCAGGTCGTTTCCACCTAATCGCAGAATCGTCAGCTCATGGCATCCTTTCAGAGGATCCAAGTCTATAGCCTGCAACTCATTGTGATGCAGGTAGAGAAATTTCAGCTTCTGACATTCTGCCAGGGGAGAGAGATCAAGTTCAATTAGGTGGTTGTACATTAGATTGAGCTGTTCGAGGTTCTTGCAGCTCGCAAGCGGTTCAAGGTTGATTGCCTTAATCTCATTGTTCTGAAGGTCTAAGTCCTGGAAACTTGTGATATTGGCTAGTGAATCAAGATGCACCGCAGTCAGGGCATTATTGAAGAGTCGGAGGCGGTTGAGGGAGCTGCAGTTCGAAAGTGGAGTGAGGTCGAGGCCTGTAAGCTTGTTAGCTCCAAGACTGATCTCTTCCAAGTGATTCAGACTCCCAAGGGGACTCAGTTCCACCTTTTCGAGTTCGTTCCGTGAAAGCTCAAGAAGCCTGAGACGTACACAATGACTCAGAGGGCTAAGATCCAGATAGGTGATCTTGTTCCTCCTCAAAAATAACTCCTCGAGATTCTCTAACTTGCTCAAAGGGTGAAGACCAATACTCGTTATGCCTCGTCCTGTCAGATCTACTTTGGTTTCCCCGGTCTGTAGGTTCTCCCGAGAAACAGATCCGCCTTTGGTTTCGAACTCCAGTTCGATTGCTTCTGTCATCCGTTAGACACCTCGACTCTAGTTACACGATGCGGTCAGATATTGCGTTATGAATGTTGTTGACCAAGCCTGGCGATGCACCATAGAGGATGGTTTTTAAAACAGACTCCCAATTGGGTACTGATTCGCAATTGGATGTGTTCTGTTATCATGACGACTCTCGGGATTCTCTTGCTCACCGGACCCTATACATTCCAAAACAGTGAAACCCTATATGAGCTAGCAAAGACCGCCATAGCGAAGGGGTACGAAGTCAAGGTCTTTCTTTTTGTGGATGCAGTTATGAATGCGAATCTGAACCAAGACGTCGAGCCGGAAGTTCCCATGAATGTACGCTTCCAAGAGTTGGCTGACTTGGGCGTCCAAATACAGGCATGCGGATTATGTACTACCGCGAGAGGATTTGATCAACTGGGAGCGGATTTCATTGACGGAGTGGAGGTAACTGGACTCACACAACTAGCGGAGATTGTTGGACAGGCGGATCGATTTGTCACACTTGGACTATAGGAGGATTCATGATGGAGTTCACTGAGAAGAGAGTATTGATTCTCATTCGGAGTAGGCCGTTCGGCACTGTGGTCAATTTTGAGGGTTGGAGGGCTGCAGTCGGCATGATTGGCATGGACCATGACCCAACCATGCTTCTACTG